>JAGOMX010000017.1 GCA_017993335.1 Alphaproteobacteria bacterium | reverse complement strand
TTATTTTATGGAATTAGTATAATATTATGAGGCCATTTCAAAACGTCTTTTTTGGGTGATTTCGTCGTCAAGGTTCCGCTTCCGGTGCTCACGTACGAAGAGGTACGCTGCGCTCCGGTTCTCACCTTTCCTATAAATTCCTCCAAAAAAGCCAGTTTTGAAATGGCCTCATTCTGACAATGCCCCTAATCCTTTTTCAAAAGATGACGAATGAGGTCAATTTTTGTTTTGGCCATGAAGGCGTCGTTGCGTAGGTGTATTTTTTCTTCTTCAATAATGGTTTTTTCAATTGCGAGTTCTACATCCTGCAAGTATTGAACCAGTTCATCTTCTTTCAAGTCTTCAACGGCAATGGCATCATCGGCCATGACGAGGCAGTTGGTTTCGCTAATGTTGGCAAAGCCACCGCCTACGAATAGGCGATGGGCGATTTGATCGCCTTGGTATACGTCAATTATACCACGACTTAAAGTTAAAACCGTGGGGGCATGTTTGGCGAGCACGCCAATATTGCCAGAGGTCGCCGGCAACACCGTCATGGTTGACGTGCCCTGAAATAAAATTTTTTCAGGGGATACCACTTGAAAGTCAAAAGACTGGTTGTGTGTGGTCATGATTTATGCGGCCTCTTTTTCCATATCATTGGCTTTTTGGATGGCTTCTTCCAGTTTACCCACCATGTAAAATGAAGCCTCTGGCATATGATCACATTCGCCATCGACGATGGCCTTAAATCCACTAATGGTATCTTTTAAGTTTACAAAGACACCTGGTTTTCCCGTGAAAATCTCTGCTACATGGAAGGGTTGCGATAGGAATCTCTGGATTTTACGGGCCCGTGAGACGGTCAGCTTATCTTCCTCGCTAAGCTCATCAATACCCAAGATCGCAATGATGTCCTGTAAGGATTTATAGGTTTGCAAAACCCGTTGAACTTCGCGGGCGACGTTATAATGTTCTTCGCCAACCACATCCGGCGACAATATACGAGAGGTCGAATCCAAAGGATCCACCGCCGGGTAAATACCCAATTCCGCAATCTGACGATTCAGAACGGTTGTGGCATCCAAGTGTGCGAAAGACGTCGCCGGGGCTGGGTCGGTTAAGTCGTCCGCAGGTACATATACGGCCTGCACAGAAGTGATCGAACCCTTCGTTGTGGTCGTAATACGTTCTTGTAAAGCACCCATTTCTGTAGCCAGTGTCGGTTGATAACCAACAGCAGAGGGCATACGGCCGAGTAGGGCTGATACTTCTGAACCCGCTTGTGTGAAACGGAAAATATTGTCAATAAACAGCAATACGTCCTGACCTTGCTGATCACGGAAATATTCGGCGACGGTTAATCCTGTTAACGCCACACGAGCACGGGCTCCGGGAGGTTCGTTCATCTGACCGAAAACAAGGGCCGCTTTCGAATTGGGACCTTCGGTATCAATAACACCAGATTCAATCATTTCACGGTACAAGTCGTTACCTTCACGTGTCCGTTCACCCACACCCGCAAACACAGAAAAACCACCATGGGCTTTAGCAATGTTGTTGATTAACTCTTGAATAATAACCGTTTTACCCACGCCGGCACCACCAAAAAGACCAATCTTACCCCCACGAGAGTAGGGGGCTAAAAGATCCACAACCTTAATGCCCGTGACGAAAATTTCTGTTTCCGTGGATTGTTCTTTAAATTCCGGAGCCTGGCGATGAATGGGTAATTGCATAGCTGTTTTAATTTCGCCGCGACCATCAATCGGTTCACCAATCACATTCATAATACGGCCAAGTGTTTCAGGTCCCACAGGGATTGTGATGGGTTCGCCTGTGTCAAACACCTCTTGTCCACGAACTAAACCATCGGTCGAGTCCATTGCAATTGCGCGGACAACGTTTTCCCCTAAATGCTTCGAGGTTTCGAAAACGACTTTTTTGCCGTTATTCAAGGTGTAAAGCGCATTTAAAATAGCGGGCATTCCATCGGGAAATTGAACGTCGACGACGGCTCCAATTACTTGCGAGATTTTTCCAACATTCTGTTTAGCCATCATTTTCTCCTAATTTTAACGTTATACACATTCTGTCTGTATAACCGGATATTCCATATTACTGGTTTGTTTTTCCTATTTTGCTGCAGCGTTGGCACCGGAAATGATTTCAATCAATTCTTTTGTTACCATGGCTTGACGGGTGCGGTTGTAGACAAGGCTTAACTTATCAATCATTTCGCTGGCATTTCGCGTTGCCGCATCCATAGCCGTCATGCGTGCCCCATGTTCACTTGCTGCATTTTCCAACAGAGCCCGATAAATCTGAACGGCAATATTTTTGGGTAATAATTGCGATAAAACCGTTTGTTCAGACGGATCATACTCGTAAACTGCGCTCAACTTATTGTCATTATGGGGCATGTCTTCCCCTTTTAAATCCAGCTCATTATAAGGAATGATCTGGTGACTGGTAATTTTTTGCGATATTACCGAAATAAATCGATTGTAAATAACCGTGCAAACGTCAAATTCATCTTTTTCAAAGAGATCTAACACCATATTTGCAATGCGACTGGCCTGCCAAAACTTTGGTTTATCGAAGGCTGGGAAGGATTCAATCACCGCATCTTTATGGGCACTGGCTTTTAAAATGTCTCTGCCACGGCGGCCAATGGAAATAACCTGAAACTTAATGCCATTTTCTTTATATTCGTTCAGTTGTTTAATTGTTTTGCGCGTGATATTCGAGTTAAACCCTCCACACAAACCACGGTCTGAGGTTAACAATAAAATCAAATGTCGTTCAGATTTCCCTGTCCCCACTAAAAGCTTGGGCGGTATTTCAAAGGTTCTGCCTTTTTCCACAAGCGAAACCAGCGTCTGACCCATGTGATCTGCGTAAACCTTTGATTGCTCTACTTGATCCTGTGCTTTTTTCATCTTGGCAGCCGCAATCATTTTCATGGCAGCCGTTATTTTCTTTGTGGAAACAACGCTGGCTTTGCGGATGCGTAAATCTTTTAAACTGGCCATTAGCTAACAAACACCGTCATGAATTGATCTAAGAACTGGATTAAAGCTTTTTCATTCTCTTCCGAGAGTTTTTTATTCTCGCGAATATCTTTGATGATGTCCGGTTGTTCGCGGCGCATAGTCCTTAGGACTTCTGATTCGAATCTTTTAATATCGGACGTTTTAATTTTATCCAAATAGCCTCGAACGCCACAGAAAATGCTGATCACTTGCTCTTCCATAGAAAAAGGCGTGTGTTGTGTTTGTTTTAAAAGCTCAGTCAATCGTTCACCGCGAGCCAATAACTGTTGTGTGGCCTTATCTAAATCCGATGCAAACTGAGCAAAGGATTCCATTTCACGGTACTGTGCGAGTTCCAGCTTTACCGATCCCGCAACTTGTTTCATGGCCTTGACTTGTGCCGCGGAACCTACGCGGCTAACCGAAAGACCAACGTTAATCGCGGGACGCACACCTTTATAGAATAAGTCGCTTTCTAAAAAGATCTGTCCATCGGTGATCGAAATCACGTTCGTCGGAATGTAGGCAGAAACGTCACCGGCCTGCGTCTCAATTATAGGCAGGGCTGTCAAAGAACCGCCACCTTCTGCATCGCTGAGTTTTGCCGCGCGTTCCAATAACCTAGAGTGCAAGTAAAACACGTCACCTGGGTATGCTTCACGTCCTGGAGGCCTGCGCAGGAGCAACGACATCTGTCGATAGGCAACCGCCTGCTTAGAAAGATCATCATATACGATCAGGGCATGCATGCCGTTATCGCGGAAATATTCGCCCATGGTGCATCCTGTATAGGGAGCTAGAAACTGCAAGGGAGCAGGATCAGAAGCGGTTGCGGCCACGACCGTTGTGTATTCTAGGGCGCCATGATCTTCAAGGGTCTTCACAATCTGTGCCACGGTCGAACGTTTTTGGCCGACGGCGACATAAATACAGTAAAGTTTTTCACTCTCGTTACTGGATTGATTTTTTTCCTTTTGGTTTAAAATCGCATCAATCGCCAGAGTTGTTTTCCCCGTTTGCCGGTCGCCAATAATCAACTCACGCTGACCACGTCCAACGGGAACGAGAGAGTCAATGGCCTTGATACCTGTCTGCATCGGTTCTGTTACCGGCTGACGGGAGATAATTCCCGGGGCTTTAACATCCACTTGTTTGGATACGGTATCGCTGATTTGGCCCTTACCATCAATAGGATTTCCCAGCGCATCAACCACTCTTCCCAGCAGAGATTTACCTGTGGGAACCTCAACGATGTGTCCTGTTCTTTTAACGGAGGCACCTTCTTTAATGCTGCGGTCTTCACCGAAAATAACGATACCGACGTTATCATCTTCCAGGTTTAAAGCCATGCCTTTTGTACCATCGTCAAAGGTAACCATCTCTCCGGCTTGAATATTATCGAGGCCATGAACACGGGCAATACCATCACCCACTTCTAAAACTTGTCCTACTTCTTCTAGATTTGTGGTTGTATCAAAATCGATGATATGGCGTTGTAATATAGAGGATATTTCAGCCGCTTTAAAAGTCATTAGCCTAGCCTTTCTAATTCATGTTTGAGATCATTCAGCTTTCTTCTGATGGAAAAATCCAGCTTGGACGATCCATAATTAATAATAAGTCCGCCCAAAATGCTTGGGTCCGTATTCAGGTTGATGAGGACATCCTTCGATGTTTTTTTATTTAACGCCTCTTGCAAGAGTTCCATTTGTTGATTCGATATGGGGGTGGAAGAGGTGACATTGACACGTAACTGATTATTATGGGATAAACCAAGCTCCTTAAAATGCGCAATCATATCTAGCAACATATCGGTACGTCGGTTGGTAGCGAGGAGTTTCAGAAAATGAGTTGTCAGTTGGCTCAATTTCAATAAATCACTGACATCCGCAATCATGTTTTTCATGGATCCACGAGGCACAGTCGGGTTTTTAAGGGCTTGAGAAAAACCAGAATTTTCGGCCAAGACATTTGACAGCCGATCGAAATCTGATTCGATGTTCTTCAATTGCTTTTGTTGGATAGCGACTTTAAACAAGGACTCGCTATACCGCTGTGCAATGCGCGATGTTTGATTCACGGGAGGTATCCCTATTTTTATTATTAAATCACAGATTTTTTAGCACGCCCTTTTCACAGAAGCAATAGGTATAAAAAATAAAAAGCATAAAAAAATCTTTCTTTTGCAGGAGTCTTAGCAAGAAAGCGTTTTTTAAGGGGCGGATGACTTGTGGCTTAAACTGGATTTAACCTGATAATAGATTCCCGGGATAACAAACAAAGTTAATAATGTGCCGATAGTCAGACCTCCAACTAAAACGATACCTATGGCTCGGCGTGTTTCGCAGCCTGCTCCAGTTGCGGTCATTAAAGGAATGGCACCGAAAACCATGGCTGCTGTCGTCATTAATATGGGGCGCAACCTAAGTTTGGCAGCCTGGGATACCGCGCTTAAAATGGACATTCCTTGCATTATTTGCTGATTCGCAAATTCGACAATTAATATCCCATGCTTGGAAATCAATCCAATTAGAGTTATGAGGCCGACTTGGGTGTAAATATCCAGCGACCCACCGGTCAACCACAGCAAGCTAAGGGCGCCAAAGCCTGCCAATGGCACGGTGAGCATAATGATGAATGGATCGATAAAACTTTCAAATTGGACCGCCATAATACAATAGATAAATAATAATGCGATCAGGATCAGCATTAACATCATAGAGGATGATTCCTTTAATTTTTGTGCGGCGCCGGTAAACTGGTACTTTAAATCACTGGGTAGAATCTCGGTCAGCTTTGCCTCTACAGCCGCAACACCTTCTTCCATACTTATCGAGGGGAGGCGGTTAATATTAATTTGCGCCGCTCGAAGTTGATTATAATGCTTCAGTTCCTTTGGCATGATGTCAGGAATTAACGTCATGAAATTTGAAAAAGGGACGATCTCTTTTGATGTATTAATAGCAAAGATTTCCTCCAAGAAATAAGGTTTTTCTATGCTGGATAGAGCGATTTGATACCGTATTCCATCCTTTTTAAATTCCAAGCCCGTGTTTTCCTCCATCATAATGGCAAGGCCAAGAGAGGCTTGTCTGGGATTAATTCCATTCAGCAAAAGTTTCCTACGATCAATCTTGCCATTAAAACCAGGAAGACTGAGTTTTAAGTCATGGTAACTATCTGTAAAGTGAGTTTTATCATCATTAAATGCACGATTTAATTGTTCTGCATACATGTTCAAATGTTTGTATGAACCAACGGTTTGCAGGACAACGGTCATTCCTGCATCTTTTGCTGAGACTTGTTCAACGCCTGGTATTCCAGTATCCCAACTCCACGGGTGGGCTTGCATGGTGGGTACGGCCATCATCTTGCCACGCAATTCGTTAACGATGTCACTGGCGGATCGTGATCTTTCAGACCACGGTTTTAATGTGGAAACAACAACGCCGCCCCAACCTCCTGCAAAGGTTAAGTAGCTGGGGGCTTCCTGTACGGTCGACATTACGGTTTCGACTCGTTTTACATATCCATCAAACTCAGTTTGTGAAAGCCCTCCCATAGGTGGAATGAATATTCCAATCACGCCGCGGTCTTCAATAGGGGTTAAAGATTGGGGTACAGTTTGAAATAACACGAGGCAACTGAAAAATACAAGAAACATACCCGCAGCCAGAGCTTTAGGCCAATCAAAAATGATGGCAAGCAAGCCCTGATACTTACTTTCCAATTTCCCCAGAAACACATCAATCTGCGGCAGGTATTGCTTTTCCTGTGGCTTTAAAAGATAGGCGCACATTAAGGGTGAAAACGTCAGGGCAACAATACCAGAGATTATGACTGCGCCTGCAAGCGTTAAGGCAAATTCAAAAAACACCTGGCCAATGGTGTCCTGAATAAAAGCGACAGGAGCGTAAACGCTAGCCAACGTTAATGTCATCGCGATAATCGCAAAGCCAATTTCTTTGGCGCCGGTTAAGGCGGCTTGAGTTGTGGATAATCCATTTTCCATATGTCGGTGAATGTTTTCTAAGACAACGATGGCATCATCTACGACTAGGCCTACCGCAAGAACAAGTGCCAGCATGGTTATCGTATTTACCGATAAACCAAAAATACTCATGATGCTCATGACGCCGATTAACGACAAAGGAATAGCCACTACCGGTATCAATATAGATCTGAAATTTCTTAAGAACAAAAACACAATAATCATGACCAACAGTATGGCTTCCGCAATGGATGTTTCAATCGCGGATAAGGATCCCCTGATGAATTGTGTCTTGTCAAAGATCAGGTCTAATTGCACATGTGAAGGGAGTGCTTTCCTTAAATCAGGCAATTGGGCGGTCAGCGCATTGGATATCTCCAAAGGATTGCCATCGCTGGTTTTGACGATACCTAGTAACACCCCTGGCTTTCCACTTACGCGAACAATATCTTTTGTGGAATATTCTAGTTGAATTTCAGCGATGTCTTTCAACAAAACAATAGCCTTGCCATGGTGAATGATTGGTATTTTTTCAAAATCCTTTACAGAAGAGGCTGTCATATCAATGGTGATCGGTAGGGCTTCCTGGTAACGCCCCCCAGGCAGGGATGCATTGTATTCTGATAATTGCTGATAAACCATTGATGCATCGATTTTATGTTGCAACATTTTTGCATTGTCTAATCGAATTTTCATCTGATAGCGTTGGCCCATAACATTGACTTTAGAAACGCCAGGTATCGTTTTAAGAGGGTTTTTCAGATATAATTCTGCCACATGCGTTAATTCTGCAAAGTTGATTTGCTCACTTTTAAGGGCCAGATACATGAAAGGATCTGCATCACTTTCCTGTTGTTGAACGGTTGGTTCAAGGATCTCCTTCGGCAGTTCTCCCCGTGACATGGCAAGGCTATCTCGTAGATCTGACTGCGCTTTAGCTATATCCACGCCAGGTTTAAATCGCACATTAATTTGAGTATTTGAATATCTTGAGGTGGAGCTAATATTTTCTATACCTTCTAGACCACCGATTGCGTCCTCTAATGGATTCGCAACGTCTGTTTCCATAGCATCAGCGCTGGCATTAGGATAGTTAACATTAATGCTGAAAACCGGCGAGGATACCTTAGGGTATTCCCGTAAAGTTAACCCAGAAAAAGCCAATACCCCACAAACGAAGATGAGTAGGTTCAAAACGCAAGCCAGGACAGGCTTTTTTATAAAATAATCAGTAAAGGACATAATTTATTCTTTTTCTTTAATTGCAGTTTCGGGATCTAGCTCTTTAAGGGGGCGAGTGGGCCAGATGTTTTCCTGCCCTTTCAAAACAACCTTATCTCCAGCTTGCAGGCCTTGTGTTACTTCAATTCTAGTTTTACTTTGTAGGCCTGTTTCAATCGCTTGTAGGTTCGCCTTTCCATCCA
This sequence comes from Alphaproteobacteria bacterium, assembly GCA_017993335.1. GTDB lineage: Bacteria > Pseudomonadota > Alphaproteobacteria > JAGOMX01 > JAGOMX01 > JAGOMX01. The sequence continues at coordinate 27,132 of JAGOMX010000017.1, read as the reverse complement.
CAATTGTATAAACGAAACTTCCGCCGTCTTTCATGAAAATAGCCCCACGCGGTAGAGATATCACATCCGCCTTTGATTCTACATCCACATCAATAGAAACCAACTGTCCAGAGGACACTTCCCAGGTTGCATCAACATCGGCTCTGGCCAGGCCCATTCCTGTGACAGGGTCTATGGATTTTTGAACGGATTGCAATAGACCTTTGCTTTCTTTATATCGAATCGCTTGTCCGGCCTGAAGGCTTGCAATCAGGGTTTCAGGCACATCAATGTTGAGTGAAAACCCGGAAGGGTCATAGCAAGAAACAATAACATCTCCCTCTTTAACGGTTTGTCCTGGTCTGATTCTAAACACACCACAAATTCCATCAAAGGGTGCAAAGAATTGTGTTTTGGCCAGTCTGTCTTCTGCTTGATCTAAGCTGATATTTGCCTGTAATAAGTTTTCATGAGCTTTATCTAAGCTCGCTTTGCTCTGAGTATTTGATTTTTGTAAGTGCAATAGGCGATCATACTGATCCTTCGCCAACTTAACACGTGTACGTACGCTTTCAACTTCACGTAGCAATTCAACATTATCTAATTCAGCCAGTATCATTCCTTTTGTAACGGCCTTACCTTCTTCCACATAAATCGCCTTTATGCGACTTTTTATATGGCTTAAAAAGGTTGTTTCTTGTTTTGATGAAACGCGGGCCAATAGTTTAACTGTTTTGACCAACGGACCTTTTTCAACATGTTCCACCTCAACGATAAATGGAGGCCCTTCCGGTGGTGCTCCTTGTGGCCAGAAGTAATAAAGGATGGCCATAAAAATTAAGAGGGTGCACGCAACCACGAGGCGGATTCTGATAAAGTTAAGGATACTCTGCATTTTGACTATAATGTTTTCGTTGATTAAACTTATTGAGGATAAACGTAATCTTGATGGATTTCTAGTTTTTTTTATGAGGCCGACCTGCTAGTCTTCCTCAATAACTAGCGTGGATTGTTCGTTCGCTTCATTCGCGATTTGAATTAAAAAATCTTCTGGAAGGCCTATGCACCCTCGGGTGCCTTCGAATTTAGGGTGGGCGACATGGATAAAAATAGCGCTGCCTTTGTTTTGAATGGCGGGTGAATCGTTATAGCCAACGACGATCACGATATTATAAAGATGCTTTTCCATCCAAAGATCTTCATGGGATGGCTCAAAGGGCTTTGTGATGTACTGGTTGTACAAGTTCGATACGGGGTCATCGCACCAGCCGCACGTGGGGGTAATAAGTCTTGTGGGGAGTTGGGTTTTGTTGAGAATGATTCTGTCTTGTCGATAGAAAATTTCACGAAAAGGGAAGGTGCCTATGGGGGTTTTACCATCGCCTTCAGTTTTATCATGGGTTAAGCCATGCATGCCTTGCGTGCAAGGTCGCTCGTTGCCTCCCCAGTAAGCCTTTTGTTTTTTTATGATCAAATCCATATCTAAATATAGCTTAGCTTGAAGCAATATTAAACTGTTTCATAAGCTATTGAAAAAATTTTTAGATTCATGAAAAAAGGCTCTTTTCAAGGTGGAAAACTTAAGATATGCTTTTTCTTAATAAACATGCATTTAAAGCATGTTATGGACAGAGGAGGCGTAGACCCGCATAATTAAAAGCCAGTGGAACTGAAATAAAAAAAATAGTCTTATTTTTGTTCGTTTTGGGGCAAAAAGCTAAATTCTTCAGTCTTTCTATGCGATTTTTGTTGTGTGGGTCTTCTAAACTCCTTACAAACAGGAGGTTGCTATGATACAAACAATTCGCTCATTCTCATATTTTTCTCTATTTTATGTGGGTTCCTCTTTAATGTTTTGGCCCCTGGTTGTTTTTGTGGCCTTTGCCTTGCTGATGGTGCCGATGGCTTTTTATTGGTCAGGAGATGTGGCTCATCAATTTTATTTGCTGGCGATGGGGGCTCATATGCCTTCTTACGATTGGTCTTTAACTTTCCTTATACCCTTGCTGATTATTAGTTTTCCCTTTGTCTATCGTCTACATGAATACGAGTTGTATCCTGAGCAATTGGATGTATATCGGTTTATTGCGGATTCTTTTTCGACGGCCTATGGCATGATCGGGTGGGGGATAACCTTTGTGCTTCTTGTCGCATTTTTTTCTTTTTGCCTCTGGGGTGTGCGTCATACATTGGGATTTTCGGAAAAGAAATCAAATACTTATCTGACTTGTTTGGCGATTATCGTGAGTGGTCTATTTTTGTATATTTAGGGTTTGCGTTGGCACGTTTCGCTGATATAATCGGTCATGCTTTAATTAAATTTTAACTTTTGGATCCGGACGTGATTTATGGCCGGGTCCAAAGATGAATAGGTTGTGTAAATTGCTGCAGGATCTTGCGTTCTATTTATTCTCAGGGATTACGCTGGTTTCGGCGTTGATGGTTATTACGGCCCGCAATCCCGTCCATTCAGTGTTTTTTCTTATATTATGTTTTTTTAGCTCGGCGGGGTTGTTCGTCCTTTTAGGGGCTGAATTCTTAGCAATGCTGCTTGTTGTGGTGTATGTCGGAGCCGTTGCGGTATTGTTTTTATTCGTCGTGATGATGTTGGATATGCCTATACCCCATATCAAATCCTGGTTTTTTGCAGATCTGCGGAAATTTACTATAAGTGGTGGTTTTCTGTTCAGTTATGTGGTTATTTTCTTTTGTACATTCTATCTGATGTTGGTTTCTTTTAGTTATGCCATGTACTTTGGAATGGGTTTTTCTGGTATGAACCCGAGTGCTTTAAGTGTCAATCCTTTAGGGGCTCTTATGGAGTCTTTTTCAAAATTCGAATCCTTTAGTTGGGTAGAGTTTGTGATGGCTATTTCATCTGTATGTGTCTCTGTTTTTGCGGCCCGGATGTTGGGCTCTTATGTTTTGAAGAAAACTTTTTGGGCTTCATGCGCGGATTTCGTCTCCCAGGCGCCTGTGGGGTTGATTGTTTCTTTATCTCTTTTGGTGGAGCTCTTTTTTGTCATAAACGTGGAAAGTAATCATGATTTTTCGCGGGAGATGACATTATTTCCTATACCTGCGGAGGAGATTTTGCCGAATACTCATGCTTTGGGGCAGGTCTTGTATACGGAATATCTCTATATTTTCCAAACAGCTGGTTTGATACTGTTGGTGGCGATGATTGGGGCGATTGTATTGACCCGGCGCGTGCGTAGTGATGCGAAAAAGCAAGACATCTACTTGCAGACGAACATTAAAAAAGAAGATGTAATTGAAGTGAAGAATGTGCCTTTTGGCGAAGGAGTCTCCACATGGAGTCGATGATCAGTTTAAATCATTATTTATTTATAGCCGCCGGCTTGTTCTTTATGGGGATGACCGGTGTTATCGTGGCGCGCAAAAACGTTATTTCCATCCTCATGTCTGTAGAGTTGATGTTGTTGGGCATAAATATAAATTTTGTGGCTTTTTCTGCCTTTTTGAATGATCTGGTGGGGCAAGTTTTTGTCATGTTCATTTTGACTGTTGCGGCAGCAGAGGCTGCCATTGGTTTAGCGATACTCGTTATATACTTCCGTCAAAAAGCGACGGTAGACGTAACGGATATCAGTTCGATGAGAGGATAGAAAATGTTAGTTGAAGCTGTCTTTTCGCCCCTTTTAGGGTTTATTCTATCCGGCACTATTGGCCAAATCTCGGGAAAAAAAGCCAGCCAGCTGATTACGTGCTCTTTAATGTTCTTTTCCTTTCTGCTGTCGTGTCAGCTCGCCTATCAAGTGATTGGGTTGGGTGAGGTGCAGTCTATTACTCTGCTCACATGGTTAGATGTGGGCGATCTTAAAGTGAGTTGGTCGTTGAGGGCGGATGTCTTGAGTTGCATTATGTTGGTGGTGGTGACATCTGTATCTTTATGCGTTCATATTTATTCCATTGGGTATATGGAGCATGACGAAACCGTACCGCGTTTTATGGCCTATTTAAGTCTATTTACCTTTATGATGTTAATGCTGGTGACGGCGGATAACCTGATTCAGCTTTTCTTTGGATGGGAAGGTGTGGGGTTGGCTTCTTATTTATTAATTGGTTATTGGTATAGTAAGGACTCTGCGAATGCGGCATCAATGAAGGCTTTTCTGGTCAACCGAGTTGGTGATTTGGGATTAGTGTTAGGCTTTTGTCTTCTATGGCAGTTCTTTGGAACCTTTCAGATTTCTAGTATTTTAACGGCCGCGCCTAATATGGTAGGGAACTCATTTGCTATAATGGGCTGGTCTGTGCCAACTCTGGAGTTGATTTGTGTCTTTCTGTTTATTGGGGCGATGGGTAAGTCTGCGCAGTTGGGGCTTCATACATGGCTGCCGGATGCCATGGAGGGGCCGACACCCGTTTCCGCTTTGATACATGCGGCGACCATGGTTACAGCGGGTGTGTTTTTGATGGTTAGGATGTCACCCCTTTTAGAGTTGGCGCCCTATGCTCGTGAGATCATTACTTTTGTTGGGGCTTCGACGGCCTTTTTTGCTGGCACCATAGCCATGACGCAGTTTGATATTAAACGTGTGATTGCCTATTCAACTTGCAGTCAGCTGGGGTATATGTTTTTTGCCATCGGTGTATCGGCTTATTCGGCGGCTATATTCCATTTAGTGACCCATGCCTTTTTTAAAGCCTTGCTATTTTTAGGTGCGGGGAGTGTTATTCATGCGCTTTCCGATGAACAAGATATGCGAAAAATGGGTGGGATATGGAAATTTATTCCCCAGACTTATGCCATGATGTGGATCGGCAGTTTAGCTCTTGCCGGTGTGCCATTTTTTGCGGGTTATTTCTCAAAAGACCTTATTCTTGAGGCGACATGGTTATCGAATTCTTGGACGGGTAAGTATGCCTTTATTCTGGGGATGGCGTCCGTGTTTATGACGGCTTTTTACTCATGGCGGTTATTGATGATGACATTCCATGGAGAACCTCGGGCGGATGAAAAGGTTATGGGGCATATTCATGAGGCGCCTATGCCGATGATGCTTCCCCTGTTTGTCTTAAGCTTGGGGGCTGTGTTTGGGGGGTATGTGCCCGATTTGTATGGTTGGTTTTCTACCCATGCGCCGGATTTTTGGCAAAAAGTCATTGCCACGCCAATAAGTCATGAAACGATGGAAACCGTGCCCCATTGGGTTGCTAATATGGCTAAGGGGTTGGGTGTTGCGGGCATTGTGATCGGCGTTTTGTTTTATAGCGTATGGAGTTCGATTCCAGCCTTTATCGCAAAGATCTTTAAGCCGTTATACCTATTTTTCTATAACAAATGGTATGTGGATGAACTGTATGAATTTATATTTATTCGTAGAAGTTTAAAACTTGGCTTTAATTTTTGGAAGACAGGTGATGGCCGTATCATTGATGCCTATGGCCCGGATGGTGTTTCGGACCTTAGTTATCGGATTGCGGGCCGTGCGAGTCAACTGCAAACTGGCTACATATATCACTATGCTTTGGCGATGGCGGCGGGATTTGTTCTGCTCAGTATTTGGTACATATTCTTTCAAGGGGTTATATCCGCATGATTGGTCTTCCTATCCTTTCTTTAACTATATTTCTACCCTTGTTGGGATGCTTATTCTTATTCATGATCCGTGGGGATAGTTATGAATCAAATAATAATGCTAGGTGGGTGGCTTTTGTAACGTCTTTAGCGACATTGTTTTGTGCTGGATTGTTATATAGTGGGTTTGATTTAAGTTCATCGGAATTCCAATTTGTAAATAATTACGAGTGGCTGTCGGGCATGAACATTTCATATCATGTGGGTGTGGATGGCATCTCTTTGTTGTTTATATTGCTGACAGCGTTTTTGATTCCTGTGTCTATTTTATCCAGTTGGAATTCTATCGGGCATCGTGTCAAAGAATATATGATGATGTTTTTGCTGTTGGAAACAATGTTGATAGGTATGTTTTCCGCGCTAGATTTAGTGCTTTTCTATCTATTTTTTGAAGCAGTTTTAATTCCGATGTTTCTCATCATTGGTATTTGGGGCGGTGAGCGACGTGTATATGCGGCTTATAAATTCTTTTTATATACGTTGCTGGGCTCTGTATTGATGCTGGTTGCCATTATGGTGATTTATTTTGAAGTTCGCACCACAGATATTACGGCGATATTAGCCTATGATTTTCCGGTTGAGCTACAGAAATGGTTGTGGTTAGCCTTTTTTGCTTCTTTTGCCGTTAAGGTTCCTATGTGGCCTTTTCACACGTGGTTGCCGGATGCACATGTGGAGGCACCGACGGCTGGTTCTGTCATCCTTGCAGGCATACTTTTAAAGTTAGGCGGCTATGGTTTTATTCGTTTTTCTCTTCCCATGTTTCCGGATGCGAGTCAGTATTTTGCGCCATTCATATTTAGCTTAAGTCTAATTGCGGTGGTGTATACGTCGCTGGTGGCGTTGGTTCAGGAAGACATGAAAAAGTTGATTGCGTACTCGTCGGTGGCACATATGGGATTTGTCACCTTGGGTATCTTTACGTTGGACTTGATCGGGGTGCAAGGGGCTATCTTTCAGATGTTCAGCCATGGTTTGATTTCAGGGGCCTTGTTTTTGTGTGTAGGCGTTATTTATGATCGTGAGCATACGCGTTTAATCGCTCGTTTTGGTGGATTGGTCCATAGAATGCCGGTGTATGCGGTGTTCTTTATGGTCTTTACATTGGCTTCGGTGGCTCTTCCTGGCACCAGTGGATTTGTGGGCGAACTCTTGGTTTTAATTGCTGCCTTTAAAGTGTCTTGGTATTTAGCCTTAATTGCCGGAACGGGTATGATTTTGGGCGCTGCCTATATGTTGTGGCTGTATAGGCGTGTGGTCTTTGGGCAAATCGTTCACGATTCTTTACGTCAGATCAAGGATTTGAGTTGGGTGGAGGTGACGGTGTTCGTGCCGCTATTGGTTGGCGTTATATTGTTTGGTGTATACCCCAGTCCGATTTTAAACCTAACGGAAACAGCTTCTGCGAATATTATGATCTCTTTAGAAAAAAAGAAATCGAGGGGGGATGAAGATTCGTCTTATGAAAATGAACAGGAACAAGAATGATTAAATTTATTTCATCGATTTGGCCTATTCTTCCGCAGTTACTGATTGCGATAACGGCGCTTATGTTATTGATGACGGGGGTCTTTCAGGGCAAGAAAAATTCTTCCCTCATTACCTATACGGCGGTTTTGTCCTTAGTTGCAGCTTCATTGGCTACATTGGCTAAACCCTTGCATGCGGGTTCCTTTGGTTTTACGGGATTCTTAACCCAGAATTTATTTACTGATTATATGCAAATACTGATTTTATTAACAACCGCTGTCGTTTTGTTGGCGACCCATCGGCAATTAGAAAAAGATGAGATGAATAGGTTTGAATATCCAGTTCTGATTTTATTATCTTGTTTAGGTATGCTGTTTATGGTGGCGGCTAATGATTTCATGATGTTTTTTATAGGGTTAGAGCTGCAAAGTTTGGCTATATATGTACTGGTGGCGATGCGTCGTAACCGAGTGATCGTGGGCGAGGCGGCGGTCAAGTATTTCTTGCTAGGCATTTTATCGACGGTCTTTATTTTGTACGGCATCAGTTTTATCTATGGTTTTGCGGGCACGACTTCTTTTTATGGTGTTTCCGTCGGTTTAGAAACGCTCCAGTGGTCGAATCCGTTAGTGTTTGCCATGTTTTTGCTCATGGTTGGTTTGGCCTTTAAGCTTTCTTTGGCCCCGTTCCATATGTGGGCTCCGGATGTGTATGAGGGATCGCCTACGGTGATAACGCTTTTTATCGCATCGGCACCTAAGGTTGCTGCGCTGGCTTTTTTTGTGCGATTGTTGAATGGTCCATTGTCTCAGTACTCGGATGTTTGGCAGCCAGCCGTTCAAGTGCTGGCCATAATATCCATGGTTGTGGGGGTATTCGGTGCATTGTTTCAGAAAAATCTTAAGCGTTTATTGGCTTACAGTACGATAGCTAATATGGGTTACATGATGTTGGGTGTGGCCAGTATAGGAATTGAAGGGATTCAAAGCCTGATTGTGTATATCGTTTTGTATGTCATCATGACGGTAGGGACCTTTGCCTTTATTTTGAATTTACGTATTAATGGTGAGATGATTCAAAATATTGACGAGCTAAAAGGTCTTTCTAAAGATTCACCTAAAATGGCTATGGCTTTTGCTATTTTGCTATTTTCGTTAGCAGGAATTCCTCCCTTGGCTGGATTTTTCGCAAAATTATTAGTTTTTATCGCGGCTATAAATGCAGGATTGTATCCTTTAGTTATTGTGGCCGTATTAACCACGGTTGTGGGGGCGGCGTATTACTTAAGAATTATTAAAATCATGTATTTTGATAAAATGGATCGGGATGAAAAGCAGAAAACTTATGATTTGGTGATTAGCCGAGAAACGGCAGTTATTTTAACCATAGCGGCGGCCTTTAATGTGCTTTTCTTCTTCTGGCCTGGCCCTTTAATCCTAAAAGCGGAAGACGCGGCGGCTGTTATTTTTGAACGATAGGTATGAAAATAATCTCAGTACTGCACCAATATTTGTTTTACAGGGATAAGAGGTGTCTCAGAAATGAAATTTTTTCTCTTCGTCGTTGTCATGTTTATGAGCATGGCAAGTTTTGCCGGTGCGAGTGATGTTGTTGTTGAATCGACCCCAGGAACGCAGGCGCCTTCTGAGTCTATCCGTAAAGGTTTTCAAGTAGTTAAAAGACCAGGCGGGTATCAAGGAGGCTTACCCTCGGGTGTTATGAAGATGATTTTTACGTATGCAACTATGGCGGGTTGTGACCCGCGGATGCTTGAGGCGAGTGTTTGCAAATTTTGGCACAATTGTTTCCGTAATGAGCAGGGGGTTCCCGAAAAAGACTTCACATCCATACCCTTTACGACGAAGAAAAAAGATTATTTCATGGAAACCTGTATGCGTCGATATCGTGAGGCTTTATTGGCCCAGGCTGTTTTTTCCTTTACGGAGATGGAAGAAACCAAGGTAGGGCTATTTAGAAAAAAGCAAATGCAGACGAGGCAGACTGAAATCCCCGTTAAAGATTTTTCTGAGGGTGCCTGTAGATTATCGTTTGAACACAATCCTGATAAGGGCACTTTTGTTTCGGTCAATCTGAATAGAAAAATTCAAGGCTCAATCGAAAATTATATAATTACGACCAATCGAGACGTGTTTTCCAAAACGATTACCGCTGAAGGCGAGCCTATGATCTACGTGATACTCGTGGCTCCGAATCACTTGGTCCGCGATTTAATGCCAACGCCGAGCCCCTTTAAATGTCACTATTCTTATCCCCGTAGCCTTATTTCCATCTTTTGGCGCAATAGCCAAACCTCAAGTTATTCTGTGGCGATGAATCCTGGATTGGACATAATTTCGAATAACTCTCTTTATATACTTAGACATATGGATGGACTATTCATGCGTAACGGCCGCTTAGAGCGCGTAAGCGGAGATGGTGATGAAGGCAACGACCGCCTTTTTTCCACGGGAGCTGAAAATTTTATGTTGAGGATCGACCCCAAAAAAGAACCCTGGAAGCCTACAGAATATGAACTCGCCTTTAACGATTTGATAAGGGTTCCCATCGGATTTGACATGGATGCTTATTATGAATAGCCCTTATTTGGAGGGTATCATGAGTTCCAGGCCCTTTCAGAAATGAATCAGAGGATTGATAGGCTGTTATCACGATCTTGTATCCTTTCACCAGGACAATATCCTTAAGAGGGCTTTTCAAAGATTGAAAACATGTCGCAAACAGATCTATGGGGGTATGATGCTTATACCAATTCCAGAAATTAACTGATCAATATTGTCATCGAAACCTGTCATACCTGCGCAGGCAGGTATCCAGCGCAAATGTGCGGCAAAGCCGCTACAGTATTAACTATTCGGCAAGATCCTGTGCTTCGTGTGGAAATATTCAGGCTGCCCCTCTATTAAGCCGCTGGCTGGGAGTTTTCGTTGTTTTCGGCGTTGATGTTGATCTCGGATAGGCTCCGTCTGAAATCGTCGATGAGTTGGTTGGTTTCCTCGTCGGAGGTGCCGAGTCCTTGGAGTACGGATGAGGCGAGTTGTAGGCTAGGCTCAAGGGTTTCCGGGATTATCACATCTGCGCCTGCGGCGATTAATTTGCTGGCGTACTTTTCATCGCGTAAACGGACGGATACCTTAACATTTGGGTACATTTTTAAGATGTCCATAGCGACTTTCATGGATTGAGTGCTGGAATTAATGCAGACCACCACGACTTTGGCTTTTTGGGCGCCGAGTATTTCTAATACTTTGGGGCGAGTGGCGTCGCCAAAAAATACCGGCAAACCCTTGGATCTTCCTACATTGACGCGTTCCATGTCATCGTCTATCGCCACAAAGGGAATGATTCTTTCTGTCATCATCTTTGCCACCAGTTTACCGACGCGACCAAATCCCAAAATAATCACATGTTCTTTTAAGTCGCCAATTTCACTCATGGCTTTACCAATGGTGAGCTGAACTTCATCCTCATCGAATTTGTTCTGTAAGTATTTACCCAAATTATCCAGAATCGGTGTCAATCCCATAGATATAGCCACCGCCGCATACAACAATTGTCCAACTTCAAAAGGAATCATGCCGTTTACCATAGCCGGTGCAAATATCACAAAGGCAAATTCACCACCGCTCGCCAGAATTAAGGCCGTGCGTAAAGAAGGGATGAGGGGGAGAAAAAAGAGGCGGCACGAAATAGTGATTAAAACAAATTTTCCTACAACCAAAGCCAGTATAATGGCTGGCAACATGATTAAATGGTCATATACTAAATTTAAATCAATCGACATACCGACAGTGATAAAAAATAATCCCAGGAGGAGGCCATGAAAGGGCGCAATATCCGCCTGAATCTGATGCCTGTATTCAGTCTCCGACAGCAAAAGCCCGGCCAGAAAAGCCCCTAACTCCATCGATAAACCGGCGGCTGCCGTCGTCAGGCTTGTGGTCAGCACCACCAGTAAAGTCATGGCCACGAAAAGATCCGGATTTCCTAATTTAGCAATGGCTCTAAATACAGGCCGCAAAACAATTCGCCCCATAGCAATAATCAAGGCTAAAACAAAACCTGTTTTAACCGCAACCCAGCCTAATTGATTCATTAACGGAACATCGTCTTTGCCAATCGTGTTAACGAGAACCAGCAAAACCACAACGGCGAGATCCTGCAATAAAAGGATAGAAAAAGACGCTCGACCAAAACGTGCGGCCAGCTCACCACGTTCCGTCATCACTTGCAAACCAACCGCTGTTGAGGAAAGAGCTAGCGCACTACCGATTAAAACGGAGGCCTGCACAGAAAGACCAATAAAATAGCATAAGCCACCAATCGCAAGACTCGTCACCGTAACCTGGAGTGTACCTAGGCCAAAAACATACAAACGCATGCTTCTTAAGCGTTCTAACGTTAATTTTAAGCCAATGGAAAAGAGGAGAAATACCACGCCCATCTGCCCCAAAAACTTCGAGCTTTCAATGTCGTGAATAAAACCTAGGGCATGAGGACCAATGAAAACGCCGGCCAGCATATAGCCAATAATCGGGCTTGCTTTAAATCGACGAAAAATCGAAACGACAACGACAGTAGACAGCAAAAAGATAAGAATGTCGTTAAAGTAACTGGGGATTTCCTCCAAGGCGATTCCTTATGTCTTATAGGTTGATATAAAGACGGCCTAATGCTGAAGGTCTGTCTGCTTCTCATTCTAAAAGGGACTTGTACTTTTCTATAGGATGACAAGAAATGCAAAGTTTAATTGTACAAGATCGTTTTTTTTAAAGCCTCAACAGAAGCGCCTTTATTTAAAAATCATACTAACACAAAAGTAATAAAAATCAATCAAAAACATTGATTCTGTTATGATCTATGCATGAAAAAGACACAGATCCGTCACAAATACATGCGCAGGCAGGCATCCAATACGACAAGCACCTTGAAGAGTCACATTATCATCTTCTTTACATAAATAAAGAGTTGCTGTCGCAACACATAGTTTTTGCTGGACACCTGCCTTCGCAGGTGTGACAGGTGTGGGTGGGTAACAGCTGCGCGTTGGAGGTATGACAAAGGAGGCTGTGCGCCTCCTTTGTTTTCAGCCGATTTATGCCGAGTAGTACATCTCAAATTCTACCGGATGGGGTGCCTTTGAGAATGTGTTGATTTCTTCTTGTTTGACCGCGATATAGGCATTGATCATATCGTGGCTAAAGACATCCCCTTTTAACAAGTAGTCTCTATCTTCATCCAAGGCCCGAAGAGCGTCTTGTAGCGAGGTGCACAACAGGTCGTATTTCTGATCCGTCTGGCTGGCATCGTAAAGATTCCGGTCGAGGGCTTCCCCGGGATGAATCTTGTTTTGAATCCCGTCCAGCCCTGCCATCATCATAGCGGTTAAGGCCAGGTAACCATTGGCGGTTGGGTCGGGAAAACGGACTTCAATCCGTCGTTGGCGTGGTTCAGGGATATGTGGGATGCGAATGGCGGCGGAGCGATTGCGTGCCGAATACGCAATATAAATCGGAGCCTCATAGCCGGGAACTAAGCGTTTATAGCTATTGGTTGTCGGGTTTGTAAAAGCGTTCAGAGATCGAGCGTGCTGAATAATACCACCGATGTAATACAGGGCTGTATCGGATAATCCGCCGTACTTGTCTCCTGGAAAGAGAGGCTGTCCATCTTTCCACAAGGATTGATGCACATGCATGCCAGATCCATTATCACCTTGGATAGGTTTTGGCATGAAAGTCACGGTTTTGTTCGCTTTATGGGCGACGTTGCGGATAACGTACTTAAAAAGTTGTAAGTTGTCGCCAGTAGAAAGCAAATCTGCGTATTTAAAGCCAATCTCATGCTGGCCAGAGGCGACCTCGTGGTGATGTTTGTCTCCGTTTAGTCCCATTTTATTCATGCATGACATCATATTGGCGCGCAAGTCGTGGGCTGAATCTACAGGCGGAAGGGGGAAATAGCCTTTTCCGGGTAGGGACCTGTGTCCGAATTTCCTTAATTTATTCTCGCTCTGCGCCATGGTGGACGTGTTGGGGTAGGCGCCTTCAGACCAGTTTATGGAAAAAAATGAATTTTGCGGGCTTGTCTCATAATGCACTTCGTCAAAAATAAAAAATTCTGGTTCTGGCCCGAATCGTGCTTCATCAGCGATACCCGTTTGTTTTAAATATTCAACCCCTCGTGTGGCAATGGAGCGGGGGTCACGTGTATACAGGTTGCCCGTGGTGGGTTCAACGATATTACAAAAGACAATTAGGGTGGGGTGCTCTGTTAATTCATCAAAAACCGCATTGGTGGAATCGGGCATCATCAACATGTCCGAGTCCTGTATAGGCCGCCAGCCATGAATCGAGGATCCATCAAACATCATACCCAGAGCTAATGTTTCCTCATCTATCGCATCTTTATGAAAAGTTAAGTGGTGCCAGACCCCTTGTAAATCGGAAAAGCGAAAATCTACATATTGAGCCGCGCCATCCCTCATTTTCGCCATAATATTTTGTGCGTGAAAGGTTCTGGTTTCGTGAGATGTGTCGGAAGAGAGTTTGTTATGTGCCTTGGGCATTGCGGACTCCTGAAAAAATGGCGCTTTGATTTTATCTAGAATTTTTTACAGCTTATTGATAATGTGCAATACTTTTTCACCTATATCAACGATATTTTTAAGGAATCTTATGCCCGAGCTACCAGAAGTCGAAACTGTACTGCGTGGGTTGCGACCTTACATGCAGGGAGAGGTTTTAGAATCTGTTCAACAGAATCGCCCAAACCTGCGCTATGCCTTTCCTGTAGGCTTTGTTGAGAGGTTAGAGGGGCGTCGCGTCGTGGATATGTATCGCCGCGCCAAATATATTATTTTCGATCTGGATTCCGATGATCAGTTGATTTTGCATCTGGGGATGTCTGGGCATATGCAAATTTCTTTAGGCAACTATCAACCCAAATTACACGATCATGTGGTCTTTCGCTTGTCTAGTGGTGCGGTGATTAGCTATAACGATACACGGCGATTTGGTTTTATGGATTTATGGCCTAAATCTAAACCCTATAAAGCTTTTTCTCAAATGGGTCCTGAGCCCTTTTCTTCAGAATTTTCAGCGACTTATCTTGGACAAAAATTTAAAGAGAAGCATACACCTATTAAAACGGCTCTATTGGACCAGTCTGTTGTGGCTGGTTTGGGTAATATTTATGTTTGTGAAGTCCTATTCCTAGCAAAAATTCATCCTATGACCCGTTGCGATCAGTTAGATTTGCCGTCGTTAAAAACGCTGGTCGATCATGTGCGAGTTGTTCTAAAAGCCGCCATCACCGCGGGTGGGTCAACCTTGCGAGATCACCAAAAACCCGATGGAGAGATGGGTTATTTTCAACACAACTTCAACGTCTACGGTCGCGAACATATGCCTTGCATCACGTGCTTGTCGCCCTTATGGCGTAGCGTTCAGGCCGGCAGATCTGCTTTTTATTGCCCAGTATGCCAGAAGTTTTAAAAATATTTTTTTGAGGATAGAAAAATATCTTGAAAATTATAATGCGGGTACCCATATACATGTTGTAAGGCAATTTTATTTTATGAATATATGGAGTTTTTTATGAAGAAGTATTTTTATTTAGCGCTTAGCGTTGGGTTATTAGGTTCAAATATGGCAATGTCCTCGAACAGCGGTCTTGGCGAAGCTCAGGCTCCGCAACGTCTCGGTTACTATCATTCAGATTATGACGATATACGTGATTACGTTATGCCTATTTATCATGGTGTAATTGCGAATTCCGAGACTATTGCCCCTAATAATTCTTATGAGTATTGTGATCGAGTTTTATTAATCCACTCAATTGCCCCATCATTGAGGCAGATTATTAGAGCGGATTTTAGCGACGGGCCTGACAGAGCTAGGGACTTTGTTGGTTATTTAAAGTCTATCTTTATGGATACACCGGTACAATATCATACCACTTTACTTATTGAGCTTTTTGAGAATGGAACTTTGTCTTTGAATAACTTAAAGGATTTAAGGCGTGATTATCCTAGATGTTACGGCTTAATGGACAATCAGCATCCGAATGATGATAATGGCATGGGATTGATGATTGCCCGTAGTTTTCTTGAAGAGATGATGGCTAAACAGAATCAGTTGCAGGCAGATCTAATTTATGCTGTTGGGCAGCCACCTGTGATTCCTATTCAGGGCGCTTCCGCTCCTCTAATGAGTGAAATGTAATAACGATTCAATCGTTACAGTGAATATAGCGCTGAAAAGCCATGTTCACTGTAACGCCTTTCTAAAATACCCTTTTCAATACTGGCGCTCTGCGCAAAACATATGCGGTTGTGAGCCAGGAGATGGTCAGTGCTGTGGCAAAGGTCAGGCTCATTTTGATTTCCGGGGAAACACCATAAGACGACAGAGAATTTTGCATGAAGACGACAATAGGCTCATGCAGAAAAAAAATACCGTAGGAGCAGGCACCTAAGGATCCCCATCGGGTGTAGTCTTTTGATCCATCGGGGCTGTGCGTAAAACGATAGAAGAGGATTAAAAAAGTAAAGATCTGTGCGGTGCATAAAAAGCCATGTAAGGTTGTGCGTACGAGTATGGCTGGGGTTATTTCAAGAATTAATGGCCAGGCGGTGGAAAGGTCTCCCCCGCGGGCGAGATAAATTCTCAATTCATCACTAAAGGCCCCGGTAAATTGATATGTGTAATTATAGGCGGCATATAAAACCGATAAGAAAGCTGTCCATAAGACCCATTTGATCCAATGGGCGGAAGCTTTTTCCATAAGATTTGTCTGGCGAAGAATCTCAGATTTCGCCACGCCAACTCCAAGTAAGAAGAAAAGTATATAACTTAAAAACATGTTGGCTCGGGCGGAAAAAAGTTTGAGAAAGGTATCTGTCCACGAATGGCTGTCAGAGGAAAACCAATGACCCAAGCCAGTCCACCAGGGCGTGCCCCAATAAAGATCGCTGACGCCAATCAGTAAAGCTGTAACAACGGCAATGACTAGATATCCTGTGTAAGGGCTCTTGGCCAGCCATGCGGTCATATGGGCGATTGATTTTGTAAGCGGAGGTATGAAACGATCGATGGCACAAATCGCAAATGTTAAGAGTAAAAGTACCGCTAAAAACCAAAAACCCGCGGGGCTGATGTTTTCCGGTCTCAAATAAACGTCCCACCAGTAGGTTAGATAGGGAATGCCGGGCTCTTCCATATCCTCATAGCGAAAATAACGCAAGGGAGGAACAAGCACGGCAACACCAACGATCATAGGCATAAATAAGCGAATAAACTTTTCCTTCAAAAAGCTCCACCATCCACGAGTGTTAAGGGAGGGGAGTACAAACATTCCGGCTAGAAAAAACATGGCTTGCATAATAAATCCATCTGTCCACATAAAGAGCATGTCAAAAGCTCTCGTGCGTTCAGGCAGTTCAATAAACCAAAACCTTCCCCCCCATTGTTCCGCATAGCCTTGAACAGCATGTTGTAGGACAACTAAAGCAATAATAAACCCACGCATGTGGTCTATATAATGAAAGCGGGTGGCTTGGGACGAATGCATTTATATTTTCCTTCATGTTTTTTTAACAATACATTGTTAGCATAACGTGACACAATATTGTTGTGGAGAATAGATAAAAATATGGATTTAACCCTTATCGATAACGTAGTCATCCTGTTCTATTAACAACCGATCAGACCGCGTAATTTTTGAGTTTCTTTTTCATGAATTGTTCTGGGGTAGAGAATATATTCTTTGAAGGAGGGACGTCTTATGATGACAAGAATGATCGCAATACTATTTCTTCTGAGTTCCTGGAGTGGGGCGCATGCCAGTCGTTTTAATGAGGATCATGAGAGAAGTAGTCGGTTATTAAAGTCTTTTGTTTCGACACCTTTTGTTCCCACTCACCAACATAGCACGATGTACCTAAAGCGGGATATTCGCGCTGAAAACCCAAAAATTTTGTCGCTTATCGAAAAAGGGTTTCTTACCTATTTTCTTTTGATACTGGAAGAGAAGAAATATAAGGTCAGTGATCAGAGCTTGTCCGTGTTAGAATCGATGGATACATATCCATCTGGAAGCTTATCCGAGTATCATCGCCTGATAGATTTTTCGCGAAAAATAAACGGTGTATTGCCCAGTCGGGAAACAACTTTTTTTCACATTTTCCGCAAACCTTTTTCTTATTTTTGGCCTGAAATTGATATGTATGACGATATGATGCGCATTCGGGCGAACTTTCCTCATGTGGCGGATTATTTAGAGTATCTGTTTCGTATCCAGGCGGATGAGTCTGTGGTGCGAAAGGTCGCTGAAGATCTTCAGAAGAAGGCTCTGGATAGTTTGTCTTTAGAGGATTTTACCCTGCTGTTTGCTTTACATGTTTTCGGACATGCTGAACAAAGGGACCTGGGGTTGGCTGAAAAAGAAGTGGAAAAATTTAAAGAGAATAAAGTTCTCTGGCCAGAGTCTATGCTAAAGCTAGTACAGGAATGTCTCCGTGTGGACCAAGAAAAAGCCAATCGACAAGCTATAAAAGCCCAGGACGAGGTGGGTGTTGGTTTGTACTGCTTTTCCGATCCAGAGCAGGAGGCTGAGGAATGGGATGATGGTGTGTTTGATGAAGTTTTAGAGCGCCCTAACTAATTGCCAAATGGTAAAAACATCAAGATGAATAAATAATCTCTAGGGTTTTGTCAATAAAATTAACTGTTAGGCATAAAATATATTAAAAAGTGATTTGTGTATTTACTTTTGTATTGATTTAAATAGTTACTTTTGTATTAAAAAACTTTAGCAATTTAAGCATAATAACCAATTTGTATGTTACAATATTCATATAATACATAGAATGTTAATATTTATTGGGGGTGATGAATGAAGGTTCCATCTTTTTATAAAAGGGGTTCATTATCAAGGGTAGCCAATACCTTACCTATGTTGATGCTTGTGTCCATGAATTTAGATAAAATCATGGAGCTCCTTTATCAGGGGAAGTATACTCTGCGGCCCATGGACGATGGTAATATAGGGGAAATGAAAGTTGAATTTTCTGATTATATAAGCGAACCTGCTCCCATAGATTTTAATGTAGAGAATACGGAAAAAAAACCAGCGCTCCCCGGAGATTTACCTCCTCCTCATATGGGGTCTGCAGCTGATTTAACAAGTCTTGCCCCTTATGGGAATACCAAGGCGGCTTTTGAAGGCCTGGCCGATAGAATTTTTACGGAGCTCTCCGCCGAGATTTATAGTTATATGTTTGGTTTGAATGGACTAATACCTGATTTAGACCCAGGAAATCAGATCCATATTCCAGATCCATTGTCTGAACGCATCGAAGAAAAGAGAACCGTTGTTTTGGGTGTCTTAACGGATGAGAATACGGATGATGATACAGGCGGTGGTATAGATGAGGAAGAGGACCCACAAAACAATCCTCCCATAGATCCTGATGAGGAGGTGACGTATAGCGAGGATGAAGTGCAGGCGGGGCAAACCGTTATGGATTTCCTTTTAAACGGCGCGACAGATCCGGATGGGGACGACCTGGATGTGCTATCGTTAAACTCAGGCAATATCACAGCAAATATAAACGGTGTGGATGTCAGCGGTAACTTTACCATTAGTATTGTTGGTTTCGTTGTAACCGTGAGTTATTTAGGCAATGATGTCCTCACATTTACCTTTGATCCTGAGACAGGAACAAAGCAAACCACAAGTCTGGATAATGCCTTCTGGAGTGCGCTGGGTGTAGGGGATTTGGTGGATGCAAAAATCCACTATACGATTACGGATAACAATGGTGGAACGGATGATTCAACTGCAACCATTGATATATATGGTTTGAACGACGTACCGGTAGACCCAGATGAGGTGGCAAACTTCACCGAAGATCAAATCCAAAACGATCCATTCTTGGTGAACTTTAAACTTAATGGCGCAATGGATGTAGATGGCGATGATGTTGATGTGCAATCTCTGGACTCAGCCTCCATCACCACAAACATAGGCGGTATTTTCACCTGGAGCATCAGTGGTTTTGTAGTAACAATTAAGCATAACGGCAACGATGTTCTCACCATGACTGTGGATCCAGAGACAGGCTCCGAGCAAATCACCAGTAAAAACGATGCTTTCTGGAGTAGCTTAGGCAAGAATGATTTTGTAACTATAAAGGTAGGGTATACGGTTGTAGATGAAAATGGGGCTACCGATACATCGATGCAGACGATTAATGTGTGTGGTCGCAATGATAAGCCCGTTGACCCTGATGAAGTAGCAAACTTCACCGAAGATCAAATCCAAAATGATCCATTCTTGGTGAACTTTAAACTGGCCGGGGCGATCGATCCGGATGGAGACGACTTGGATGTCCAGTCGCTAGACTCCGCATCCATTACCAGCAACATAGGAGGTACATTCACCTGGAGCATCAGTGGTTTTGTGGTAACCATTAAGCATAACGGCAACGATGTTCTCACCATGACCGTGGATCCAGAGACAGGCTCCGAGCAAATCACCAGTAAGAATGACGCTTTCTGGAATGGCTTAGGCAAGAATGATTTTGTGAGCATAAGAGTTGGTTACACCATCACAGATGGAAATGGTGGCACCGATACATCTACACAAGAAATCAATGTGTGCGGCCGCAATGATAAGCCCGTTGATCCTGATGAAGTAGCAAACTTCACCGAAGATCAAATCCAGAACGATCCATTCTTGCCAAATTTCAAGTTATCTGGCGCGACGGATCCAGATGGGGATGATATCGATGTGCAATCTCTAGACTCCGCAACGATCACCACGAACATGGGCGGTATTTTCACCTGGAGTATCAGTGGATTTGTGGTAACCATTAAGCATAATGGCAATGATGTCCTTACCATGACCGTAGATCCAGAGACTGGCTCGGAGCAAATCACTAGCAAGAACGACGCATTCTGGAACAGTATGAATAAAGATGATCTTGTGAGTATTCGCGTTAACTATACCGTCACGGACAACAATGGGGGCACAGATACGTCTAAACAAACAATCAATATCACCGGTTTAGAAGATAAGCCAGATTGCGGTTGTCATGAGGATGATTGTGATGTCTTTCCTATATATAAGCCTCCGTTTGATTCGTCGGATAAGTATATGGCCAATGGGCTTTTGGGGCTTGCGGTGGTTCAGCATTTAACTGACTATTTTACAGATCCAGCTCATACCAATAATTCAGATTATAGCCATGCTCAGTATTTCACAGGCCCATCTGGTGTACCTGTTTCTGTCCTGGGATCTGCCAATGGGGATGATATTGTATTTGCAGTTAGCGGCAATAACATCAACGGTGGAAATGGGAATGACTTTCTGATGGATAAAAGCAGTAAGCAGGACCTGAACCTCAGCGGCGGCGCTGATAATGATATATTGATCGGTGGAAGTAAGGATTCTCATCTCACCGGCGGTGCCTGTGGTGACTTTATCTTTGGAGGTAAAGGTAATGACGAGATTGTGGGTGGTTCTGGGAATGATATCCTTGTCGGCGGGGAAGGCCATGATGATATGAGGGGTGACTCCGGCAAGGACACCCTCTATGGGGGTACTGGCAATGATGAATTGTCAGGCGGATCCGGCCAAGATGCCTTTCTTTACGATCTCGGCGGCAATTTTAATAATGGTGGCGACCTCATTACAGATTTCGATTTAGCGAAAAATAACAACCCTGGGGATATTTTATTTTTTGATAATGTGATGGAAAAGAATGGTATCAGTGGAATAACCGTTGCAGATTTGGATGCCAATACTAACTTTAAAGTTCTGGAAGGCAACTATAACAACGGCAGTGGTGCATTCAACACATCCTCCAATGGTAGCGATATCAAGGTTGATTTAGGGAGTCATGGTTTCATCATCATTGAGGGAATTGGATCCAGCGTGCCCGGAAGTGGATCGATTCATACGTTCGCACAACTGGTGGATGCGGGCGTGAACATCGTAGTATCGGCTTAGGGGTTGATGTAAGATAAAACAGTTTCAGCAGCTATAGCGCTGGGGGATTTATCTCCCGGCGCTAGCATTTTCATCGCTTCCTTTTGATTTGCATTCATCCGTTGGACTGTTTCTTTTTGTATCAACAGATTATTCAGGGCTTTAAATAAATTTTCCGCCGTGCATTTTTCTTGAAAGAACTCAGGGATAGCTTCACGATCCAACAATATATTGGTAAGGGTCATGTAACGAGCATAAACAATTTTTCTGGCGATCCATGCGGTTATGGCATTGACTTTGTAGGCTATGACCGTAGGCGTTTGTGCCATCGATAATTCAAGACTTACCGTGCCTGAGGCCGCTAATGCCGCATGGCATGCCCTCATGGCTTCATATCTTTCTTGCTGGTCCGTGATATATATAATGTTTAACCCTGTATTCTGCAGGCTTTGTTTTACCAACGCATCGGTTGCTTTTACCGTGGGGACTGCAATAACCGCATCCGGGTGCAAAAGGGCTATTTTCTTTAAGGTTTCTATAAACACCGGCAGCATACGCTTGGCTTCACCATGCCGGCTTCCGGGGAGCATGCAGATCAGCGTTTGATGAGAGTATAAATTGTGCCGTTTATAAAAAGCATCTGTAGGAATGGAAGGAATCGCTAGCTCTGTCACCATGTGACCCACAAAGGTTGCTTTTAATCCATGAACCGTAAAGTAGGGAGGCTCAAAGGGCAAGAGGCATAATAAATGATCGACGAGTTTGGATATTTTTTTTGCCCGCCCTGGCCTCCACGCCCATACGCTAGGGGCGGTGTAGTGGATATGCGGGATGCCGAATGGTCGCACTTTCTTTGCCAAACGAAAAGAAAAATCAGGCAAATCAATTGTGACGATGACGTCGGGTTGGTTGTCTTGGATGAAATCTGCTACGTATTGGATGCGCTTTAATATTTGTGGCAGGTGACGAAGAACCTCGAAAATACCCATGATAGAAAGTTCCTCCATCGGGAAAAGCGATTTGAGGCCTGCGGCTTGCATATGTGGCCCACCAATGCCGATAAATTCGATCTGAGGATTCAATTCGCGAATCGCCTGCAATAACTTTCCTCCCAGTAAATCACCAGAGGATTCACCGGCAAGAACAAATATTTTTTTAGTTTTCACGGGGGTTGTCATGGGGTGCAGGGCCTTCGCAGGTGTGACAGGTGTGGGCGCACTTCCTCTCTTAAATTTTTCATGGGTAGGCCCTGTCATGGGGGATCCCTATTAAAAACAATCCTTTTTTATCCGCATAGGTTGTGCATTCTTCTTTTTGCAAGATTTGTACGCTACCTGATTCCACTGCAATTCCACGCAAGCCATGATCCGATGCCAGTTGTATGGTTTCAATGCCGATGGTTGGCAGGTCCACTCGTCGTTCTTGCCACGGCTTAGTCATTTTTAACAAGATGCCTCCAGGGCCTGGGCGATGTAGGTGCTGACACCGGCGGATCAGTTCATTGGTGCCTTCTGCGGCCTCAATGCCTAGGATAACACCATCTTGAATAATGAGAGACTGCCCGATATCGGCTTCTCCCGTTAATTTTAAAATCTTTTGGGCGTGTTGAATGTCTTTCCATGCGGCTTCGTCTAAATCGACAGTCCCCATTAACCCCTGCGGTGCCAGAATTGCTTGCCCCATGAGCGTTTCGATGCCGATTACGGAAAATCCTTCTTTTTCTATCAATTCGATCAGAATACGAAAAAGACTGTCATCACCGAAAGCATTCTTTGCAAGCTTCGCGAGCCATAAAGCTCCTTTTGCGTCTGGGCGAATATCGCTCCAGCCGGGTCTTTTTACAGGGCCGGCCATTAATATATCCCGAACACCAGCGTTCTTCAGGGTTTGAATAGCTGCACCGATGGATCCTAATTTAATCCAACAGTGTTCTGAATTTTCTATTGTTAAGGAGTCCGTTTGACCTTCTATGGCCAGAACAAAATATGGTTTATGTTGATCGCGGCAGTGAGCAATTACCTTGCGGGGTAAATCGCCACTGCCTGCAATGATGCCGAGTTTTCTTTCCATGTGAATTCATGCCGCTGGAAGGCTAATGGAGCGTTTGGAATCCTGGTTGATGAAGTTAAGGATGTCCATCACGTAAGAATTGTGCTTATATTTTTCTGCTACACGGGTTTTTCTTTCCAATAAAGTATCCTCATCAGAAAATAATTCGTTATAGGCTGAAACCATTTCTTGAATGGTTTCTCGAGGAACTCCCATTCTTTTTAATCCAACGAGATTTAATCCGGCCAAGCCATCTTTTTTTCCTAAAACCATAGCATACGGAATGATATCGTTCGTAATGCCAGCTGTGCCACCAATAAATGCATGATGACCAATATGGACAAACTGATGCACCGCGGAAAGTCCACCAAGTGTTGCATGGTCGCCAACGGTGACATGACCGGCAATCGTAGCGCAGTTTGCCATAATCACATGATTTCCAATATGGCAATCATGAGCCACATGTGAGTTCGCCATAAATAAACCATGATCACCGACGGTGGTGATTAAACCATCTTTTTCCGTGCCCGGTTGCATCGTAACATATTCACGAATAATGTTATGCTTGCCGATGATAAGCCTGGCATCCGGGGAGGTTTCGTGCTGACGAGATTGTGGCGGTGTGCCTATGCATGCGAAGGGGTATATCTTTGTACCTTCACCCACTTCTGTTCTGCCATCAATAACGACATGAGACATAAGTGTTGTGTCATCATGCAACGTCACATGATCTCCTATAATACAATAAGGGCCGATCTGAACATTGTTACCGATTTTGGCGCCGGTAGATACAATCGCTGACGCGTGTATGTTTGTGGGCATTTGGATTCCTTTATTTCTTAGGTTTTGAGTTGTCCACAATCATGGCTGTATAGGTGGCTTCTGCATGCAGGTTACCATCCACGTAGGCTTTTCCAGTAAATTTCCAAACCGCTCCCCGTTGTTGAATCTTTTTTACGTGCAGTTCAACGACGTCACCAGGAACCACAGGCTTGCGAAAGCGGGCATTATCTACAGACATAAAGTAGACAATCAGATCATCTTGTTGCAGATTCAGGGTGTATGTAACCAATGCCGCAGAAGTTTGAGCCATGGCTTCAATAATTAATACGCCCGGCATAACCTTATATTTCGGAAAATGCCCCTGGAAATGCGCCTCGTTCACCGACACACATTTTATACCTACTGCGCTTTCATTGGGGACAATGTTTTTTAATTTTTCTAAAAGCAAAAATGGAGCACGATGCGGAATTAGTTTTTGGATCTGTTCCACATCCAGAACTTCATCAGGGGTTTTAGGGTGTAGTTCAATAATGTTATCTATTGTCATAAAAATAATCCTACTTAACGTTGATCAGTTTTTTCAAGGCCACAACCTGTCTGTGCCATTGGGTTTTAGGAACGGCAGGCGAACCACCGACAGCCATGCCATCGGGAATATCCTTCAAAATACCACTTTGTGCCGCAACAACGACACCGTTGCCTATGTTTAAATGCCCCGCTAGACCAGCTTGGCCAGCGATAATGCAGTGATTGCCAATTTTTGTGCTGCCAGAAATGCCGACTTGGGCAACAATCACACAGCCTTTGCCGATTTGAACATTATGGCCAATCATGACCAGATTGTCGATGCGAGATCCCGTGCCGATGATGGTGTCGTCACCGCTGCCTCGGTCTACTGTTGTGTTCGCACCAATATCCACATCGTCTTCGATAAGAACACGACCTAATTGCGGCAGAGCCAAGTGCCCTTGTTTATCCATATGAAAACCAAAACCTGCTTGTCCTACTCGGACGCCCGCGTGCAAAACTACCTGGTTGCCGATAAGGGCATGGGTAATGGTGACATGGGAGGCTATCTTGCAATCGTGTCCAATCTGTACGCCACGACCGATATGGGTATGAGCCCCAATGAAGCAGTTATCACCAATGGAGGCATTTTCGCCAATCGTTGCGCCAGTTTCGATGGTGCAATTGGATCCTATTTTAGCACTAGGGTGAATCGGTTGGCGATCTGTAGTGCCGCTATAAAAGCTATTGTGATCCGGGTAAAAAGCCGCAGAAAGTTTAGCAAAGGCTCGGTACGGAGTAGGGGATACAAGAGGTATAGAAGCTTGCGGGCATAATTCAGCGTGCGCATCCTCCACAAAAATAATACCCGCAACAGATTCATGTAAAGCCGACTTATACTTTATATTGTGAAAAACAGCTACCTGTTGTGGGGTGGCTTGTTGCAGTGTGTTGACACCATAGAAAAGAGTTTCCATGCTCATTCCATTAGGCATGTCACGGATTATTTTTGTTCCCGTGATATCTATAATTTCCGCAAGCGATTTGGCTCCAGAGAAATCAAAAAAAAGTGAATCTGCCATCGATTATCCATCCTGTCTTTGGTTGTGGAGTATACCGAAGTCCATAAAGAATGCAAGTTTTCATGAATAATCGTCCACGGTTACGCGGCTTTTAAAACCATTTTTTAAATTTAAAGTAAGCATAAGGGAGGAAACCAGCCAAAACCATGAGAATAATCGCAAATGGATAGCCGTGTTCCCATTGTAACTCCGGTATAGAATGAAAGTTCATGCCGTATACGCTAGCGACTAAGGTGGGCGGTAAAAACACAACGGTGGCTAAAGAGACAATCTTAATAATCGTGTTTTGCTCAATATTGATCATGCCCAACGTAGCATCCAGCAAAAAGTTAATTTTATTCGACAAAAACGTCGCGTGTTCGATCAACGGCGGTAAGTCCCTCATCATGCTATGAACAGCTTTTTTCTCCAGAGGTTCTTTAAATAAAGGCATTTCAGAAATAAAGCTTAAAAGCCTGGTTGCGCTGAACAAGCCCTCTTGTGTGATAGAAAGTAAGTTTTGATGCAATCCAATGGAGGATATGACTTTTCTGAACTTAATAGGGCTTGTGGATGAATTGTCTTGCGTATCAAATATCTGCCTGCCAGTTTCCTCCACTTGTTTTGCAATGCTTTCCAGTGTATCGGCCAAGTGGTCTATGATTTTATCCAGCATCCAGGTCAACAATGCAGAACCATTCTTATAAGTATCCTTTGAAATATTTTCATGAGAGGATAGATCAAAGGGTTGAGTGTTCACATATCTGGTCGTGATTAAAATATTGTTATGGATCACAAAGCTAACATCATGGGATTCGGGTTGAGGTGTGTCGGCATGGGTTAACATTGTTAACGTCATAAACAAGGTCTGATCATGCTGATAAAGACGACTGGACTGCTCAATTTCATGCATTTTATCATGGGTTGGAATATTCACGCCTAGCCAGCTCTCGATAAAAGATTCTTCTTCCGAAGTTGGATGAAAGAGGTCAACCCAAAAAATATCATTGGATTGCGCTTTTATATCTTCCTGCGGAACTGTCTTAAACGAATCGCCTATTGTCTTGTAAGCGTTGATCATGCTTTTTCTTCTTGATTCACTAAAGTATGATAAAACATTCATCTCACCCGGACAAACGAATAATTATTAGAGATTATGATAGATTAAGCTTGACGCCTACAGCAATTATGCTTATTAGTAAGACCAGGTTTTATTACGTTTCTTAAGGAGAAAAACGATGTCTCGTCGTTGCGATGTCACCGGTAAGGGTGTACAAACAGGAAATAATGTAAGTCATGCGAAAAACAGAACGCGTCGTCGTTTTTTGCCAAATCTTCAGAAGGCTTCCTTCTTGAGTGAGACTTTAGGTCGTACGGTGCAAATGCGTTTGACGACTCGTGCAATACGTACAATTGAATTTAAGGGTGGTATTGATGCTTTTATGGCAGCAACTCCAGCTCGCAAATTAACTGGCGATGCCTTGTTGTTGAAAAAGCAAATTTCCCGTTGCGCCTCTAAGTTAGAAGACGCGGCGTAGAAATTATACCCATTCCAGAAAATAACGGATAAATTTTATCCTCGTCGCTTGTCATTCCCGCGCATGCGGGAATCCAGCGCAACAGAGTGCTGCACAGCAGCTCTCCTCGTGCGATAAATAATTCAGC
>JAGOMX010000016.1 GCA_017993335.1 Alphaproteobacteria bacterium | reverse complement strand
CGGGACTGACAGCCCTTAACTTGCGCGGATCAGCACCAATTTTACTTGCCTCAAGAAAAATCAATTTCATAACATCGGCGGGTAATCTATTTTGGAATCTTGAATCCCCAGGTCCCGTAACTTCATCACCGAGCTGTCTCTTGGCGACAGGTGTTGCAACGACAAGCTGCTCGCCAGCCTCTTCTGAGTCGTCATTATAGCTATTGGAGCCAAAGGCAACAAACTGCCCTGCACTCAAGAGAGCGAGACTCGCAAAAATCGCTAATTTCTTCGTAAACTTAATCATTCCTAATATTCTCCATATATACTAATGACCGTTCTCACGGACTTACTAAATCATATATGGGCTGAATTTTATTTATGCAAGTTTTTTTGACGAAAAAGCGGCTTAACTGTAGCCAAAGTTCCTTAAACAGGGGTTTCTGGTATCCACAAATAGAGGAAATACAGGCTCCCATTATGCTACAGAAGCCAGCCGCAAGGTAATGTTCCAAAACCTGTTTCAATAGCTTTTGTCCCTCAATGGACTTAGATTCGGGTTTATGGTATAGCCCCCCGAATGCAAGCGAAAGAACAAAACATTCCTTACGTTCTGACTCTTTATTCCTTCTTTGGTTTTTGTGGCTCAATTATTTGTCACACGAAATGGCAGACGTCGGGGGTTTAGCATTTTCTTGCAAAATGGGTAATTTTTGTAGTATAACTGTATTAGGGAAGGTTCCCTAAAAGCCCTTTATAACCTCTTGAGTTTCTTTTGAAAGTGAGAGGTTTAGAGGGTTGTTGTGTAGACCTTAGGGGTCTTTTACGTGCTCGCAGTTGAGGCGTTTTAGACTTGCTAACAAAAGAGGTATAAAATGAGCAAAGTAATAGGTATTGACCTAGGTACAACTAACTCCTGCGTTTCCATCATGGAAGGCAGAGATCCAAAAGTTTTAGAAAACGCTGAAGGACACAGAACCACGCCATCCATGGTTGCATTTACTGCCAATGGAGAGCGTCTCGTCGGGCATGCGGCTAAACGCCAAGGCGTGACAAACCCAGAAAACACACTATTTGCAATTAAGCGTCTTATTGGCCGTCGTTTTGATGACCCGTTAACAAAAAAAGATCAAGAATTGGTCCCTTATAAGATAATTGATGGCGCCAATGGCGATGCATGGGTTGAGTCCCGTGGCGAAAAATACAGCCCTAGCCAAATCAGTGCTTTCATTTTACAAAAAATGAAGGAAACGGCTGAAAAATACTTAGGTGAAAAAGTAGAAAAAGCCGTCATTACCGTTCCGGCTTATTTCAATGACGCTCAACGCCAAGCCACAAAAGATGCGGGTAAAATCGCTGGCCTGGATGTTTTGCGCATTATCAATGAGCCAACAGCCGCAGCTCTGGCCTATGGTTTGGATAAAAAACAATCGGGTATAATTGCTGTTTATGACTTGGGTGGCGGAACGTTCGACGTCTCTATCCTTGAAATTGGCGATGGCGTTTTTGAAGTAAAATCCACCAACGGCGATACTTTCCTCGGGGGTGAAGATTTTGATATGAACATTATCGAATACCTGGCTGACGAATTCAAAAAAGAAAACGGTATTGATTTGCGCGCGGATAAATTAGCCTTACAACGGTTAAAAGAAGCAGCCGAAAAAGCAAAAATTGAGTTATCCAGCGCCATTGAAACCGAAATCAACTTGCCTTTTATCACGGCAGATGCGTCTGGTCCAAAACACTTAACGGTTAAACTTTCCAGATCCAAGCTAGAATCTTTGGTAGAAAAGCTTATTACCAAGACTATCGATCCTTGCAAAAAGGCCTTAAAAGATGCAGGCGTTACGGCAGGTCAAATCGACGAAGTTATTCTCGTCGGCGGTATGACACGCATGCCGAAAATCATTGAGACTGTAAAGAACTTCTTCGGACGTGAACCTCATCGTGGAGTAAACCCAGATGAAGTTGTTGCCATGGGCGCCGCCATTCAAGGGGGTGTCTTACAGGGTGATGTAAAGGATGTGTTGTTGCTAGACGTAACACCTTTGTCCTTGGGAATTGAAACTCTTGGTGGTGTGTTTACTCGTTTAATCGAGCGGAACACAACAATCCCTACGAAAAAGAGTCAAGTCTTTTCAACGGCGGACGACAATCAAACAGCTGTAACGATTCGTGTTTTCCAAGGGGAACGTGAAATGGCGGCGGACAACAAAATTCTGGGTCAATTTGACTTGGTTGGCCTTCCTCCTGCGCCCCGTGGCATGCCGCAAATTGAGGTAACCTTTGACATCGATGCCAACGGTATCGTCTCAGTTTCTGCAAAAGACAAGGCGACGAATAAAGAACAACAGATTCGTATTCAAGCCTCTGGCGGTTTGAGCGATGACGATATCGCGCAAATGGTAAAAGATGCGGAAATCAACGCCGAAGCCGATAAAAAGCGTAAAGCGTTAATTGAGGCGAAAAACCATGCGGAAAGCATGATTCACGCCACAGAAAAATCTTTGAGTGAATTTGGCGATAAAATCTCCGCCGAGGATAAAACGGCCATTGAAGCAGCTATGGCCGATTTGAAATCCGTTTGCGAAGGTGAAGACGAAGAGGCGATTAAAGCCAAAACGGACGCCTTAGCCCAAGTTTCTATGAAACTAGGTGAAGCTATGTATAAGGCAAGTCAAGAAGAGGCTGCCGCCGCTGACAATACAGAGGATGCCTCATCAACAAAGACGCCGGAAGATGTAGTGGATGCCGATTTTGAAGAAATTCACGGCGACGACAAGAAAAATCAAGCGTAAATCATAAATGAAGCACCCCGCCCTTTCCAGGGTGGGGTGACATTTTTTTAAAACGTAATCCTATAAAGACTTGAGTCTAATTTTTTCAAATTTCAATTGAAAAGACATGTAAAATGGCAAAACGTGATTATTATGAAATTCTTGGGGTTCCAAAAACCGCTAACGCCGATGAGATGAAAAAAGCTTATCGTAAGCTGGCCATGCAGTATCATCCGGATAAAAATCCAGGGGACGCTGTCTCTGAAAACAAATTCAAGGAACTCAACGAGGCCTATGAAGTCCTACGAGATGACGACAAACGAGCAGCGTACGATCGTATGGGACATGCGGCTTTTGATGGCAGCATGGGCGGTGGACGCAATCATCATGGGGGCTTTGAGTTTAATTTTGGCAGTGGCGGCTTTAACGATATATTCGAAGAAATGTTCGGCGATTTTATGGGTGGACAAGGAAGGGGTCGCACTCAACAACACCGCGGCAATGACCTACAGTATAACATGTCTGTCACGCTTGAAGAGGCTTTCAAGGGCGTAAAAAAAGAAATTACGGTGAATATGAGCACGACATGCAGCACATGTAAAGGCTCAGGCGCGGCTGAAGGCTCCAGTCCCGTCACCTGCAAAACCTGCCAGGGCAGAGGAAAAGTGCGCGCGCAACAAGGTTTCTTCTCGGTAGAAAGGGCCTGTCCATCTTGCCAAGGTATGGGACAAACTATCGATAAGCCCTGCTCGCCGTGCCAAGGACAAGGCAGAAGAAAAGAACGTAAAACCTTAAGTATATCGGTGCCTGCAGGTGTCGAAACCGGAACTCGTATTCGCTTATCCGGTGAAGGTGAATCAGGTATAAGAGGCGGACTTGCGGGTGATTTATATGTTCACATTGATGTCAAATCCCATTCTATATTTGAACGCGAAGAGGCAAACATTCACTGTCGTGTCCCTATTGATTTTATCACCGCCACCCTTGGTGGTAGCATTGACGTCCCCACAATCGATGGAACCAAAGCCCGCGTGACCATACCAGATGGCACACAATCGGGAAAAATCTTCCGTCTTGGTGGCAAAGGCATGAGCATTTTAAGAAGAACCACTCGCGGAGATATGTTTGTACATGCCTTTGTGGAAACGCCTGTGAATCTAACGAAAAGGCAAAAGGAATTATTGAAAGAATTTAGCGAAAGCGATAAAGATCATAAAACCTGCCCAGAGTCTCAAGGTTTTTTTACAAAAGTTAAAAAGTTTTTGGAAAGCCTAGGGGAGTAACCCGATGTCCGCTAAAGCAGGTGGTCAGCAACCCCTCATAAAAGGCCTCGTCGAGCTGATCGATCTATATGACAGTTTCATTATAGATTTATGGGGGGTGATTCATAATGGGCAACATCTCTATGATGGTGCATTAGAATGCTTACAGGCAATTAAATCTAGAAACAAAACCATTGTTTTTTTATCGAATGCGCCTCGTGCTTCAGGTGCCACCCGCGAACAGCTGCAGAATCTTGGGATTTCGAGTCATTTATATGATGGCGTGATAACCTCTGGTGATCTGGTCATTGACACCTTACGCAAACTACCGGCCGAATCTTATTTTCATATAGGTGTGCCGGAAAAAGACGCTAGCCTTTTGATCGGTATCGGCATGAATCCCGTTTCTCGAATGCAAGATGCAGATATATTAATTGCCAGTAATTATATGTCGGCATGGCCAAAAACTGAAGATTATTACCTTGCTTTTGATGAGGCCATTGCAAAAGATGTGCCTATGTACTGCGCCAATCCAGACCTCTATGTACGGGTTCATGAAAACTTAGTTCCTTGTGCGGGGATGCTCGCAAAGACTTATGAACAACGTGGCGGAAAAGTTTATTATTTTGGGAAACCGTATGCTTCGATTTATGAGCTTATCTTTTCCAAATATAAAGGTGGAAAATGGCTAGCTATTGGTGACTCTTTAGCTACCGATATTACGGGCGCTTCAAATGCCGGCATTGACTCATGGTGGGTCTTGTCCGGTATTCATAAATCCTCGGAAGATCTTCTTGCCTATAAAAACATCCAACCAACTTATATTTATGATGGTTTTCTGTGGTCGTAAAGATATTATTAAATATATAGACGTAAACTTAACGTTGAGAATAACCATACACGAAAGTATATATTCCTATGAGAATGAGCATTAGGGGTCAAATCTTAATATATACAATAACTTCCACTATGCTTGCGGTCGCTGCGCTTTCCTTATTCTCTATCTACAAAGAATATCAAAGAAATTTGCAAGACGTAAAAGAACAAGCGGCAGCCCTAACCCAATCCCTTTCTGATGTTTTAGGGCATCAAAAAGGAGGCATGAATCAGCAAAATTTAGAATCCATTTTAAAGGTTTATTTAACACATAAACGAATCGTAAAGGCTGATTTTATAGACAAATCAGGTAAAGTTCTTGTCAGCGTGAGCGAATCATCTGCAATCCCTTTTGAACTACCGCTCCATGAAAAAAAACTTATTCCACACGTTTGGTCTAACGATACACAGATAGATATTTTGCATCCTGTATTTGGTGAGAATCATACCTATTTAGGTCAACTGCATATCTCGTACAATAACGATGAAATCCAAGAAAACATGGCCATACAAATGCAAGATATGCTCCTTGCTTTTCTTGCCTGCCTCATATTAGCTATCATTGCTACTTTTACGTTTTCGTCCCGTATCATTAAGCCCTTGCGAGAACTAACAGACAAGGCGAACAGGATCATTCAAGGGGAAAAGATTCCCTTAACCTTGAATCGGCAAGATGAAATAGGTAGCCTTGCGCTGTCTTTAAACACGATGATACGTTCTATCAACACACGAGATGAAAAACTAAGAATCTTGACGAGCTCGCTAGAAGAAAAAGTCAAACAAAGAACTCATGAATTGGCAGAGGCTCTAAAAAAGGCAGAATCCGCAACCGAAGCAAAAGCTACGTTTTTGGCCTCTATGACCCATGAATTACGCACGCCTATGAATGGAGTTATTGGTACAGCCTGTCTTTTAGCCGACACGCCCTTAGAAAAAGATCAAAAAGAAAAGCTCGATATTATCACCAATTGCGGCAATCATCTTTTAACCGTTATCAATGATATTCTCGACTTTTCCAAAATAGAGGCCGCAAAAATGGATTTAGATTTTGCCCCTCTTTCTCTTGAGAAGATTATCAATGAATCGATAGATATCGTAAAACCACAATTAGCCCGAAAAAGTCTGGAACTTACATACTCAATAGACCCTGACACCCCCCTATACATAGAAGGTGATGCCGTTCGATTGAGGCAGATCTTGGTTAATTTGATCAGCAACGCGTTAAAATTTACGATGACAGGCGGTGTCTATATTTCTGTATGTAAAGAAAATAAAGACAAAATAAAATTCACCGTTCGCGACACAGGCATAGGCATTAAAGATGAAGTAAAAGAAACCCTCTTTCAAGCCTTTACCCAGGCAGATTCATCCGTTGCAAGAAAGTTTGGCGGCACAGGCCTAGGGCTTGTCATTTGCAAAAGACTTGTCGAACTCATGGGCGGAAAAATATCCGTCAAAAGTAAACTTGGGCAAGGATCGAGTTTTATCTTTACCATAAAAGCTAAAATACTAAAAGAAATCACACAGCCTGTGGAAACAGAAAAAAATGAGGATTTGTCGGCTTTAGGTCGCGAAAAACCCATGCGTATTTTGCTCGCTGAGGATAACCTGGTAAATCAGATGGTTGCCAAAGGCTTTTTAAACAAGCTAGGCTATGAACCAGATGTAGCGGCAAATGGCCGTGAAGTCATTCAGGCGATACAAGTGAACGACTACGATCTTATCTTTATGGATATGATGATGCCAGAGATGGATGGCCTCGAAGCCACAAAAATTATATGTTCCCTAAAACCACCTCACCAAAGACCTTGGATTGTGGCCATGACTGCGAACACTCTGAATGAGCATAAAAAACAGTGTATAGACGCAGGAATGAACGATTTTCTGACAAAACCGTTTACCTTAATCACCCTGGAAGCTGCCCTAAACAAGGCACCATGTGCCTACCATAACAATAAGAACACACAAGTAAATCAAAAACCCATCGAAAATCAAAAAACAGAAAAAAATATCTCATATTCCCTATCTATCCAGAAAAATAAAATATTTGAATTTTTTAAAGATGATGTAGATTTGAT
Source organism: Alphaproteobacteria bacterium (assembly GCA_017993335.1). Classification (GTDB taxonomy): domain Bacteria; phylum Pseudomonadota; class Alphaproteobacteria; order JAGOMX01; family JAGOMX01; genus JAGOMX01. The sequence goes on along the minus strand of JAGOMX010000016.1, from coordinate 29,290 downwards.
TCCTTTTGCTATCGAAGCCTTTATGAAGGATTATCCCATTCGCATGGAAAAAATGGAAGCCTCTCTTGAAAATGACAACTATGAAGAACTCGCCATAGCCGCCCATACCTTAAGGGGAGCTGTCAGTAACTTTCATGCGCAAGATGCCGTAAAATATTCTTCAGAAATAGAACAATCCGCCAAAAGAAATGACCTCCTAACCGCCAAGGAAAACTTTTCCAAACTAAAAGTGTCCATGGAAAAAGTACATGCAGATTTGGATGTCTTCCTGAAAGAGCTAAAAGCATAAATTGAGCAGCATGCTATTTAGTGTGACCCCTCTCTATAATTCTTCATTGACCTCCCATCGGTCCGCATGTATGAAGAATCAATAATTTATGGAGAACTCATGACCTGCAACCCTTATGAAATAAAAGTCGACGGGCAAATAGAAGTGGACGATTTTATTTTGAAGTATACCCAGGAAGGTAACGGCCCACCGGCCATTGTTATCGGTAGCCATATATACTATCCGCGAACTTTTTCTCAAAAACTGCGAGAACATTTACAGCTTATTTTTCTTGATCAGAGGGCCTTTGCTAGCAGATCAAATACAGAAACTGTTACAGAAGAGGCTTATGGTCTTTCAAAAATTCTAGAGGATATTGAGACCTTACGACTCAAATTAAATCTCAATAAGATTATAATTATAGGCCACTCCATCCATGCGTTTATGGCTCTTGAATACGCTAAAAGATATCCAAAGGCCGTGAGCCATATCCTTCTTTTGGCTGCAAGTCCTATCACGGGTGAGAAACTGTATCAGGCCGCGGATTCGTATTTTATTGAGTCTGTGTGCCCCGAACGTAAAGCCTTACTGGCAGAAAATCTGAAGACTTTAGAACAAGACACAACAGCTCACCCTCACCTGACCTTTGTGACGCGCATGCTGAAATTTGGCCCGATGATTTGGTATGACTATACATACGATGCAAGCCATCTTTGGGAAGGCGTACACTTGAATCCCATCGGAGCCGCTCACGTCTGGGGAAGCATGTTTAAGAACTACCCCATCGAGAAAAACCTAAACAAGATTGTATGTCCCGTATTTTTAGGCTTAGGCCGTTATGATTATTGGAACCCACCCTACTTATGGGAAAACTTCCGATCAAAGTTTGCAGATCTGACCATCCGTATATTCGAGCAAAGCGGCCACACCCCACAACGAGAAGAGCCTGAATTACTGGAGGATGAAATACTAAAATGGCTAAAGAAGAGCAAAACCTGATCCATCAAGAAAAGGTACCGTTCAACCATATTCCATACAAAAACAGGCGGTTGTTTACAAAGAGAATTTGAAATTATCTTGACTTCAGGCTCACGTGCTGCATAATGCCTGCACTATGGATAGTTACACACGTCATATTCTTCTTCTGAAAAACTCCCGAAAGCGCTGCTAAGCGCTCGCATATCTGTTCCATCATCTTATCTACAATACATATTGGATTATTTTTATGCCCTTATAAGGGGAGGAGAGAAATTATGTCTATTCATCAGTCATCTGATAAAATGGGCCTTTGGCCACTTACGTCGCTTGTTACTGGCAATCTTGTTGGTTCAGGCGTTTACTTACTACCAGCGACCCTGTCTACCTATGGCACGGTTAGTCTCTTGGGTTGGTTAATTACATCTATTGGTGCAATCCTGCTATCTTTAATTTTTGCTCAGCTGAGCGCCCGCGTTCCTAAAACTGGGGGGCCATATCTTTATGCAAAAGAAGCTTTTGGGGATACAGTCGGATATTACGTGTGCTGGGGATACTGGGTTCTATCATGGATTAGCAATCCGGCATTAGCGATTGGTGCCGTAGGGTATATCTCCATGCTCTGTGGAGGATTAGACCCGGGCGTAAACTTTGCTTTAGAGTTACTGATCATGGGGAGCATTACCGCATTTAACCTGATGGGTATAAAAGTCACCGGTCGGGCTGAGCTATTTGTCACTATGGTTAAAATTATTCCTTTGCTTTGCCTACCTATCGTTGGAATCCTCTTTATAGACATTGAAAACTTTAGCGCTCTGAATTCATCAGGTAAACCTTTTGGGGAAGCTCTTAACTCAGTTGCTTTTTTGACTTTGTGGGCCTTTGTGGGATTGGAGACAGGCACCGTTCCAGCAGGTCAAGTATCCAACGCATCGAGGACAGTCCCTAAGGCTATTGTCTTGGGTACGAGTATTGCAGCCGCCGTTTATCTCTTAGGCACGATTGCCGTGATGGGAATCGTTCCCCACGGAGAATTGATTCAATCTAAGGCCCCTTATGCAGATGCCGCCCATATCATATTTGGTGGAAGCTGGGGTGTGCCAGTCGCGATAGCTGCAATTATATCATGCTTAGGAACCTTAAATGGATGGACCCTCATTGTCGGACGTATTCCTTATGGTGCAGCAAATGATGGTTTATTTCCTCGCTTTTTCCAAAAGACAACTCGACATGGAACGCCTTACTGGGGAGTATTACTGTCATCTCTTTGTACGGTACCCCTGTTGTTTATGTCCTTAGAAAATAGCTTATTAGAACAATTCGATTTTATCATTAACGTCGCCGTTACTTTAATTTTGTTAATTTATGCCGTTTCGGTTCTGGCGTACTTCAAATTGTTGGTAAGAGATAGTGAACTTTGCTTAAGCAAAATAGCCTTGTTCCTGGGAGCTCTGGCGTTTTCTTTATGGGCCTTATGGGCAGCCAGCCTTAAAATGGGAGTCCTATCCATGATCATCTTGATATGTGGAATACCTATGCACATGTGGATGAAACTAAAAAAGAAATAATAACGCTGATCATAAGCAAGATACAGGGGATAACTGGGTAGCGGTAAGGATATATTACCTGCTACCCCTACCTAGCCTAAATCATGAGATCCTGATAAAACAGACGGCTGTTTAGGAAGTTTTCATTAAAAACAGACGGCTGTTTTTTCTTGAATTATTCAAAACAACACCCTATTATAAAGAGAGTGAAACTTAATTTTGCGAAGCTAGAAAGCCTAAACGCATGCATAGAATAGCTCTCACCTATTTAAAAGAAAACTGGCTCGCATCAAAAAATAGAAAACCTCTAGTCCTTAGAGGCGCTCGCCAGGTGGGAAAGACTTGGCTTATTCGACAGCTAGCGGCTCTGGCTGGGAAAAAACTTATCGAAATAAATTTTGAAAAAACGCCGCAGGCATCAAGCCTTTTTTCTAGTAACAATCCACCGCAAATTCTTACGTCTCTAAGTGTTTTTTTGAATCAAGAAATTGATATATCTCAATGTCTATTATTCTTAGATGAGATCCAGGCAAGTCCAGAAATTCTTGCAAAATTAAGATGGTTTTATGAAGAAGTCCCAGAATTACCAATTGTAGCCGCAGGTTCATTATTAGAATTCGTTCTTGAGGAACATACGTTTAGCATGCCTGTTGGACGCATTTCCTATATGCATTTAGAACCACTTTCTTTTGAGGAATTTCTTTTGGCTCGTGGTAAAGAAAGGCTCTACGACTATCTTACGAATTTCCAGTTTAGTGAAGGAAACGAAGTACCTAAACTGATACATGACCAAGTCCTAACTCATTTTAAAGAATATGTTCTTGTGGGTGGAATGCCAGCCGTAGTTTCAAATTGGGTGGAAGAACAATCCCTTGCTAACGCCCATCAAATCCAGAATGACCTGCTTGCAACATATAGAGATGATTTTACAAAATATGGGAAACGAATAGCCTCAGATAAACTGGATGAAATTCTGATGTCTGTGCCGCAAAGAATAGGACAAAAATATATATACAGCAAAGTGAATTCAGCCATAAACAGTCAAACTGTAAAACAGACTTTATCTCTTTTTAATAAAGCAAGAATTTGTCACCGTGTTTCTGGATGTTCTGCAAATGGCGTTCCTCTCTCATCAGAAATAAAAGAAAAATATTTTAAGGAAATATTTTTAGACACTGGACTATGTAGTGCTTCTTTGGGATTAAATTATCTGCAGATTCAAAGTGCAAATGAATTAAATATTATAAATAACGGAGCTATCGCTGAGCAAGTTGCCGGGCAACTCTTGCGGACGATCAGCCCTTTTTACATTGAGCCATCCCTTTACTACTGGCACCGAGAAGCAGAAGGCTCCAACGCAGAGATTGACTATGTTATTCAGCACGGAAACCTTGTCATTCCCATTGAAGTCAAGGCAGGAAAGACAGGGAGTTTAAAATCCCTACACCTGTTTATGGAATCAAAAAAGAAAGACATCGCCATTCGCATAAACTCTGATATCCCCACCAAAACAAATGTGTACGTTAAAGGCAACAACGGGCAAGCCATTGTTTTCAATCTGCTATCTATTCCGTTTTATCTTATAGGCCAGATTCATCGATTATTAGACATGGAGCTGTCAAAAACCTAATCCACCGATACGCCTACATCTCCATCGTGGAAAATAATGTTTAGCTTTTGTTGGGGATGCACATGAGATTTGCTTGTTACCGGTGCACCGTCGTCTTTTGTTATCATGCTAAATCCACGTTTTAAAGTGCTATGAAATGAGTAGCTATTCAAAAGCAATGACATCGTTTGCAAGGATTGAGCATTATTGCCTTGCAAAAACGTTATCGCCTGGTGCGCACGGCTCCATTGACTGTCTAACAATAACTTATTTTGCTCTAAAATATCGCGAGGATGTTTTAACCGGTGAGTCATTTGCTGTAAAATCGAGCGCTGCAAGATACTGAAACTTATTAAGGATTGCTGCAATCGATCTTGCCAATCGTCAAGTCGTTGAGATAATTCGCCTAAACGGTATCCTAAATTAGGCAATCCCCGCTGCACGGATGTAATCATTGAACGGCGCTCGGCAAAGAATCGATGTATCGAGCTGAGCAATCTGGATTGACGGTCCTCAGTGTGCGTGAGCAAATCCAAACGAACCGGCACAGCCATTTCAGCCGCCGCCGTCGGTGTAGGAGCCCGCTTATCTGCAGCATAATCAATGAGAGTTGTGTCGGTTTCATGGCCCACAGCCGAAATTATAGGTATTTGACTTGCGGCAACCGCACGCACAACGATTTCCTCATTAAAAGCCCACAAGTCTTCTAACGAGCCACCCCCTCGTGCGACAATCAAGAGTTGGGGTTTTTGCGCAAGCCGATTAAACCCATCGATGGCCGCAGCAATCTGTTCTGCAGCCCCCTGTCCTTGCACCGCCACAGACCACAACAAGATATGACTCGGAAATCGATCCTCAATACGATGGAGAATATCACGAATCACGGCACCTGTTTCCGATGTAACAACACCGATACATTCTGGTAAATATGGGATTGGTTTTTTTCGATCCGATGCAAATAAGCCCTCGGCGGCTAAAGCTTTTTTTCTTTCCTCTAAAATCTGCAGTAAAGCGCCTTGACCGGCTAATTCCATCGACTCAATAATAATTTGATACTTGGACCTACCCGGATAGGTTGTAATCTTTCCTTTGGCGATGACATCCATACCATCGGCCGGACGAATAGATAATTTCGAAACTGTACCGCGCCAACAAATACCATCTAAAACAGCCGTATCATCTTTTAAAGCAAAATAAGCATGGCCAGAGCTGTGTATCTTAAGACCAGAGATTTCACCCCGCACCAAAACATTGGCAAACCGGGTTTCCAAAGTTTGCTTTAAGAGGTTTGACAGCGCCGAAACGCTGAACTCTTGTATTTTGTCGTTATTCTCAAAAAGGTTACTGGACTGAAGCATATCTCATAGGGTATGTATAAATGTGTTTATAGAGCCATCACTCGATTGGCCACAACTAAGCGATAAGGTAAACTCTTTACGATGGAATATGAAGCATTTTTTGCAAGCGCCCTACAAAGATTAAAAACCCAGGGCCATTATCGGGTTTTTGCCCAAATCCAACGCATCGTCGGAGACTTTCCTTACGCGATTTGCCATAGTGAAAATTCGAAAAAAAAAGTCGTTGTCTGGTGCAGTAACGACTATTTAGGTATGGGGCAGAATGAAGATGTCCTACACGCCATGCAAGAGACTCTTGCAGATCAAGGCGCTGGCGCTGGCGGCACAAGAAACATTTCAGGAACCAGCCAATGGCACTATTCTTTGGAAAAAGAATTGGCAGATTTGCATGATAAAGAATCTTCTCTTATTTTTACCTCCGGCTATGTGGCGAATGATACATGCTTAACGACTCTGGCTAAAAACTTACCTGATTGCGTCATTTTTTCTGACGAAAAAAACCATGCCTCGATGATCGAAGGTATCCGCCATAGTGGCGCTAAAAAACATATTTTTCGACACAATGATCCTGAACATTTAGCACAACTTTTATCCCAGTACCCAAAAGAACAAGCCAAACTTGTTGCCTTTGAATCCGTATACTCAATGGAAGGCGATATTTCACCTATTAAAGAATTATGTGATGTGGCTGACACCTATGGAGCCATAACCTATTTAGACGAGGTTCACGGCGTTGGACTCTATGGCCATAAGGGAGGCGGCGTCGCCCAACAACAAGGTGTAAGCGACCGCGTAACGATAATCCAAGGAACCTTTGGAAAAGCCATCGGTTTAATCGGTGGATATATTGCATCCACCACATCTATCGTCGATTTTGTGCGCAGTTTTGCACCTGGCTTTATTTTTACGACAGCCCTTCCCCCAGCGATCATTTCTGGAATAACAACAAGCATCCGCGTGATTAAAAAAGGACAGAATCATCGAGATGAGCATCAAAAAAAGGTAAAGATGCTGAAAGAAAAATTGACCGCAGCCAAAATCCCGTTCTTTGTTTCGGATAGCCATATTGTTCCGGTTATTATCGGCAATGCCGATGCTTGTCGATATGCGGCGCAACTTTTAATGGACAAATACAGCATTTATGTGCAACCTATCAACTATCCGACCGTACCAGTGGGAACCGAGCGTCTGCGATTGGCGCCGACACCTTTTCACAATGAGGAAATGATTGACAATTTAGTCGAAGGACTAAAAGATGTCTTCCATCAAATATTACAACGACAGGCAGCTTAGTATGGATGAATTTATTACCCTTGACGTGCCAGAGCATACATCTGGACGACTCGATAAAACGATTGCGGATTTATATCCGGAACTTTCTAGATCTCGTTTAAAGAACCTTATTCTAAATGGTTACTTAGTCGTTGATGGAGAAACAGCTACAGATGTTTCCCTGAAGATCAAAGGCGGAGAAACCCTTGAGTTAACCATTCCACCGTTGGAAGAAGGCGACCCTCAACCGGAAAATATACCCCTCGATATCGTCTATGAAGATGATGATCTGCTAGTGATTAATAAACAAGCCGGTTTAGTCGTACACCCAGCCCCTGGCAATTGGCAGGGTACGATGGTCAATGCTCTTTTGTATCATTGTGGCGAGTCTCTCTCCGGTATTGGTGGTGTTAAGCGGCCAGGCATTGTCCATCGTCTGGACAAAGAAACGAGTGGTCTAATGGTTGTCGCAAAAACCGATCGCGCCCATCAAGGGCTTACAGCTCAATTTGCAGACCGCAGCCTATCTCGACGTTATTTGGCTCTTGTGTGGGGACTTCCTAAAACATCGGCAGCTCTTTTAGAGACAAAAATGGGTCGTTCGAAAACCAACCGAAAAAAAATGGCTGTTCAGCGGGAGCATGGTAAAGATGCTATCACTCATTATCAAGTCCAAGAAGTTTACGGACTGACAGCTGCTCTTATGGAATGCCAGCTAGAAACGGGACGCACTCATCAGATTCGCGTTCATATGTCCCATATAGGTCATCCCGTTATCGGCGATATCATTTACGGAAAAAGACCTCGACACATAAGCCAAGCTTTTGAAAATGAAGTCTTAAGAATTTTCCCGCAAGACAGGCATCTCTTACATGCCTTTCACATTGAATTCATTCATCCTGTAACCAAAGAACTGATGGAATTCGAAGTCGACTTGCCCAGTGACATGCTGAAAGTACAGGCTTTTCTGAAAGAAAAACTGAAAATTTCTTAACGTCTTCTTGATAAAAAGAGCCTCATATATTTATATTGGCTGTTTTATAAAATTTTGCTAATGTCCTTTTGTGTTTTTTTAGTAAAAGGAGATTAATATTATGTGGAAGAATACTCATATTTCGTTTGCGATTGCTGTACTTTTATCTACCCCAGGCTTTGCTAGTTCTATACCCGGTGAGGATTTATTGGGGTTAAGTGAAGAAGAGCAACTCGCACTTGCCTTATCCTTATCGCAGGAACCAATAAACAGCCCAGCCCCTGCTGAAAATTCAGCGTTTTCTGATTTTGAAGCCCTCCAGCATATGAGCGAAGAAGATCAAGTTGCGTTTTTTCAAGCTATGTCTTTAGAAAATTCAACGCCTCAAGCCCCAGAAGCCCCAATCCATCCCCACACCGATGAAGCGTTTCGTTTAGCTATAGAGGAAAGCTTGAAACCGATAAAAATAAACCGTGAAGAAATCACACAAATAGAAAATCAAATGCAGCAAAACCAACAACAAATTGACGAGCTCGCCGCCAAAATCGCCGAAAATGAACGCGCGATGCGAGACCATTATTCCTATCAGAACATTGAACATACGTATGTGCGCACGAATAATGCCTTGAGAGCAAGACAAGATGGCCTTGTCGTTCAAAATATGGTTTTACAAGAAAAACTCGACCAGCTTAAAGGTTAGTCGGCAATCCTTTGGTCGTGGAATACTCAAAGTGAACGACTTCATCCGGACGCAACAAAGCCCTTGCAGCATGGGCTGCATGGGCGGCTTCGGCAAAGCCCGTCAGGATAAGTTTTAATTTGTGCGGATAATGAGCAATATCACCAATCGCATATATACCTTTTTGAGACGTTTGGCTGGTGGACTGATCGATCAGGATATGGTTTCTCTCTAGGTTCAGCCCCCAATCGGCAATAGGCCCAAGATTCATAGCCAAACCATAAAAAGGCAGAAGAACATCCGCATCGATAGTCTTTCTATGGCCGTCCATGTCCTCGATAATCACACCGGATAACTTGCCGTTTTCTCCCTGCAGGCCTGCAAGCTGGTAAGGGACGGCCATATTTATCTTGCCGGCGGCCGCCAACTGCTCCATACGTGTTAAACTTTCTGGTGCGGCTCGAAATTTTGGACGCCTATGAACAACGGTTACACTCTTTGCGATTTCACTCAAAGAAATCGCCCAATCCACTGCGGAGTCGCCACCACCACCGATAACTATATCTTTATTCCGAAACGATTCACGTGTCTTAACAAAATAAAAAACGGATTGTCCCTCAAAGGATTCAATACCCGCTAAAGGTGGGCGATTGGGCCCAAAGGCTCCCACGCCAGCTGCAATAATTATCGCACCCGTATTAATTTCTGTACCGGTTGATGTTTTGACGATAAACCTACCCGTATCTAAAGGCAGAATTTCCTCCACCCGTTGATCCAGATGATATACCGGCTCAAATGGCTTAGCTTGGGTCACGAGCTGATCAACCAAGTCTTGTGCTTGAATGCTTGGATGAGCAGGAATATCGTAAATAGGCTTTTCTGGATACAAAGCTGAACACTGACCGCCGACCATGTCTAAGGCATCAATCACGTGGCATTTCAAACGCAACATACCACATTCAAAAACAGCAAAAAGCCCTACAGGGCCAGCACCAATAATCGCAACATCTGTCGTATGAGTCATGTCTTAAAAATCCACGTTTTTACATCATTTTAAACCAGAGTATACCTAAATAAAGTATAGAGCCCATTGTTATCGTAATTTTAAAGAAAAATCCAGGGGAATAAGCCATCATCTAGATTGGACGAGTGAAGTATGCTATAAAATAATATAAAGAAAAATACACATGCCAGGCCATTGATTTTTTTAAACCATCAAACTCGTGAAGCTCACATCCATCGATCTAATTTAGACGAAACCCATTCCTTTTCAACCCACCCTGTTCCAACATATTGTTTTCTTAAAAATAGTCCTGTACTTTTTAGATTAAAAATAAAAGAAATTACAAACATAAATGAAACACTAACCTTTATAGATTATAAAAGAAGCACCAACAAAAAGGGAAACGTGCCATGCAGAAAAAAATTACTATACTAACGTCAGTCCTCCTTACATCCTATATGTGTTTATGCCCAACCACTCAAGCCAGCGAGTCTTTGGCCGCCGATACACACCACGTGAACGTGATAGCGTCTAGAGATAGTGCCGTTGCAAAAAAGTTTCAAGGGGACCCAAGGCAGGCACTCCATTTGCTCGATAAAGTTTCTGAAAAAGCCCTAGTCTACATGACCGCACCGTTTTTAGAAAAAAGTAATGCGCCAGTCAATGCTGAATGCTTGCTAATTGAATTCGATCTTCCGAAAGATTCTTTTGCTGCTAGGGCCATGGATCTAAATAGAGCGGCTACTTTAAATACCTTTGAAGCCTCCTTGCAGGGAAAAGTGCCTTTAGAAGTTTTAGCCGCTGAAGGTTCATTTTCAGCCATGAGACAACTTGCAGAAAAAGCTACCGATGCGGAGTCCCGGTTGAAGTGGGTTTTCATTGAACTGCTCAGCTCACTAGGGGAATCGGTTAACTTTAAAGGATTGGAAAAGGCTATAGAAAAGGGCCAAACACGACAAGAAAACGTCACAAAAGTCGCCTTGAGAAAAGCGGCGGAGTGGGTACGCGAGTTTATCTATCAAGGACAAGTCGTTACCGCTGATTATCAAAAAATGACCCCAGAAGAATTTACCATCCGCACGACAGGTGCTTATAACGGGCTATCCATACAGGGCAATCCCGTTGGCTTTTTCAATGAAATCGCTTTTACCCACGGTCATCCTCGTTCGCAATACTTGAGCTTCTTCCTCCATTTGGGCTTAAGCGATGTAAATATTCCTCTCGCCTTGAAGTCTCTAGGTAAAGCGTCTTATGCTAACTTTGCACCGGCAAGAGAACTAGAATGCTTTATAAATTACGCCATGGCCCCCCAAAACAAGGTTTTGCGCCAATTAAAGCTTGCCAGCAAAAATAGCGCCCGCAAAGACTGGAAAGGCCTCCACACAGAGATAGAACCCATCACAGAAATTTCTGAAGCCTACACATTATTAGGCCGAAGCCTTTACCTTTCGGGTAAATAAAGGAAATATTTACAACAGCCCCCTGACGCAACATCAGGGGGTTTTTCTGTTGGGAAAATCTTACGGTTTAATCCTAGCCGTTTCGAAAAGACTGTCTTGAATCGGTTGATTTTCTTTTATGTTCTGCAAAGTTATCGCTGTCGTATTTTGCTGCGCATCGTTGATAATCCAGCCAATCATAGACATAGGTTTGTCGGAAAAAATCAGGGTAATTGAACCTACATCTGGATCTTTTGTTTTGTATAACTCCACAAAAATGAGACCATCTTTTTCCTTTAAATAACGAATAGACACTTCGCCGGATAGCGTTATTTTATCTTGCAAGAAAAGGCTGGCAGGCGTTGATTCTAGGGAAATAAAGTTAGGGATATCTTCTTTTGGATCATATTCAATAAAAAAACTGCCGTCGGAAACCAATATAAGTTCTTTAGGTTCCGTGTATTTAATACGAAACTTTTTGGGACGGTTTAAAAAAAACTTACCCCTTGCTTGGCTGCCATCTGGATTTTGCTGAGTTAGATCCGCCTCAAAAGTTTTTAAATTCGCCAAATATTTTTCTATTTGCGGAATACGAGCCGGATTATCGACCTGCGCCAAAATAGGATTTAGACTTGTAACAAAGAAAAAAATGGTAAAGACATACTTCCACATAACTAACGCCCTCCTGAGGCTACTAATATCTCACGTTTACCCGTTCGTGAGGCTTCACTGACAATTCCCTGCTCTTCCATGGTTTCGACAATTCTTGCCGCCCGGTTATAACCAATCTGTAAATGACGCTGAATAAAACTCGTGGAAACCTTACCTTCGCGCATCACTAAGGATAAAGCTTCCTCATATAACTCATCCCCATTCCCACTAGATCCCCCATTCGATCCAGAAGAACTATCCTCGTTATCCATCAAAATGTCTTCTAGATAATTGGGGAATCCTTGACCTTTTAGGTAGTGGACAATTTTTTCCACTTCATGATCACTGACAAAAGGTCCATGAACACGGGTAATGCGGCCACCGGCCGCCATATACAGCATATCACCCATGCCTAGCAATTGTTCACCGCCTTGCTCGCCTAGGATCGTGCGACTGTCTATTTTAGAGGTCACCTGAAAGCTTATGCGTGTGGGGAAGTTTGCTTTAATCGTACCCGTAATCACATCGACCGATGGTCTTTGTGTTGCCATGATTATGTGTATACCGGCAGCACGAGCCATTTGTGCAAGTCTTTGCACGGCCGCTTCAATATCTTTTCCCGCAACCAGCATAAGATCTGCCATTTCATCCACGACCACCACAATGTAGGGCAAAGGCTCCAGTTCTAGCGTTTGAGACTCATAAATAGGCCGCCCCGATTCCGCATCAAAGCCGGTTTGTACTTTGCGTGAGAGAACTTCACCCGTCGTTTTGGCTTCTGCGATACGCATATTATAACCCATAATATTACGGACTCCCAATTTGGACATGGCACGATATCGATTTTCCATCTCCCGCACAGTCCATTTCAAAGCCACAACTGCTTTTTTGGGATCCGTCACCACAGGCGTTAAAAGATGAGGAATGCCATCATATACAGAAAGCTCTAGCATTTTGGGATCTATCATAATCAACTTACAGCGATCCGGCGGCAAGCGATATAACAAGGATAAGATCATACTATTAATGCCCACAGACTTACCTGAACCCGTTGTTCCCGCCACGAGTAAGTGTGGCATACGTGTTAAATCTGCAATAATTGGACTACCGGAGATGTCTTTACCTAAAGCCAACGGTAAAGCGCCACCGGTCCGTTCATAAGCTGAAGATGCCAATAACTCTCGCAAATGGACCGTTTGTCGAATTTCGTTCGGCAACTCAATACCAATCGCATTCCGGCCGGGAATAACCGCTACACGAGCGGAAATCGCACTCATAGAACGGGCAATGTCATCTGCCAGGCCAATAACCCGTGAAGACTTAATTCCAGGTGCCGGCACAAGCTCGTACAACGTCACCACAGGACCGGGACGAATTTTAGATATTTCGCCCTGAATTCCGAAATCTTCTAAGACTTCTTTCAATCGGTGCGCGTTGGCCTGCAACTCTTTTTCACTGATCTGCAAATCCGAATGATCTTCTATTTCAGCCAAAAGATCTAAGGGGGGGAGCTGATAATCACCGTTAGATTCTAACTCTAGGGGGAGACTATCATATTCATCCTCTGCTTCATCCGCCTCAATCTTAAAGGCCGTTGCCGATACAGCGACTTTCTTTTCAGGCATCTCAGGCGCCGTATACTCGTTCCGCAAAGATAAAGAAGGGTGTTCCCCTGCGACTCGATTGATGGGTGCATCGCGGTGATTTTCAACCTTGTGGACTCGTTTGGGTGTTTCTGGCTTTTCATAAGAACGATTCAGAAAATAGAATACCCGACGAATCGTATACCAAATCATCTGGGTGGCATAGGCGGCCATATTCAATATAGAAAGCCATTGGCGGCCCCTTAAGCCCGAGACATAAACGAACAAAACCAATACGCAAGCCGTATTTAAAATTGCAACACTGATCCACGCGCCACTCAAGGTTAGAAAATCAAGACGAGAAAGGAAATTCTGGCTCAACACATAACCAATAGCCCCACCTGCATGACTTAAACTATCCGCATCTCGATAAGAAAGCAGCTCCAGAGCTAAAGAAAAGCTAATCATCAAAAAAGGCAAAAGACTTAATTTCAACAACAACCGATTCAACGGACGGTGGGTTAGCTTTAAAGCCCCCCAGATAAACACACTCATGGCCAGTAAATAACTGGACCACCCTAAATACTGCATCATAAAATCAGAAAAATAAGCTCCCTTCGGCCCACCTAAATTTTGTGTCAGCCCGCCCACCGCTGTATTGATAGAGGGGTCTGCCCGGTCATAGCTCGCCAGCGATAAAAAAATAAACAGGCTTATTAACAACAAAACGAGACCGAAAAGCTCCTCCACCCGGCGCAGTATAAACGCCAGGATATTTTCAGGCAAAAAAGCTCTTGTTTCTTGTGGTTTACGACGGGGGGCCATCACCGATCCTTTATTTAAATTTACTTAATCCTGAACAGCTCTTGCCACACCGACCATAGCTGGACGCAATAGGCGATCATGTAGCACATACCCCGTTTGCATCACTTGCGCGACAACGCCTGCTTCATACTCCTGCGTTGGAATTTCACAGATAGCCTGATGGAAATCGTGATTGAAGGCCTCACCTAAAGGATTTACTTTTTTTACGCCTTGACGCTCAAAAATTCCGGCGAGTTCCTTTTCTGTCAGCTTCAAACCTTCGACGAGGCTTTTAACCGCTGGAGATTGAGATTCGATATCTTCTTGAGCAATTGATTCAAGGGCACGCGAAAAATTATCTGCGACAGAAATCATCTCTCTTGCAAACCCTGTAACCGCGTATTTGCGAGCCTCATCCTGCTCGCGAATGGCACGGCGACGAATATTTTCAACTTCGGCCAACGCCCGCAGCAACTGATCTTTCAGATCCTCTAAAGATTCTGTCGATTCTTCTTCAATTTCTTCCTGCGTTTGCGTAAGCTCAACTTCTGTTTCTTCTGTGGGTTTTTTTAATTCATCCGTCATGGGAATATCCTCTCGTTAAAATTAACACGCTATACGTCTTATTTACTGGCCATAGCTTAGCACAGAATTAGCAATTTACGCTAGAGATCAAGATAATTTCTTTCCATATATATCATAATAGTGTAAGGACTGAATTCATACATAATCAATTTCAGGAGTTTCCACATGCGCCCTTCCGGACGAAAGCCCGACCAACTTAGAGATATTGAGTTCATACCGCACTTTTCTCCCTATGCGGAAGGCTCCTGTTTGGTAAAATTTGGGAACACGCATGTATTGTGCACCGCATCTATCGAGGAAAGACTTCCACCTTTTATGCGCGATCAAGGTAAAGGCTGGATTACAGCGGAATACGGTATGCTGCCTCGCTCAACCCATCAACGAATGGATCGTGAAGCCTCGAAAGGAAAACAAACTGGGCGCACCCAAGAAATCCAAAGGTTAATCGGTAGATCTTTAAGAGCCATCACCGATCTAAAAGCCATGGGTGAACGCCAAATTAAAATCGACTGCGATGTATTGCAAGCTGATGGCGGTACAAGAACTGCGGCAATTACAGGATCTTATGTTGCCTTATATTTTGCTTTTAAGACATTACTGGATAAAAAATTAATCAAAGAAATGCCCCTGACCGATCATGTGGCCGGTATTTCATGCGGTATTTATGAAGGACAAGTGGTCCTCGATCTAGATTACGCAGAAGACAGCAAGGCAGCAGCAGATTCAAATTTCATCTTAACCAGTCGCAACCAAATCGTTGAAATTCAAACAACAGCTGAAGACAAACCTTTTTCCGATGAGTTGTTTACGCAAATGCTAGACATGGCTAAAATTGGCGTCGCCAAGCTGGTGAAATTACAATTGCAAGCGATTGCTAATTTTAATAAAGAATAAGTTATGCTGAAAGAATTAGTGCTCGCCACTCATAATCACGCCAAAATCCTCGAGCTGAAAGCCATGTTATCGCCTTATGCGG
Source organism: Alphaproteobacteria bacterium (assembly GCA_017993335.1). GTDB lineage: Bacteria > Pseudomonadota > Alphaproteobacteria > JAGOMX01 > JAGOMX01 > JAGOMX01. The sequence continues at coordinate 13,568 of JAGOMX010000016.1, read as the reverse complement.
TACAAGTTTTTTCGGCCGAGGAATTTAACCTGGATGAGCCTGAAGAAACAGGGCGAACATTTCAGGACAACGCCCTGATTAAAGCAAAATACACGGCGCGCATGACCGGCAAACCAGCCTTATCGGATGACTCTGGTATATGTTTTCCGGCCTTGAACAATTTCCCCGGTGTGGATACAGCCCCTTTTCGTAAAAGTTTTGACACCCTTGACCAGTGCTTTCAAGATTTAAAAAAACGGTTGGATGCGACGGCAGACTATAGAGCTTTTTTCCATAGTTCCTTATGTCTGTATTTTCCAGATGATAGCTACCAATTTTTTGAAGGCACCATCCACGGACAATTTGTCTATCCTGTACGCGGTGATTCCACAAAAGGTTACCATTTTGATATTGTATTTCAACCCGATGGGTATGATCAGACCTATGCACAATTAGGCATAGACATCAAAAACAAAATTTCTCACCGTCATCAGTCCTTTGGGGCTTTTCTGCGCACATGCTTTCCATGAAATCGCAACCGTTAGGACTGTATATCCACTGGCCATTTTGCGTGTCTAAATGCCCGTATTGCGACTTTAACAGCCACGTGCGCGATCGTGTTGATCATAAACGTTGGGAAAAGGCTTTGTTAAAAGAGCTCTCGTATGTGGGCGAAAAAACAAAGGGTAGAAAACTAAACTCCGTGTTTTTTGGAGGGGGCACACCTTCGCTGATGGCACCGGAAACCATTCATGCCCTCATCAATGCTTTAGATAAATACTGGATCATCGATAATCCAGAAATCTCCATGGAAGCAAATCCAAATTCTGTGGAAATCAATAAATTCCAACACTTTCGACAAGCGGGCGTCAACCGTGTATCCCTTGGAATTCAGTCTTTAGACACGGCGGCGTTAAAGTTTCTCGGTCGCGCGCACAATGTCCAGGAAGCCATGCGTGCCATCGAAATAGCGGCCACAACCTTTGACCGTTATTCCTTTGATCTTATTTATGCACTTCCAGGACAGACCCTTGCCGAATGGGAGAAGCAACTCAAAGAAGCTCTGCCGCTGATTCGGGACCATATGTCTTTATATCAACTGACCATTGAACCCGGCACAGCTTTTTACACTGCTTATGCTCGTAAAGATTTCACCCTTCCCAAAGGCAACCTCGCAGCTGATTTATACGAACGCACCCATGCGATGTTACTGGAAAAAGGTATTGACCGTTATGAAGTCTCCAACCACGCCGTACAGGGGCGTGAGTGCCAACACAATTTAATCTACTGGCGTTATCAAGACTATGCCGGCATAGGACCTGGGGCCCACGGACGATTAACTCTCGGACAACAAAAATTTGCCACCAAATGTTATAGAGCCCCCGAAACATGGTTAGAACATGTAGAGACGAATGGCCATGCCATACAAGAAAAAACCCCTCTGAACGAAGAAGACCAGTTGATTGAGACACTCATGATGGGACTTCGTTTAAAAGAGGGTATCCACCTGGAAAACTTCAAAAATACGTTCCATCAGCCTATAGAAAATTTTATTGATATTTCCAAGCTAGCTTCATTAATTGAGGAAGGCTACATGGAGCAAAGCCCATCCCATCTAAAAGCAACCGACGAGGGCCTCGTTCGCCTCAATGGGATTTTAGAGTTCCTCACCCCCAACAGATAACGCCTCTTAAAGCCCAGCTAACCCACCAATAAAGCCAGAAAAACTCTCCACAATAGGACGGAAATATACGCTGAATGCACTCACCTGACGGCCATTAACCTGGACAGGAAAATACATAAGAACAATCATCAGACCCAGGAGTATAAACATACCGTACTTCTCTGTTTGAGAAAAAACTCTTGCCCAGCTAGGCGGTAGAAGACTATTCAATACGCGCCCACCATCCAAGGGGAGAATTGGTAACATATTTATAATCGCCAGCAGCGCATTAATATGAATGGAAAAAATCAGACTGGACATGGTTATATCCGTCAAGAATCCAGCCGGCACAGAAAGCACATACATAGCCTTTACCAATAAAGCCGATGCAAATGCCAGAAATACATTCGTTGCCGGGCCTGCAATTGCTACCAGCGCCATATCCCGGCGCGGGTTGCGAAGGTCTCTAAAGTTAACCGGAACGGGTTTGGCATATCCAAACAAAAGTCCACCCACATAAAAAGATATCGCTGGCAGTATTATGGTGCCGATCAAATCAATATGTTTGAAAGGATTAAGTGTCACACGACCTTGCCTTAGGGCCGTATAATCCCCACATCGCAAAGCAACGAACCCATGAGCCGCTTCATGTAAGGTTATCGCCAGCAATATAGGAATCCCTATAATTAAAATATTGGTGGCCTGTGACACAAAATTTTCCATAAATATCCTTTAAAACTTAACGATGATACAGCCCGCTTTTGGGTTTTTATCCTTTAAACGATCACAGGCATTTTGTGCCTCAGCCCGATCGGCAAAATCACCAGCTTGCAATCTAAAGAACACACCTTTTTTAGCACCCAAGTCAACCCGATTAAATTGAGCCGACAGATGTCCTAAAGCAGCCTCATTTTCAGATTTTAAACGCTTCCATTCTTGTTTGACTAACTCTTGTGATTTCATCGATGCCAATTGAATACGATACCCGGATGCCAGAGTCTTAGCTTTTTTTGTTTCCTGCGCTGGTGCGGCTTCCGGTTCTGATTTTTTTTCGGCAATCATTTCAGATTTTGGCGCTGCCTCTGTTGGAATAGCCGGGGCTTCTGGTTCTGCCGTTGCAACCGTCATCTTCATGGGCTCTTCTTTTGTCTCCACAGGCATAGGATCGACACGAAACTCGGATGCATTTTCCGCCAGTTGATTTGGCAAAGGAAAACCAGCTTCTTTTTGTGTATTGGTGCTGGCTTCTGGCTCGTGCTCTTCTGCTACCTCCATGGGTTCTTCCGTCATCGGCAAAAGATTCTCCACCCCTTTAGCTTGTTCAGCCGGATTGACACGACTGTAAACGAGTTTATCTTGATGAGGCACTTCTGGTTGCTCGCTACTATCTGGACGAATTTTTATCGGACTGGATTCGGCTTTAATAATAGGAACTGGCTGATCTTTAGAGCGATTTGGTCCCGCATAAAAAAAGTACCATAGACTAAATACGACGGACCCTGCCCCTAATAAAGCAAGGGCAAAGGGTATGGGTGAGGCAAACAAACCTTTGGATGTTTTTTCGCTGGTTGTTGTCCGCTGTACATAATGATGTGGATCCATTTACATCTCCTCCATGGGTTGAACACCGAATACATCTAATCCTGAAGCTATCACATTCGCCATGCCTTGTACTAAGGCAAATTTAGCGAGAGATTTTTTTTCATCCTGCGGGTAAATAAAACGCAGTTCCGCATCGTCACGACCCTTCGTCCATAAGCCATGGAACACAGACGCCACATGATATAAATAATAGGAAATACGATGCGGCTCGCGGCTTTCAGCGGCCACCTCGATTTGGCGAGGCCATTGCGCCAACGTTTTGATCATATCTATTTCTTCTTGTGCCTTCAAGTTACCAAAATCCACTTGTGCCAATCCTTGCGGGGAGAGGTCAATAGATGGGAATGTCGCTAGCAAATGACGACGAATAGAGCAGGCTCTCGCATAGGCATATTGCACGTAATACACGGGATTATCTTTGGATTTTTCTATCACTTTAGCAAAATCAAAATCTAAAGGAATATCCGTTTTCCGGGTCACCATCATAAATCGTGTTGCATCGCAACCCACTCGATCTACCACTTCCCGAACAGGGATAAACGTGCCGGCCCGTTTGGACATTTTTAAGGACTCTCCCTCGTCCATAAAATTGACCAGCGCATACAAAACAACTTCTAAAGGAATTCGGCCATCGGTCAACGCATGAGTCGCAGCCTTCAAGCGCTTTACATAACCCACATGATCCGAGCCCCAAACGTTAATTAACAGATCATATCCTCTGGAAACTTTATTCCGATGATAAGCAATATCTCCCGTAATATAGGTCCAGGAACCATCAGATTTTTTCAACGCGCGATCCTGATCATCCCCATAAGTTGTAGAGCGAAATAGGGTTAAATCTCGAGGTTCCCAATCTTCAATGGTTTTGCCTTTAGGTTCCGGTAATTGACCCACATATATCAATCCCTTTTCTTCGAGCTCGGAAAAAGACTTTTCTACTCCACCCTCGGCGATGATGGCGGCCTCGGAAGTAAAGACTTCGTGATGAATTTTTAGCAAGGCAAGATCTTCACGGATTAAATCCATCATGGCTTCCACGGCAAAATTCCGCAGATGTGGCATCCAGACGCTTTCCTCTACCTTTAACCACTTATCACCGTCCCGATTCGCCAAAGACTGCCCCACAGGAATCAAATACTCGCCGCCATAGGCGCCCAACTCACCACTTTCCACGCCTAACGCCTGTTGATAACGCTTATAAAGGGAATGCGCTAAAGCGATAACTTGTGCGCCCGCATCATTCACATAATATTCTTTTGTTACCTTATAGCCTGTTTTAGTCAGTAATTTTGCCAATACGTCCCCAATGATCGCACCCCGACAATGTCCCACATGCATAGGCCCAGTGGGATTTACAGATACGTACTCCAGGTTAACTTTTCTTTGATCGCCTAAACGAGAATCGCCGTAAGCCTTGCCAATTTCGATGATGGATTTGAGCTCGCTTTGCCAAAAAACAGGACGAAGCGTCATATTGACAAACCCTGGCCCCGCGACTTCACAAGATTCTATATAAGGATTGTTTAATAATTGAGCGACAAGTTTTTCAGCTAGCACACGTGGGTTCAGACCTGCAGGTTTAGCCAATACCATAGCCGCATTCGTCGCAATGTCTCCATGAGCTGGATCTTTAGGTGGCTCACAGGCAACGCGAGAAAAATCTAAATCCGCGGATAAATCCTGATTTTCTACAAGGCTTTTTAAAGCCTTAATGACGACTTCACGGAACTCAGAAAAAACATTCATCGATATAGCACCCTATAAATTGTTTGACAATTAGCGTATAATATATACATCACTTTAGAGAAACATTCATTCTTTTTACGAGAAAATTATGCAAAACCCAGATCGTGCCGATAGCCTAACCTTAAGCCCCAGCGCGATTGCCCATCTACAAGCGATCGCACAAAAAAACAATCAGGAAAAAATATTGCGGTTAACCGTGGATTCTGGTGGATGTTCCGGCTTTCAATACCAATTTCATCTGGTGGATACCCCCCATAAAGACGACTTCCAATTTTGCTATGAAGGGGCGATCCTCGCCGTGGATCCTCTTTCCTTTGAGTTTGTGAAAGGCGCAGTTGTCGACTATGTTCAGGAACTCATTGGTGCTGCATTTGTCATTAAAAATCCAAATGCATCCTCTTCCTGTGGCTGCGGCAGTTCATTCTCTCTTTAAATTAAGCCACAAGTTTAGGGGCTGGGATCTCTTGCAAAGCCATCTCAATATCAGCCAAATTGGGCATCCCATCTTGCGCGCCTTCTCGTAAACAAGAAAGTCCACTCGCCACGCTGGCTCTATGTAAGGCTGCTGGCAAGGTTAACCCTTGGTCAAGAGACAACCCAAGAATTCCCACAAATGCATCTCCGGCAGCTGTGGTATCTACAGCCTCGAGCTTCATCGCCTCCACATTACAATTACCTTGCTGTGAACTTGCATACGCGCCTTCAGACCCCATCGTCACAATAGCTGTCAAACCATATGTATCTGTTAATCGCCTGGCGATCGAACGGGCATAGGACCCATCAAAACCCAAATGAGCGGCTAATAGACACGCTTCCATCTCATTCATAACGATAGCATCTAAATCTTTTAAGATGTCTTCTGGAATAATTTGTGCTGGTGCTAGGTTTAAAATAACCCTGACACCCTTAGACTTTGCGCGCCGGATTAAACTCCAATTTTCCTCTGGATTTACTTCCATTTGTGTAATCAACGTGGTTTTGCTCGTCAGTAAAGCATCTGGAACTTGTGTAGATTTTGCATAATTATTGGCCCCACAGGCAACCGTAATCATATTTTCACCCAGCGGATCCACGCAAATCATCGCACATCCCGTCGGTGCATCTACATCCAAAATACCTTTCGTATCAACGCCCGCATCCTTTAGCGAGGCACGCACATGCACACCAAAATCATCTCGACCTACGCAACCAAACATCTTCACATCACCACCAGCCTTTGCCGCCGCAACCGCTTGATTGGCACCCTTACCACCCGAATAAAGTTTATATTCAGGACACAAAACCGTTTCACCAGGCCTCGGGATAACCGGAACTGAAAACACCATGTCCATATTTAATGATCCAAAAACGATTATCATCCTGACCTACCCTTTATTTATTTTCTCTCAAAGTTAAAGAAAAACTCACCAAGGGTCAATAGGACATCAGGGCCTACGCATGAAAAATACACAGAACCTGTCACACCTGCGAAGGCAGGTGTCCAGCGCAACATGTGCCTCGCAGAGGCTTCTTATAATCGTTTTACATTAATAAATAAAGTGTTGCTTCGCAACGCATAGTTTTCGCTGGACACCTGCCTTCGCAGGTGTGACAGGTGTGGGAGGCACTTCCTCTTTAAATTTTTCATGCGTAGGCCCTGAATAGGACATGTATAAAGTTTTCCTGAAAGGTTTTTGCTGACAAGAAATATTTTGTTGTAAATAATCTATTCCGCGTAAGGATTTTCTTGGGATTTGACCATAATACGTAAAGGCACCCCCGGTAAATCAAAATCGTTGCGCAAGACATTCTGTAAGTAACGCATATAGCTATCGGGAACCTCTGTCGGTTTACTGACAAATATGACAAAAGTCGGAGGCCTTGTCTTGACTTGCGTCATGTACTTAAATTTAATCCGGGAGCGACCTGCAATAGGAGGCGGATGAAAAGCGATGGTTTCTTCTAGCCATTTATTTAATTTAGCCGTCGGAATTCTTTGATTCCAAAGGTCATACATATTAAAAACTTCATCCAGCAACTTCGGCAAATTCTTACCCATTTTCGCAGAGATCGGTATGCAAGGCACCCCTTTAATCTGCGGCAGGATATGTCCAAGTTTGTATTGCACTTCCTTTAAATATTCTTCTTTTTCTGGAATTAAATCCCATTTATTAATCGCAATAATCAGAACCCGCCCCTCGTCAATCACCTTATTGGCAATAATCGCGTCTTGTTTTGACAGAGGCGTTTCATGATCTAAAACCAAAACAACTACATGGGCAAAATCTACCGAATGCAGCGCATCCTGAACCGACAATTTTTCCAATTGAGAGACAACATTGCTGCGCTTACGAATACCAGCGGTATCAATCAGTTTCATCCGACGACCGTTATATTCCCAATCAATCGTTATAGAATCTCGCGTAACCCCAGGCATATCTGCGGTAAGCAAGCGATCTTCTTTTATCAATTTATTAATTAACGTTGATTTACCTACGTTGGGTCTGCCCACAATAGCTAACTGTAACGGCGCGCGCTCATCATCAAAAGCAATTTTTTCGCCCGTATCAAAAGACTCCTCACCCAGCAATGGCAGTAACGCTTGATAGAGATCCACCAGCCCCTCTCCATGTTCTGCAGAAATTGCAATCGCGTCACCCAAACCTAAGGCAGCGGCCTCTCCGATTACATTATGGATTTGACCTCTTTCAGCCTTGTTCACAAGAACAATGATAGGTTTGTTCATACGACGCACCATGTCCGCATAGTGTTCGTCCAAGGGCGTTATGCCTGTGATCGCATCCACCACAAACAACAGAACATCACAGTCCTTAAAAACACGTTGCGTTTGATTGCGTATAGCGATAGAAAGCTCGTCTTCTTCGCCATCGTCTAACCCAGCGGTATCTATAATGTTGAAACGCAAATCCGCCAAGCGAGCCGGATGTTCGCGACGATCTCGCGTTACTCCAGGCAAGTCGTGAACCAAGGCTAAACGCTTACCGACAAGTCTATTAAAAAGTGTTGATTTGCCCACATTAGGGCGACCCACAATAGCTACTTTTTTAATCATCCGAACCTCGTAAAAATCTTTAAATACTATTCTTTATCGATACGCAACCAACAAACCAGACTCGGTCACAATCATGAGCATCCCACCCACAGCAATCATGGGGACAACGACCTCTCCTGGCAACTTATAATCCATGGCCTTGTTTCCAGTTGCAGGATCTAATGCGAACATCGCGCCATCAGAACTCGTCATGTATAGCTTACCTCCGGCGAGCAGCGGTCCATTCCATACGATACGGCCTTTGTTTTTAACCTCATCCTTCCACATAGGAAGAATTTTATACCATCGCACCAAACCATTATTCTTATTCAAGCAGATCACCAAGTTATCGCCAGTCAGCAAGAATAAAGAATCCCCCGCAACAAACGGGGTTTGCGATCCACCAAAATCCTTAGACCATAAAACCCCACCTGTTCGAATATCAATAGCCGCCGTACGGCCAGCTTGACTCACCACATAGGCGACACCATCTACCACCACGGGCTTAGCTGAAATATGAGGCATCCCAGCGAACGAATCTGTGCGTGTGGAAGACGCCATATTCTCAGACCACAAAGGCAAACCTGTTGCCGCTTGCAAAGCAACAAACTCACCGGATGTATAAGGAGCCAAAACCACATCCCTATATACGGCAGGCGAACTTCCCGTCAAAACACCAGCACTTTCCGACACGCCCTGGTGCGTCCAGAGCAATTTACCTGAAGCCTGATCAAAAACCGAAAGCTCATTGTTCAAACTAATAACATAAACACGCCCATCATTAACCACAGGAGACGCACGCAAAGGAGCGTCAACCTTAGCCATCCAACGACCTTTTCCGGATTTTACATCAATAGCAAAAATTTCCGCAAAAGGCGTAGAAACAAATAAGGTGCCCTGATCATAAGCGACGCCGCCGCCAAGAATGGCCTCTTGTATCTGCTTTGGCTTAACGAAAATTGTCCACTTAAGCTTTCCATCCTCTAAACCATACGCCGATACATAACTGTCAGGCGTATAAATAAATAGCATACCCTCTGCCACAACCGGTTCACAAAGCAGGCGCTGATTCTTATTGGATTTAACACCGAGCTTTACCTGCCATATTTTTTCCAGCTTATCATTGGCTTGGATATGAGGCGCGCTATGCATCGCATTTTGCTGAGCTTGCGGCCATTCACTGACTTCCTGCATAGGCGGAAGCGTTACGTTTCCTGCGTCCGCGGAAACTTTAGGCAATGTGACTTCATCATCAAACAAGACAACTTCGCGCTTGCCTTTTGTCAAAACCTTTTTGTCAGACTTAACAATTCCCATTTCCTCGAGCTTCGTACAGCCAGCCAGAAAAACCGGAAGCAATAAAAAGAATACAGTAAAACGCTTCATCGGCTACTTCCTTATCTATTTTTGTTCCAAAGTTTGCAACAATGCTCTTGCCCTGACTTGCGTACCCTGGGTTAGATCTTTATTGGCGATGAGTTGCGTCAAAATATCTTTTGCTTTTTCCACATCACCATTTTTGATGGCAACATAGGCTGACAATTCAGCCGTCGTATGTGGCCACATATTTGTACCCCTTGAAGATTCATCCAACAGACTCGCCAAAGCCTTAGAATCACCAGAGTCCAGTTCAGCCATAGCATAAAATAGAACGGCCAAGCTACGATAACGACGATCCACTTTTTGCTGATCCAGCATATTTTTATATACACCCGCCGCCGCCTCACGCGTCTTTGGATCATCTATCTGAATAGCGGCTTCCATAAAACGAGCTAACATACCATAAGTTGATGTATTTTCAGACAGTTCCTGCAGACCTTTTAAAGCCTCCGGCATCTGTTTTTTACCCACAAGACTTAGACTTCCCGTCAATTTTTCCGACAAGGCTTGATTTTTCATTTCCTGGGAATGATTCCAATACGTATACCCCGCAACGCCGATAATAACGGCTAAAACTGCAGCCAGAATATATGAGCCGTATTCTTTTACAATATTTTCAAAACGTTCCCATTGAAGTTGCTCATTAACTTCTTGTAAGAGTTCGTCCGAGCGTTTGTCCATTGTATAAAATCCTTTATCCCTTAAGAGATTTCAAAATACCTAGCACAACTAAAATAGTAAAGAGAAATAAACAAATTTCAAGTCAGCGCACTCCTCCAAAGAGGCTTTTGATCCTTATCCATAACGGCTGCCCGAATCCCTTCGCACCACTCCGCAAGGGATTCAGGATCGTCTTGCCAGAATCGAACCATATCTATGTCTGCCCCAATCACCTCTTGGATCGTTTTGTTCTTACATGATTTTATGTGGTTAAAAGTCATACGCAAACTTAAAGGACACATCCTCTTAAGTATTTCTAATGTAGACACAGAAAAATCCGTGTTCGCTTCATATAAATTCTTCAACAATTGATGTAAATCCACAGAACCAAAATACATGTCTATTTCTGAGCGGTGTTTTTTTAAATAAGAGACACCCTCTGGCCATTCTTTATAGTGATCCAACATCTCATTTAGCTCACCAGCCCCACAGTCTTGAATCTGAATCCTTAAATCATTTAAAGACGAGGCGGAAACAAAATGCGTTGCAAGCCCTGCATATAAAGCGTCCAGTGGCTGCAATCTATATCCGGTTAACGCTAGAAACATGCCTATGTTTCCGGGGCATTGATTTAAAAACCAACCGGCCCCCACATCCGGATAATATCCAATAGCCGTTTCCGGCATAGCCATGATGCAATTTTCGGTAATCACCCGATGAGAACCATGTACAGACACTCCCATGCCACCCCCCATACACAATCCATTAATAATCGATATGTAAGGTTTTGGGTAGGTATGTATATATTGATTTAAGGCAAACTCGTAGATCAGGATATCGGCAACGCGTCTCTCATTATTTTGAGTTATCACTTCATAAAACTGCCGTATATCGCCACCGGCACAAAAACCACGTCCCTGCCCTTGTAAAACGATATACTCTACTTGACGATCTACCGCCCACAACTCTAACGCCTCACGCACGTCTATGAACATTTGCGCATTTAAAGCATTTAGTGCCTGCGGGCGACTTAAGGTCAACCACCCCCCTTTTCGTTTTTTCTCCGCAAGGACAAATCCTGTCATAATAGTTCCTATTTTGCTAGATAGCGCTCCACATCCAGTGCGGCCATACAACCCTGGCCGGCGGCAGTTATGGCCTGACGATATATTTTATCCTGCACGTCACCAGCCGCAAATACACCCGGTATATTCGTTTTGACGGAGCCCGGAGAGCATTTTATATACCCCTCACTATCCGTCTCAATAACGTCTTTAAACAGCCCTGTTGCAGGCTTATGGCCAATCGCTACGAAGACACCATCTGCTTTGATCTCTTGTGATTCCATAGTTTTTATATTTTTAATTCTTACGCCTGTTACAGACAAAGGCGCCTCTGTTCCTAAAACTTCTTCCAATACGCTATCCCAAATGACTTCTATTTTTGGGTTCTCAAATAGCCTTTTTTGCAACAGCTTTTCAGCGCGCAATTGGTCCCGTCGATGCACCAAATACACCTTCGTCGCGAAATGCGTTAAGAACATGGCATCTTCTACAGCTGTGTTTCCGCCACCTATTACCACAACCTCTTTTTGACGGAAGAAAAATCCGTCGCACGTGGCACACCCGGAAACACCGTACCCACGATATTTTGTTTCACTTTCTAATCCCAACCAGATAGCTTGAGCCCCTGTGGCAATAATAACTGCGTCTGCCTCATAGCGATCGCCACTTTCCCCGATACAAACTTTCGTATTACCTGAAAAATCTACGGAAACAATCATATCCGTAATGATTTTTGTCCCTACTTTTTCCGCCTGCATACGCATCTCTTCCATAAGAAATGGTCCTTGTATGACATCCCGGAAGCCTGGAAAATTCTCGACATCTGTAGTTGTCATCAGCTGCCCGCCTGGTTCCATCCCCTGAACAAGAATGGGTTGTAAATTGGCACGCGCTGCGTATATGGCCGCGGTATATCCTGCCGGTCCTGAACCAATAATTAACAAAGGGGTTTTATGGGCAGTTGTCATGAGCATTCCTTACAATATATTTTTATTCAACAAACATTGGATTTTGTCTGCAACTTTGCATACTATCAAAATTGTTCAGAAAAAAATATAAAGAGATCCCGTGAAGATGCAATTAAAATTTTATATAACCTTACTCTTCTTGTGCACAGGTCTGATATTATCCGCATGCGGGAAAAGAGGCGGACCTTTTCCTACAGAAGAGACAAACGAACCTTTTCCCAAAACCTACCCAAAAAAGCAAACCTCATAAACTTTTTATCAAGGTTTAACCTGCATAATTTTAAGTGAACATAAGGCTTGAAAAAATGCAAAATAAAGCAATTAGAATCGTTTGGGATGAATCCACAAAAGACAGCTGGACCGGCCTGCTTTCCCGTGTGGAGGATAGCTGCCATTTGCATTCTTGGGGGTACGGTGAAGCCATCCGGTTACATACGGATATGCACGTACGGCGCGGTATTATCTACAAATCCGTCAAACCCATTGGAATTGTTCAAGCCATACAAAAAAAATCCCTCATGGGGTTCATGACAAAAACCACGATTACCCGCGGCCCACAATGGATAGAAGACCTCGCCTCGCAAGAGGATAAATCTGAAGCCCTGCAAATCTTGAGATTAACTTTTAATAATGGGTTCAGAGGAAGCTTTGAGCTTTCACCAGAAATGGAAAACTCGACACAAAACAAAAACCTGCTTAAAAGCTTAGGGTTTGAACAGATTGGTCCAGGCCTGTCTACCCAGTACTTAGACTTAAAACAAAACATCCAACAAATACGCAGCCAATGTGACCCCGAATGGGTTCAACGCTTGTGCCTGGCAGAGGAAAATCAATTTCATGTATCGTTTTCCGATGATTTTATGTCTCTCGAATGGATGTTAGAAAAATACAATGAATCTGTAAAAACTCATCACATCAAGGGCCCCAGCGCCGATTTCATCCGATGTTTCTTATTTAATAATGAGCGGCCCTTATTTATCGCGAAAATCGTTGTCGTTGAGCCCCTTCTCGCGGGAGCCCTCATCGTAACCCACGGTAAATCGGCCACATATCTTCTGGGCTGGAGCTCACCAGAGGGTCTTGAAAAGAACGCCAGTCATATCCTCTTATGGAAGTCGCTCGATCACCTGAAACGCATGGGCATTGAAAGCCTTGATCTGGGAGGTCTTGACATGAAAAATGCATACAACATAACGAGCCTCAAACAAGGCCTATGCCCCCGATCTCAAGTCCTTGTCGGGGATTATCGCTAAGACAAAAATCTATCCTAGACTTTCTCGCAAAAGGTAATAAGAGTGGAAACGGTTATCCAAGATTATTTTTTAATGAGGTTGCCCTGCACGGCTTACAGCAATTCCCGTTAGTCTCTGAAAAGGTATTAAACCATGGATATTTAGATAAATTTTTCGCAAAGTTTTGATAAATATGATAAACAGCATGGGTAAGGAGATACCCCATGCACCAGACTCGCCCAC
>JAGOMX010000064.1 GCA_017993335.1 Alphaproteobacteria bacterium | reverse complement strand
GCCCACGACGATCTTCTGGAATCCACTCGCCATTCGGTACGCAAACACCGCCGGTGGAACCATTCCACGTAAAAATTACATCTCGATCAAAGTTAGCTTGCGACAAGGGCGGTAGAACACCCAGCGGTGCATCATAAACATGAACATCGTTTAGCTGTAGACGCTCCATAATATCTCGCACCCATACCCGGCCAAAAACATCCCAGGCAAATACATCCACACCCCGTTGACCAATTAAATTCCACAGCCCCATCTCAAAGGCACCGGTTGCCGAACCTGGCGTCAGAGCCACCTTGTAATCTTCTGGCACTCTTAAAATTTTTCGGGTTTTATCCATCGCTAAACGAATCTGTGCAAGACTATCCGCAGCCCGGTGAGAACGCCCTACCAGAGCCGTCGGAATATTGTCAATCCGCCATCCTGGATATTTAACACAAGGCCCAGAAGAAAAATTAGCCCGGGAAGGCTTGACCAAAGGCCGGCTCATTCTTTACGCTTCCACTTCCATAACGGACTCTTTTTTTAAAATACGCTTGCTAGCCTTAAACTTGCCAGAAAATCGTCTTTCAGCCTCCGCACGAAGTTTCGGTACATAGTTTACCGCATAATGCTCCAAGGCATCCATATTGGTCAGATGGTATTGCACCGATAAACTGTGGGGTGTATCTTTTTGAGTATAGACAACCGCTTTTCTAAATCCGGGCAAGGCAATCAATTCAACCATTTGGCCCTGATTCCACAGGACAAAGTCATCATAAATCTCTGGATCTAAATCTATATTAATTTCATATACCACCATGGCTACCCCCTTTTGACAATAACATTTTTTTCATATCCAAACCCCATCGATATCCACCTAACTGGCCATCATTTCTCACGATTTGATGACATGGAATTAAGATCGAAATAGGATTGGCGCCCACGGCATTCGCCACAGCGCGCACAGCCTTAGGTTTTTCCAATCGCACGGCCAGCTGTTGATAGCTTAAGGTTTCGCCTATATGCAAACCCAACAGCGCTTGCCATACATTTTTCTGAAATGACGTACCTGAAACAATCGCATCCACAGGGATTTTATTAACGATCTTCTGCCAAGTCAACTGTGCGCTCGTATCTTCTCGCACCCACTCCCCCTGCGGCCAAAAGGGGCGGCGCAAATCATCGATCGTATTCGTTTTTCCAAGAGCCATAAGAAACCCACTCCGGAGAATAAGCAAAATCGATCCATATTCGGTTTCGACAAAACCATAAACATAAGGATCATGGAGATTTAAATTTTGATCCGGGTATAATTTTATAAACATGCGATACATTATCGTGCACAAAAGGGTGAATGGTGTGGGCTAAATTTAAACATTGATAACTCTCATCTGAATTAAACGACGTGCCTATGGCCTTATCTACAAACTGTCTAGCACGATTTATAGCATTTTTTAAATCAAAATTTTGCGCCAAGCTCACAGCAATAGCCGTTGACAAAACCCATCCGCCGCCAAACCGATAAACTTGAGCATTATGAACGTGATTCTTTTTGATGGAAAGCACTTCTTCGCCGGCGTCCGTCATTAAAACATCATGAAATTCATTACCACTTAACAAACCACCTGTAATTAAAACAGCCTTAGGCCCCATGGCATATAACTTCTTTGCCGCCTCACACATAGACTGGACATCGAAAATTTCATGACCCGACAACAATTCTGCATCACGAATATTTACAACAAGAAGATCTGTTTTGTTTAATAACGCCAGCTTATAGTTTTGTATGGCATCGACACCTAATAAATATTCGCCCGCCTCAGAAGTCAAAATAGGATTGAGAACAACTGGCGCAGATGTATTTAGGGCCTTCAGACTTTCTGACACCATATTTAGTACATCTAACGAAGGAATCGCACCTATTTTAATGCAATTGACACCCGGGTTTTCCATGCAAGATTTAAACTGCTCACGAATGAAATTTGGATCAATCGTACAAGACTGGCGTTTTCCAGGAATGATCGATGTGGATAAACACGTGGGTATGCTCAACGCATGCCCACCAAGAGCCGTTACGGTAATGATATCCCCTTGCAAACCGATCCCGCCGCTCGCAATAAACTCACCTAATAATAGAACTCTCCCCGTCATTGCCATTCCCTTTTTGTGTTTTGATGTTTAAGCAATTTTTTTAATTATACCATCAATCACATCGTCCAGTAATTGCCTATTTTGTCCTTCCGCCATAATGCGTAGTAAGGGCTCTGTTCCGGATTTGCGGACTAAAATTCGTGCTTTACCGGCAAGATCTTTTTCGACTTGTTGCAGGTAATTTTGAAAGTCAGGATTATCCAGCGGGTTGCTACCCTTTAGATCTACATTTCGCAAGACTTGCGGATAAGGTTCGAATAAGTCACAAACCTGACTAGCCGGTTTTCCACTTTCCACAATCACAGCCAGAACCTGCAGAGCGGCAATCAAACCATCCCCAGATGTCGAATAATCGGTCAGAATAATGTGCCCGGATTGTTCTCCCCCCACATTTAAATTTTTCTCACGCATCAGGGCTGAAACGTATCGATCCCCCACAGGTGTGCGATAAAGCTTTAATCCTAACTCTTGTAAATAAGCCTCTAGGCCCATATTCGACATGACCGTACCCACAACACCATCACCACTGAGATATCCGGCCGCTTGCCAGGATTTGGCAATGAGAGCTAAAATATTATCGCCATCAATAACCCTGCCCTTTTCATCCACCATAACGACGCGATCCGCATCCCCATCCAAAGAAATACCAATATCGGCACCATGCTCCAATACAGTCCGCCGCATCAGCTCAATGTCTGTCGCGCCACACTCTTTATTGATGTTGCAACCGTTCGGCGACACCGCTATCGGGATAATCTCCGCTCCCAATTCCCAAAATACTGGAGGAGCCACATGATAAGCCGCTCCATTGGCGCAATCGATAACAATTTTAAGACCATCCAGCCGCACATGTTTTGGACAAATGCTTTTAACAAACTCAATGTAACGACCGGGGGCATCTTCCAAACGCCTGGCTCTGCCCAAGTCTTCAGGATTTGCCAGTCCCGTCAAGGATCCGCTTAATACTTCCTGCTCAATTAAACGCTCCACCTCATCCGAAAGCTTTAAACCATCGGGGCCAAAAAACTTAATGCCATTATCTTGATAAGGATTATGAGAAGCGGAAATCATCACGCCCATATCAGCACGCAACGAACCCGTCAACATCGCAATCGCCGGTGTCGGCATAGGCCCAACCAACATGACATCCATTCCCACGGAAATAAATCCTGCAACTAAAGCGGGCTCAATCATATAACCTGAAAGTCGCGTATCCTTACCAATAACCACCATATGACGATGATCCCCCCGAGTAAAATGCTTACCGGCAGCAATGGCCAAACGCATTAAAATATCCGGTGTCATGGGATAAATATTTGCCTTACCTCGCACACCATCGGTTCCAAATATTTTTTTGCGTTTTGTTTCAGACATATGCGTAAATCCTTGTAAAATTTATTTACCAACAATATGCGGCAAACCTTAGAATTGTTCAATAAAATTATAGCCCCTCCCAAAAAATCACCTGATTAGAGCTTAAGGATTTTTAAAGGTCCATTAATCTTCTGCTTTCATAATGAAGCGGAATGGAAGTTCATCACCATTCTTCAATAAACTTCAACATCAGGGGACGAAAATGAATATTTCGAAAATACTGGCGCTTGCCATGCTTGCCTTTGCTGCACCTACTGTTTGCTGGGCCACACAAAATCCAGAAGAACCACCCGTACAGCATCGAGCCATGGGTTTTAAACGAACAGACCCAGCTTTATTGGCAGAACTGGCTAAAAATAAACCGGCCAATTCTACCCACATAGGATTAAAAGCCATGGCCCTGCCAAAGCGTGTAGATAACACCATCTATTGCAGCCCACGCATGAACCAAGGACAACTGGGATCCTGTACCGCCAACGCCATGACACAACAGCTATACATGCGCCAGGTCATTCAATTCTTTGAACAGAACAAAGGATCCGTCACGCTCGAAGAATGTAAAAAGAAATTCAATCCCGGATCACGGCTATTCCTATACTACGAAGAAAGAAAACTTGAAAATAGCATAAATGAAGATGCCGGCGCCTCCATCGGGGATGGCATGAGAGTGATGTCTAATATTGGCGTACCGGCAGAAAAATATTGGCCCTATAGCGATGATCCCAAAACGTTCATGGTTGAGCCAAGCGCTACAGCCTATAAACATGCTTCGAAAAACCGAGATTTGGATGGTTTAGATCATGACTATTTATTCCCCAAAAAAGGACGTTATGATCTCGTCGAGATCAAATCAGCGCTGACCTTAAAACAACCTCTGGTTGCGGGTATTCTGATTTACGCCTCCTTTAACTCCGCCAACGTGGCTAACAAAGGTATCGTCCCAGTTCCGGATACAGCAAAAGAAAAATGTGATGGCGGCCATGCCATTCTTTTTGCCGGTTACGATGATGATATGACTTTTGATGGGGGCAAGACCAAGGGATATATTATTGCGGTAAACTCTTGGGGAACCAATTGGGGTGCGGCCGATAGCGCTAAACAACGAGGCATATTCTTCCTACCCTACGCCTTTGTTCAAAATGCCAACCTGACCAGCGAGATCTGGAAAATTGGCACGGTGACTATGCCGATAGAAAGCCTTAAAAAAAGCATCGCCGGATACGTGGAAGATACCGATGAATCCAAAGCAAAAGTTGAAATAATCCACTAAACCATAAGCCGCAGTAATCTTTTATTTTACTGCGGCTTTTTAATTTTCTTTACTAAATTTCCAGTGTGCGATAGTAGTTTGGGTTGAATTATTAATTTTGGGAATAGTCATGCGTAAAAATCTCACAACCTACTTGTTCATTTGCTTATGGTTTTCAGGCCTGGGACAGGCATCTAAACCTGTAGATGCTGAGGCTGTGTTTTTTCTAGAGCACCCGGAAAATACAAGTGTTGAACTGCCAAAGGCATTCTATGTTTTTGCTCAAGATGCTTACAGGGACATCCAAAAAACCTTAGACCCGAACGTCAGCAAAGACGAGCTTTATGCCGTTGGCATTAAGTATTTCAGTTCTGCCCATGCCCTATTAAAGCAAAAACTCGATATTTTTCCCAAACACTTAAAGCCATTAACGAATCACTTTGACCTTTGCCTGTTACGGCACATATCCTCACCCATGTGCATAATGGTTGACAAATACGAGATCTATAAAAATGTTTATGATCGCGAGTCTTTTTCTCTAGATAATTTAAGGGATATTAACCTGGGGTATATCTTAAGACATTTAAGATTCATGCTCGATAAAGCCTATTTAGAACAGAGAGCTTCTGAAAAAAGCTTTGTTTTTAATGAAGCAAGAGCTGATCTGGTTTGCGCCCAGGCATGCGAAGTCATTCTCGAAGGTAAGTTTAATTATGCGGAAGTAAAAAACAATCCCACGGAAGAGGCTATCCAGACCTTAAACATCTATTGTGATGAGTACTTAAAAGCGTCCTTTAGTAAAACAATTGCCGTTTTTACGATATTTTTTGGTGTAGACCCCCTGATGTTCCTGCCCCCTGAAAGCCAAAGAGCTTTTTTCTGTATGCCTGAAATGGATTTCCTACCAACACTTGACGGCACCACACCCAAACAACGCTTTGATTATTTAAAGTTTTACTTGTTGCACGCCGCCCTCATTCATGGCCACTGCCCCGTCATTGATCAAACAACACTTTTGGAAAAAGTACCTCAGGTCGATAACAACTTCCGCCAAAAATACATCGATGCCTTACAGGGATCAGGCACCGTATTCCAAAAATCTAAAATATCTGAGGCAGAGCCTATCGACTTCAAACAAAAAATTAAGGAATTAGAAGCTCTGTGTGCCAGCCTTCAAGCCACGGTTAACTTACAATTAGAGTCAGATAGACGCAAACCCTCTAAAAAAACTGTCGCCCATAACGAATCCAATTACAAAGCAGCCTTGGAAAAGAAAAAAAAAGAAAATAACGCCTTGAAGAAAGAAATTGAAGCCGCTAAAAAGCAGATAGCTGCACAGAAAAAAGCTGGAACACAACAAATCGAGTCCTTACAAGAGCAATTAAACCAATCACAAAATTTTTCACGGCAACTACAAGAAGGCCTCGCCTCTTTACAAACGGAAATGGAAGAAGACCAAATCCAGGCCAGAGAATTAAAGAACGAACTTCATGAGCTGATAAGCTTACGCAAAAAGAACGAAACCGACTTAAAGGCTTTAAGACTAGCCGAGAATAAAGATCTAACCCAAGACCAAATTCTCGCCACATTTGAATCTTTAAGCAAAGAAGTCACTATCATGAGCTTTTTTGAACTCTATGAAGAATTCAGAGGACTCGTCGATCAAGTCGATACGCTAAAAGAAGAAAACGAAGCCTTGCGAGTACAACTAGCCAAAGCCGAACAGGCGATCGTCTACCATTCCAGCCATGCACAATTTGCTTATAGCCAACTACAAAAACTCACAGCCGCACCCCAGGCAAACGAAACAGATAAAAAAGAAAATCCCGCAGAAGGTGTCAGCGCAGAATAAGACTAAAACTGCACCCTTATGCTTTTTGCATTGGGTAATGTCACTTGAGGCTCCGTCTCAAAGGCAATGCGTTCTCCCGGCAATAACCGTGATTCGGAAAAAGTATGGTGCCATTCCTTTATAACACAAGTATTTTCAGGATTTCCTTCACACGCACCCATTAATTGAATATGCAACGGAGGGATAATCAAGGCGACCGTGGAAATGTTTACCACCTCACCGCGAACGACCAATGTGTTCTTCCCATTTTCTTCCGTATGCTGCGGCTGCATTTTTTCCACGCGCAAGCCCTTACCCGGCACAAAGACTTCTATGCCTAAGGCTTCATATAAGGGGCTAAACACCGGCCAGTTTTGGATAATCATATGCCGGCCTAAATAAACACCACAGAACAAAAGAGCAATAGAAAAACAAAACAGCAACCACCCCAAACGAAACCGTGATGCGGTAGATTCATTGATGGCAGGCCTATGATTTTGCACCTCTTCAGGATCCATTTTCAGCGGCATCATACTTTCCGCCGGCGCATGCACCCACGTATGATCGCAAGCCACACAACGGACCTTACGACCCTCTGGGCCAATCTCTTCATCTTTTACCAAATACCGTTTATGGCACTTTTCGCACGTTAAAATCATCATTCACACCTGAAAGGTTCTATTCTATTTATAAAACGCCCGAGACGCAAATGCAAGACGGATCCTAAACGAAAAAATATTAAACAACAAATCTTCGATAACGACCGCCTACACTGACAGAGAAGACTACCCAGACAAGGCAAAGGAAACCATGCACCATGAATCCGGAAAATGACCATATAAAAAATATGCATATTTTTTTTGAACAGAAGAACTTGACAAGTTTTAAATAACGCCACATACAATCATAGAGAACCTGTTACGGGACAGTCTAGCTGTGCAATTATGTCTTTTGTTGAGAGTATTGTTATGAATATAAAACTTTTTAGTTTCCTTGTTTTATCGATTTTTACCACGCACAATTTATGCGCGAGCCATACGGATGGAGCTGAACCAAATATTAACAAGATTTGCATTCGGGATCTATCGGAAATTGTAGAGGGAGATTTACCTGATGTTGCTGAACCAGCGTTAAAAAAACATGCGCCCGCCTCAAAATTAAATCGTGGTGATCTACTTTTTATAGACATTGATGGCGTTATTTTATCCGAAGGTGGAAGTAAATCAGAAGCTTTGCTGATGCCTGGTGCACAGGAGTTTTTCCGCAATTTACGTAACAGAGGCGTCATCCTCTACGGGTTAACGGCGCGATCTGAAAATAGGATGCTTGAAACTTGTGATTTATTACGCAGGTACGGCATTCACTTTTCCCAAAATAGACCCGCGCAATTCAGAAATCGCCAGGCAACATTTTATCGTGGGATTATCTTCTCGCCCAATATCCATGAGCAAGACAAGAAAAAATCTAGAAAGATTTTAACTTTGGCATCATTTTTGGGTGACTTGGGGATGAATCCGCAAAAAGTTTTCTTTGTGGATAACGAGGATTTTCATTTTGATACACCCAAGGAAGTGTTGGGTAGGCATCAAGATCAATGTTATTTTTTTCATTTCAATCGTGAATTTCAACCACTTTATAGCACGCTAGACGCTCCTGCGCCTAAGCTAGAGGATTTGAAGTTTATGGAATGTAAATCCGGTGGAACTGGAGGCGTTGTTATTCTGCAGGATCCCTCTGGTAAAAAATGGACACTTAAAGGATGGGAGAGCAAAGCCCATGGATTCAATGAATAGACCTGCTGCGTAAGTGAGATATCCACAGTTTAGGGGATAATGGCATATTTCCCCCACCCCCAATTCAAGGGTTATGCTGTAGCAAATCCATTTTTGAGATTCACTATTCCGGCGATGATTCGGA
>JAGOMX010000063.1 GCA_017993335.1 Alphaproteobacteria bacterium | reverse complement strand
AGTTAAGATCTCCCGATTTGCGTGGAATCATGGTTCTTTCCGATGGTTTGCAGGTAAATGGCTCGCAGTTGGTAAAAGGGCTTAACACAATCAACGATGATGAGATTGTCATCACGGGAGGTCTCGCCGGGGATGGGGATCGTTTTGGAGAAACCTGGACGATTTTTGAAGGTGAGATCGTCAGAAATCACGTTGTAGCGATTGGTTTTTATGGCGATGCTGTACAAATAGGATGTTCTTCTCAAGGTGGATGGGATGTTTTTGGTCCAGAGCGCGTGATAACTCGTTCAGAAAATAATGTGTTGTACGAGCTGGATGGACGGCCTGCGCTGGCTTTATATAAAGAATACTTAGGCAGCAAAGCCGATGGATTACCTTCGTCTGGGTTGTTATATCCTTTGGCGATTCGTGCAGATGCTTACGATAATAAACATCTGGTTCGGACTATTTTGGCGATTGATGAAGAAAAACAAGCCCTCATTTTCGCTGGGGATGTACCTACGGGGCATTTAGCCCAGCTTATGCGGGCTAATTTTGATCGACTCATCGATAGCGCAGGCGACGCCAGTGAAGCGGCCTTGCAGAAAATGGCTGTGGATGAGAATCAACCCGTTCTAGCTGTTGCGATTAGTTGTGTCGGCAGGCGCCTATTGCTAGGAGAAAGAACAGAAGAAGAAGTTGAGTCCACATTAGATTCCTTACCAAAGGGTTCCAAACAGTTAGGTTTTTATTCCTACGGTGAGTTGTCTCCCTTTGTGGCTGGCACATGTGACTTGCATAACCAAACCATGACTCTAACCACTTTCTGCGAAAAAGTGAGCTGAGGATTTTCTTATGCATAAGCTTCTCGAACGGCAATTGAAAAGAATAGAGGGATCACCGGATTGTTTGCCCAATAATTTGGATCAGTGGCAGTCGTTTTTAAATCGCATAAACAACTATTATGTGGAAACAGAAAATGAGAGATATCTGTTGCAAAGATCTATGGAGATCTCGTCTAAAGAATTAATGGATTTGAATCGTTTGTTGGAGCACGCCCAGCATATCGCCAAAATTGGCCACTGGTATATTGATGTGACCAATAAAAATATCGTTTTGTCGAAAGAATTGCGTTTTATTCTTGGCGTACAAGCGGCCGAAGAAACGATCACGGTAAAAGATTTGATCCGTGGAATTGTTGAAGAGGATCGTGAGGTTGTAAAGCATGCAATTAACGATTTGGCCCTAAAGGGTGAGCCGTTTAAATCTGAATTTCGATATATTCTTGCCAATGGGGAGTTGCGTTGGTTTTACATGGCGGGACAACCTTTTCGTCATTGTGATTCTGATTTACGAGAATTTACCGGCATTGCCATGGATATAACCGACCGAAAAATAGCCGAAGAAGCCGTTGAAGAGTTGAATAATAAACTCCTTCGAGCGGCGAGAGAAGCCGGTAAGGCAGATATATCTACATCTATTTTGCACAATGTGGGCAATATTTTGAACAGCGTAAGCGTTTCTTTAGATTTGCTGAAAGAAGCCATGATGAGATCCAAGTGCAGCAAGTTCAGGGATGTTTCCGAACTCATGATCAATCACAAAGATGATTTAGGGGAATACTTGGTAAATGATGAGAAGGGTAGGCTTATTCCCGACTACATTCATAAATTGTCGGAAAATGTTAGCACAGAATTCAATACGTGTAGCGAGGAAGTTGTGAACCTTACCAGCTATATTGAGCACATTAAAGAAATCGTTGCCTCGCAAAATTCATTCAGCACAAAAGCCAAGATCCAGGAAAAAATACCCGCCATCAAAATTGTTGAATCCGCACTAAAAATGTCGGGAACAGCCAATAGTTTAGGCGAGAATATAAAAATAAAGAAATGTTTCGGCACGAATACTGAGCTTATTTTAGATAAATCTAAGGCCCTGCAAATTTTGGTAAATCTGATTCAAAACGCGAGAGAAGCTGTGTTGTTGAATGAGGCGCAAATGCAAAAAGAAGTCCTTATTTGTATCGAGGATATTGCCAATGAAAACAACGTAAAAATTATGATTCAGGATAATGGTATGGGGATAGATCCTGAAAACATAACAAAAATATTTTCTTTTGGTTTTTCGACAAAAAGAGATGGACATGGTTTCGGTTTGCATGCCAGTGCTTTGGCGGCAACAGAGATGGGCGGCAGCTTGACAGCAGAAAGCGATGGTCCCGGTAAGGGGGCACGCTTTATTTTGACACTGCCGGCGGCCTAATGGATAAGGGATAAGAAAAAAATGATACAAGCACCAGAGCTGAAAATATTGGTTATTGACGATAATTTAGCCATCCATCAAGACTTTATAAAAATTTTAAAACCCAAAGAAGCCATGGCGGGACTGGATGAGTTAGATGATGCACTTTTTGGTGACTCTCAGTCTAAAGAGCATTCATTCTTACCGAGCTTTCATATTGATACAGCTTCCCAAGGATTACAAGGTATCGAAATGGTGCGAAAAGCTTTTGAATCCGGAAGCCCATATGCGCTAGCTTTCGTAGATATTCGCATGCCACCAGGTTTAGATGGTGTTCAAACCATTAAAAACATATGGCAAATTGATCCAGAAATTCAAACAGTTATATGCACGGCTTTTTCTGATTATTCTTGGGAAGAAACAGTCCAAGAGTTAGGAACAAGTGATAACTTGTTGATTTTAAAGAAACCCTTTGATGCGGTGGCGGTACGTCAATTAGCTTGTGCGCTGACGAAGAAATGGAAGATGCTGCAAACCATTAATGAAAATCAAGAGCACTTAGAACAAACGGTTTTGGAACGAACACAGTCCTTACAAGAGTCTTTATCCTTAACGCGCGCCACCCTTGATTCTTCCGTGGATGGTATTTTAGCGGTCGATATGAACGGTCGCATAGTCGATTATAATATGCAGCTGACGCAAATGTGGGGATTTGATGATGCCTTTTTAAGCAAAAGTGATTACGAAAGCTGTTTGCAGTATATGGCGGAAAAAACAAGATCGCCACAAGATTTCATCAAGGTCGTTGAAGATGTAGAAAAACGGCCAGGCGAAATCACGGTTGATTCTATTGCTTTAAGTGATTCCAGGATTTTTGAACGTTATTCCCACCCGCAAAAATTGGACGGCAAAACAATTGGTCGCGTCTGGAGTTTCCGGGATATTTCGGATCGGGTGAATATGGAAGAAAAACTGGAGTATCAGGCAACCCATGATCAATTAACGGGCCTGCCAAATCGGACCTTGTTAAGGGATCGTATTCAGAGCTCCATTTATCGATCAGGTCGAAAAGGAACGCATGTGGGTGTGCTCTTTTTTGACTTGGATCGCTTTAAATTGATTAATGATAGCCTGGGTCATGAAGCGGGCGATGAATTGTTAAAGGGTATTTCCACAAGATTGAGCTCGATGACCCGGGCTAGCGATACAATTTCCAGGTTGGGTGGAGATGAATTTGTCGTCGTCGTAAGTGATGTGGAAGATCCCGATGCCATCAGGGAAATGGGGCAAAAAATTCTGGAACTCCTCAAACAACCTTTTCATATAGCTGCCCATGATCTGTATGTGTCCGCCAGTATAGGAATTAGTCAGTACCCACAAGATGGTGTGACGGTAGATGAATTGCTGCGTAATGCGGATTTGGCTATGTATTTAGCGAAAAAATCAGGGGCAAACCAGTTTCATTTTTATACACCAGATTTAAACGAAGCCGCCATGGTGCGTTTGGAAAAAGAAGAGGAAATGCGCATTGCTTTGGACAATCAAGAATTCTTCTTGCTGTACCAACCGCAATTAGACGTGGGTTCTGTACGTTTAGACTCGCTGGAGGCTCTCGTGCGATGGAACCATCCCTTAAAAGGTATGATTCCTCCCAATGATTTCATTCCCTTTGCTGAGGAAACAGGATTAATCGTTCCGCTGGGTGAGTGGGTTTTGAAAGAAGCCTGTGCACAATGCAAAAAATGGCAGGCGCTGGGTCATGAGAATTTGCGAGTGGCCATAAATGTGGCAACAGCTCAGTTGCTGAAAGAAGGGTTTGTGCAGTTAGTGCAGCAGACTTTGGTGGAAAGTGACTTAAAACCAGAATGTTTAGAAATTGAAATCACGGAAAATGTCCTGTTTTCGAATGATTCGATTATGAAGACGATAAATGATTTAAAATCTTTAGGAATCCAAATTGCCTTGGATGATTTTGGGTCTGGAAATTCATGCCTCAGTTTCTTGAAAAAAATAGATGTGGATCGCGTAAAGATCGACCGATCTTTTATTCAAAACATATACCTGGATCGCAGTGATGAAGTCATCATTCAGGCCATAATCGATATGGCGAAAAGTTTAAATTTTGAGGTGCTCGCCGAAGGCGTCGAGACCCAGAACCAAATGGACTTTATCCAATCAAAAGGATGTCAAAGCGTGCAAGGCTACCTTTTTGGAAAGCCTATGATGGCATCAGAAATTGACGCCATATTGATGGAAATAATGCTCAAAAGAAAGCGAGCGGTATAAAATAGGGAGTGCAGGGTTATAGGGATTAAACAAGTATAAAAGCCTCTTTATTTATGGGGTAAAATTGTTTAAGGTGGTATGTAATAATAACAAAGAAAAACATACCACATGAGTTACCCTAGGCCTCTTTCCCCTCATTTACAAATATACAAACCTCAACTGACCTCTGTTCTATCCATTAGCCATCGTTTAACCGGGATTGCTTTGGCTGCAGGTATTTTCCCCTTAGTGTACTTTTTCTGGTCGGTGTCTCAGGGGCTTGAGGCTTATGAGTATATGATGAATATTTATGCCTCCGCCTTTGGATTGTTATGTCTATTCGGCTGGACTTTTTGTTTCTTCTATCACTTTTGTAACGGTATCCGGCATTTATTTTGGGATATGGGTTATGGTTTTGAATTAAAGCAGGTTTATGCTAGCGGTTGGATGGTCGTGGGGTCTAGTCTTGCTCTGACCTTTATCAGCTGGATTTTGGGTTTAACGTGTGTGGGGGAGTGCGCCATATGACATCCAGTAACCCTAATATTCGTAACGGTTCCACACGTTCAGGATCCCATCATTGGTGGATGCAAAGGCTCTCAGCCGTGGCTCTGATTCCTTTATCTTTATGGTTCATGAGTGTCTTGGTTTGGATGCCCTTGCAGGACTACGAAAGATTACTGATTTGGATGAGTGAATTAACGCATGCCGTACCGTTATTGGTTATGGTTGCCGCGCTTATATACCATGCTTCATTGGGTATGCAGGTCGTGTTGGAAGATTATATATCCCATCATGGTTTGAAGCTGTCATTGATATTTTTAACAAAATTCATCTTTATCGTTTTGGGTGTGGTCTCGATCCTGTCCATATCCAAAGTCTATTTTCTTTTAAGTTAAGGGAGCATTATGAGTAAGTCGTATACGGTTATAGATCATAAATATGATGTGGTTGTGGTTGGTGCTGGTGGTGCTGGGCTTCGTGCGACTCTGGGTATGAGTGCGGCCGGATTGTCGACCGCTTGTATATCTAAAGTCTTTCCCACTCGCTCCCATACGGTTGCAGCGCAAGGGGGTGTGGGAGCGGCCCTTGGCAACATGGGGGATGGCGATAATTGGCGGCATCACTTTTATGACACAATAAAGGGTTCCGATTGGCTGGGCGATCAAGATGCGATCGAGTATATGTGCAAGAATGCAATTCCGGCTGTAATCGAATTAGAGCATTTTGGTGTACCTTTTTCCCGCACGGAAGAGGGAAAAATTTACCAAAGGCCTTTTGGTGGGCATACCATCAATCAAGGAGAATCCATGGCCAAACGTGCTTGTGCGGCGGCCGATCGGACGGGTCATGCTATTTTGCATACGCTATATCAGCAAAGTTTAAAGCATAAGGCTAAATTTTTTATTGAATATTTTGCCTTGGATTTGATTATGGAGGATGGTGTCTGTCGCGGCGTCGTTGCCTGGAATCTAGAGGACGGTACGATTCATCGCTTTTCGGCCCAAATGGTTGTCTTGGCAACAGGTGGATACGGGAGGACATTTTTTTCCTGTACGTCGGCGCATACCTGTACGGGGGATGGAAATGGAATGGTTTTGCGTGCTGGTCTGCCGTTGCAGGATATGGAGTTTATACAATTTCACCCAACGGGTATCTACAAGGCTGGTTGCTTAATCACAGAAGGTGCACGAGGCGAAGGTGGTTATCTGACCAACTCAGAAGGTGAGCGGTTTATGGAGCGTTACGCCCCATCGGCAAAAGACTTAGCCTCCCGCGATGTGGTGTCTCGTGCGATGACGATTGAAATTCGTGAAGGACGAGGTGTGGGGAAAGATAAGGATCATATTTTCTTACATCTTGAGCACATAGATCCCAAAATTCTGCACGAGAGGCTCCCGGGGATATCCGAGTCCGCAAAGATTTTTGCCGGTGTGGATGTGACGAAACAACCCATCCCTGTATTGCCAACGGTCCACTATAACATGGGGGGTATACCAACCAATTACCACGCAGAAGTCATAAATCCGACCGCAAAAAATCCGAATCAGGTGGTTCCGGGATTGATGGCGATTGGAGAGGCAGCTTGTGTATCTGTTCATGGAGCGAATCGTTTGGGTACGAACTCCTTATTAGACCTGGTCGTTTTTGGCCGTGCAGCCGCGATACGAGCGAAAGAAATTGTTGTGCCGGGTAAGAGTCACAAGGCTTTGCCCAAGGATGCGGGGCAGTCTTCTTTAGATCGTTTAGATGCATTACTTCATAGTACAGGAGATGTGAAAGTATCCGAATTGCGCGATGAAATGCAACGTACGATGCAAACAAACTGTGCCGTTTTTCGTGACAACGACATCTTAAGCGAGGGTGTAGCCAAAATCCGCAAAACTTTATCCAAGCGCCCACAAATGGCCATAAAAGATAAATCTCTTATTTGGAATTCGGATTTAGTGGAGGCTTTAGAGCTGGACAACCTGATGTCGCAGGCTCTTGTTACATTGGAGTCAGGCCTCAATCGCCATGAAAGCCGAGGGGCTCACGCGCGTGAGGACTTTGCAGAAAGAGATGACGTCAATTGGATGAAGCATTCGGTTGCCTGGTTGAGTCCAGAGCTAAAAGTTAAGATAGGCTATCGGCCTGTGATAATGACGACTTTAACGGATGAAATTGAGCCGATCCTGCCGCAGAAACGCGTGTATTAAAGGTCAGTTCGCTTTGAAAAAGGAAAAAGAAGATGGTTGAATTCCGATTACCAAAGAATTCAAGGGTAGAAGAGGGTGTGACTTATAAGTTATCTGCCAGTGCCAAAAACGTGCGCAATTTTAAAGTCTATCGTTGGGATCCTGAAACGCCTGATAATCCCCGTTTAGATACCTATGAGGTCGATCTAGATAATTGTGGTCCAATGGTGTTGGATGCCCTGATCAAAATTAAAAACGAAGTAGATTCAACACTAACTTTTCGTCGTTCCTGTCGGGAAGGTATATGCGGCAGTTGTGCCATGAATTTAAATGGTACCAATACTTTAGCCTGCACGATGAGCATAGATGATTTAAAAGGCGATGTGGTTATATACCCATTGCCGCATATGCCTGTGGTAAAGGATTTGGTTCCGGATTTGACTTCAGCCTATGGGCAGTACGAATCTATTCAGCCGTGGATACAGACGTCTAGTGCGGTGGCTCCCGATAAAGAAAGATTGCAAAGCCCTGAAGAGCGGGAAAAATTAGACGGGCTATGGGAATGTATTTTATGCTTTTGTTGCACCACCAGTTGCCCAAGTTATTGGTGGAACGGGGATCAGTATCTGGGGCCGGCAACTTTGCTGCAGGCCAATCGTTGGATCAATGATAGCCGCGACGAGGCGACATCCGAACGTCTGGATAATTTAGAGGATCCTTATAAATTATATCGTTGCCATACAATTATGAACTGCTCAAAAACTTGTCCGAAAGGGTTAAATCCGGCAAAAGCTATTGGGGATACCAAGAAGCGTATAGCCGAAAGAAAAGCTTGATCTCGTCAGGTTTTAAAACTGGGGTTCCTTTCTTTGTATAATTTCCTTGCAATTGCGGGGCAAATTTTTTATAAAGCACTAAATGTATTTAAGCAAAGCTCATACATAGGAATTTTAACGAGCTTTCGAATGGAGTATTCGGCAAATGAAAAAAGATATTCATCCTAATTACCATACCATTAAAATATTAATGACGGATGGTTCGACCTTTGAAACACGCTCAACATATGGTAAAGAGGGTGACACAATGCGCCTAGACGTGGATACGTTAACGCATCCCGCTTGGACTGGTGTTCATCGTCTATTGGATACGGGTGGTCAGTTGGCTAAGTTCAAGAATCGTTTCAAGGACTTTAAGGTTTAAGACCAATTTCTATAATTAATACCTTTTATCATAAATAAGTATCATAACACCCGTCATCTTGAACGCAGCTCCGCGCCAGCGGAGTAAGTGAAAGATCCAGGCACACAAGTGCCACTTTAGTGGCTCTATATAGTCTATAAGGAGC
>JAGOMX010000062.1 GCA_017993335.1 Alphaproteobacteria bacterium | reverse complement strand
GTTTGTGGATTGGGACTTTCCACTCGATTTGTGTGCGCATCCTGCGAAAGCATGCGGCGTATGTGAATTTAAACAGTGATTTTACAATTTTAGATACAGATGATCAGCTAAGGCTGATCAAGCAAGTGCTATCTGTGGAAAACTTAGATGATAAAAAATTCCCTGCTCGAGCTGTTTTGGGCACCATCAGTCGATGGAAAGATAGGGCTCTAAAGCCAGATCAAATTCCGGCGGCTGACATATCCGGGGTCTATGCTCCCTTAAAACGTGTTTATGCTCAATATCAACAAAGGCTCGCCACATTGAATGCCGTCGATTTTGGAGATTTGCTGATGTTGACGGTGGATTTGTTTACCCGGCAAAAGGATGTGTTAAAACACTATCAAGATCAGTTTAAGTACATATTGGTGGATGAGTATCAGGACACGAACGTTGCTCAGTATCTGTGGTTGCGGTTGTTAGGTGAAAACTCAAGAAATATATGTTGTGTTGGTGACGATGACCAGTCCATATATGGATGGCGCGGTGCCGAAATTGCTAATATTTTGCGGTTTGAAAAAGATTTTCCCGGTGCTGTAACGATTCGCTTGGAACAAAATTATCGATCGACACCCCATATCCTTGGGGCGGCCTCTGCCTTAATTGCTCACAATAAGGACCGATTGGGCAAAACCTTATGGACAGAATCGGATGCGGGTAGCAAGATTTCCGTTTGTGGGGTGTGGGACGGTCAGGAGGAAGCCAGAGTTGTCGGAGATGAAATCGAAGCGCTTCAACGCAACGGCACACCTTTATCTCAAGTCGCTATATTGGTGCGTGCGGGATTTCAAACCCGTGAGTTTGAAGATCGATTTTTAACCATAGCGGTTCCTTATAAAGTCATCGGCGGCCCACGCTTTTATGAGCGTTTAGAAATACGAGATGCTTTGGCGTATTTAAGAGTTGTAACTCAACCCCATAATGGGCTGGCTTTTGAACGGATTGTGAATACACCAAAACGTGGAATTGGTACGGCTTCCTTACAAAGCTTACATCAATTATCCCGGCATGGAGATATTTCCATGTATGAGGCTGCCAGGCAATTGGTGGAAACTGATGAAGTTCGCGGAAAGGCGAGAACATCTTTAAAGACATTGGTGATGGACATTGCAAGATGGCATCAGCAAACGCAAGTATTAAAACCTGCAGAAATAGCTCGCATTGTCTTAGATGAGTCTGGTTACACCACGATGTGGAAAGAGGATAAGTCTCCAGAGGCCCCAGGAAGATTAGAAAACCTAAAAGAATTCGTCCGAGCCTTAGAAGAATATGAAACCTTACAAATTTTCCTGGAGCACGTGAGTTTGGTCATGGAAAACAATACGGATAATCAAAAAGAAACCGTAAGCATCATGACGTTGCACAGCGCAAAAGGATTAGAGTTTGATACAGTCTTTCTGGCCGGTTGGGAAGAAGGTCTTTTTCCTCATCCGCGATCCTTAAAGGAAAGTGGCCTGAGCGCTCTGGAAGAAGAACGCCGCCTAGCTTATGTAGGAATAACCCGTGCGAAAAAGCAAGCGATCATTAGTTTTGCTGCGAATCGTCGGATTCATGGCGTGTGGCAGAGTTCTGTACCCTCCAGATTTTTAGATGAACTACCAGAGGAACATGTGGATTTCATGCGGCAGCCTGGCTTGCACAAAAGTCATAATTTTTCCCAAAACAGCACATATGCACCGGGGTCTTATAACCGTATTTCTAACGCAGTGGAACATATATTGCCGCAAAAAAAGACACCCTTTCAAAAAGGTGAGCGGGTGTTTCATCAAAAATTCGGCTATGGCATAGTTAAAAATATGGAGGCTGAAAAGGTCTATATTGATTTTGAGCGCACCGGTCCTAGGTGTGTTTTGGCTAGCTTTCTCGAAAAAACATAAATCACTATCTTTTTTTTGTACAAGGCCTGATGTATCGTTAAAGAACAATAACGAAGAAAAAGCCGTGCAGCAGAAATATTTCTTGAGCCATCATCATTCTGGTTTCCATCGTGTAGCTTATATGGAGTGGAATAAAAACCATAAAGATCATGTTGTGTTATGCGTTCATGGATTAACAAGAAACGGTCGGGATTTCGATGCCCTGGCAGAGGCCTTACAAGAGGATTTTCGTGTTATTTGCGTGGACTTGCCAGGCAGAGGAAAGAGTGATTGGTTGCCAGGCCCGGAATGTTATGGATTTTATTCTTACATTGATACGTTAACCACGCTGATTGCACGTCTGGATGTGGAAAGTGTTGACTGGATTGGTAGCTCGATGGGTGGTGGCTTAGGAATCGTTATGGCCTCTATGGCGTCCTCCCCTATTCAAAAACTTATTTTAAATGATTGTACACCTATTTTTGAGCCCACAGGAAATGGTGGTGTGCAAGCCTTTTCTGGCAAGGTTCGCACTTTTGAAAATTTAGATACTGTTGAGGCTTACTTAAGGAAAGTATATGCAACGCTTGCGCCCATGACCGAGGATCAGTGGCAGCATCTGGCCAGGCATTCGGTTTTCTTCAGCGATGATGGCTTCTATCGGCTTAACTATGATCCCACCTTTTTTCAGGCCCCTCACATTCCACGAAGCGATGAGGAGCGTTTGGCGGCATGGGAGAAAATCACATGTCCAATTTATTTAATGCGCGGCGGTAAATCTGACCTGGTTACCCCCAGGGTTGTGGAAATATCAAAAAAGACGCAACCAAAAATGAAAGTCGTTGATATTTTGGAGGCGGGCCATACCCCTTCTTTAAATGATGATTTTCAAATCAAAACCATACGAAAATGGCTGATGGAATAACAGGAGAAACTATATGCGTTATGCGTTTTTTTTCTTTATCTTGACTCTTCCTTTATGGGCTTCCGATGATTTTGATTTTGTCCCTTATGAGAAAAGTCCCTTTCCCCCCACTTTAAGTTTTCCCGAACAACAACCTTCTTTGCCGAAGTCTCAGCAATTTGCCATAAGATACAAACCGAACTCATTAATCGTAGGGAAGGTTTTTTTTTATGAACCGGACTCATTCGGTAAAGCCTCGATTTATCTCTTATCCACCCATAAACCTTACGAGACAAAAGAAGAGTTTTTTGCGGATTTAACCCATGCCTTAAAAGTTCACGGGGCATGGTTGGTTTACGAAGCTTTTCGACAACAAGCAAAGTATTTGGTCGCGGTCGATTTGTTTTCGTCTCACCAAGAAGATTCTTTAGATGTGCTGCGGACGATGGGTTGGCAGGCAACAATAACAGCTTCATGGATGCAAAAAGACATGAATGTGGTTTCTTATGAACTTTCTTTATGGCCGATTACGGCCATGACGGAGTTTACTCTGCTGAAGGCGAAATTGTAGTTTTATATACATCCATTCAATGATGCCGTAGACAAGAAAAGCCATGATGGCGCTGAATGCTACATCTGTGAACCAATGAGCGCCGCTGACTAAGCGAGGCATGCATAAAAATATGGCTGTAAATAATATAAATATGCGATAGGGGCTTGGCATAATTTTCCAGGAAAGGATCGCCCAGAATATATTAAAGTGAGCATGCCCGCCTGGAAAGCTTCGATGGGATGTATCTTTAATGTTTGGGTCGCCTAGCAGCTCAGATAACTTTAAGCTATCCTCAAAAACCATTGAAGGGGAGTGACGTTTAATTCCCAGCAAATCTTCAAAAAACGGGTCTTTTAGGGCATGCACAATTTCAAAGCATGCCCAGAAAAAGAGCAGTTGATATCCGAGTTGCCTCTTATGCTCCCGGGGAGTTATGCCCCACCACAGGCCGTGAATCATGAGCGCGCCTACAAATCCCAGTTTATTTTCCAAGGGGTGATTAAAGATCCCCCAGAACTTCTGCCAAGTTGCACCCCAAGCAAGAGATTGGTTGAGGGTTTTAAACATGGTAGCATCTAACCACAAAAGCCAGATATGGCTTGTGGGTATAATCCATAAAAGCACCGCAATGAACAAAAATAAGGCTGAACGTTTTACCATGTAAGCTTTCTGCGCAGTATTTGATATTTTAGGTTAGCAGAAATAGCGAAAAAAGCTATTTCCTTGCAGGAAAATAAGAATAATGCTTACATGTCCAGATGGTCAAGGTGAAAGAAGCGATCTGATGAATTATTATACATATGCAAAGCATCGAACCCTTATAACGGTTGAGGGGGCGGATGCAAAAAAACTACTGCAAGGCTTAATGACCAATAATATAGACACGGTGAGTGACCAGACTTCTATCTATTCCTTGTTTTTGACACCGCAAGGTAGATTTTTATATGATTGTTTTATATTTAAAACCGAACAGGGATTCGCTTTGGATGTTTTGGAAGAGGTATCCGAGGCGCTCATCCAGTTGTTATTAAAGTTCAGATTGCGGGCGCAGGTCATTATTGAAAAACAGGATCAGCCTTTGCCCATATACTTTTCTTTTGGTGAGGAATGCCAGGATGTTCCCGGTCGCACAGAATTTAGCGATAAGGGTCTCATGATGGTTGATCCTCGTTTGGCTTCTTTAGGACGGCGTTATTACGGACAAAAACCGGAAGGCGTAGAAGTTCCTTTCGAAGACTATGATTCATACAGACTCGCTCAAGGGGTTCCAGAAGCCTTTCAAGATTTGTATAAAGAAAAATCCATACCGTTGGAATGTGGTTTAGATGATCTTCATGGAATTGCCTGGGATAAAGGATGCTATATGGGGCAAGAGCTTACAGCGCGGACCAAACATCAAGGGCTCGTGCGTAAGCGCTTACTTCCTTTTACATTCTGCGGGGACAACTTACCCCATGGTACACCGGTTCTGAATGATGGAGAGGAAGTCGGTCAAGTGCGATCGACTCGGTCAGGTAAGGGCATTGCCATGATCCGTTTGGAGACGCTGAAACCTGACGTCTCTATGCAGGCTGAGACTTTTGAAATAAAACCTTATGTCACACCGTGGATGAAGATAAATTCATGATTTCTTTTAATACTGAATGTATAACCATAGAATTCGCAGCACCGGGAAAATGGGCTGTTTACAATAGGTATGAGAATAAGTGTTTAGGATATTTTTACACCCATGATGATCAAGTGGGTAGTGTATTGCAGTATGATACGGATATCTGTGAACCAGAAGGAATCGAGGCGATATTAAATTTGGCCTTAGTTTTGCTGTATTCTCAACAAAAATCTTTTGTGCGGGTTATGGGGTATCCTTTTTTGCTTCCTTTTGCAAAACATAATTGTATTACGATTGAATCGTTGTATTTATATAGCCTGCAATTGCCTGTGGTTGAAATAGCTGCGGTTATTTTGGAAGACGTGTATGGGCGTGTCTTGTTAGGAAAAAGGCCTCAAGGGTACGTTATGCCTGGGCTTTGGGAGTTTCCTGGTGGAAAACGAGAGCCTGGTGAGACCTTTCTCGAAACTGGAATACGTGAAATTCGTGAAGAGTTAAATATAGAGATTTTTCAGCCTGAAAGCTTCTCATCCTTTGATTTCTGTTTTCTCAAAAATAGATTAAAAGGTCAATTTTTGCTTGCCAGGCAATGGGAGGGGGAGATTAAAAACATGCATCATTCCCAATTGCAGTGGGTGAATCCTTGTGAGTTTACAAATTATGCAATGCCCTTGTCTAACGTGTTATGCGGTGTTTGGGACATGGTAAAAAGGCATCCTATGCAGGATAGGATGCCTCAGTATTCTTAAGCGCGACGGGCTTTGTTTAAGTTATCAGCCGCAAATTCCCAATTTACGAGAGAACTGAAATAGTTTTCCACATAGTCGGGGCGACGGTTTTGATAATCGATGTAGTAGGCATGTTCCCACACATCGCAGGTTAGCAAAGGAACTTGTGTCGTTGTAAGAGGTGTATCCGCGTTGGATGTTTTAACAATTTTCAAAACACCCGCATCGTAAACAAGCCATGCCCATCCGCTGCCAAACTGAGTAACGGCAGCTTGTTTAAAGGCTGTTTCAAATGTAGCCACATCTCCAAAACTAGAAATAATTAAGTCTTTTAAATCCTGGGGTATTTCACCGCCGCCATTTGGCTTCATGCTATTCCAGTAAAACGTATGATTCCATACTTGCGCGGCGTTATTAAAAACAGCCGTCAAATCACCTTTTTGTGCACTGGCATGGATAATCTCCTCCAAAGACTTACCCGCTAAGGGTGAACCTTCTAGTAGCTTATTCAAATTATTCACATAAGCTTGATGATGTTTACCATAATGAAACTCAAGCGTCCGAGCCGAGATATGAGGCTCTAAAGCCTCCATAGAATAAGGAAGAGCGGGTAGTGAAATCGTCATATAAATCTCCATAGTTTTTCTTTGTATAACATTGTTGAAGGCGTAAGACTAGGGATTAGCAATGATTGTGTGATCCATTTTTTTTCCAATAACAGTTTAAAAATATTTATCCTGTCAATAACAACAGAATAGGAAAAATTAATATAAAATGTGAAGAAAAAATTAACCTCTTTTTGTTTATATGGATCGTATAGAAAATAAAAAAGAAGGTTAGCCCACATGTTTTTTATCATCGGAACCATCGTTGTGCTTGTGTGTGTTTTCGGTGGATATAAGGCAGCAGATGGGCACTTGGATGTCTTGTGGCAGCCTTTCGAAGTTATTATTATTGTGGGTGCTGCATTTGGTGCTTTTATTATTGGTACGCCTAAAAATGTGCTGTTTAACACACCGAAAGCTCTTGGAGCGATGATGGGTGGGTCACCTTATAGTAAGGCTAACTTTATTGAGCTGCTCAGTGTTCTTTATTCTATCTTTAAACTGGCTAAAACCAAGGGTATGTTGGCTTTAGAGAGTCATACAGAAAATCCCCATGAAAGTGAACTGTTTCATAATTTCCCTCATTTCCATAAACAGCACCACGCCGTTGAGTTTCTATGCGACTATTTGCGTCTGATCACTTTAGGTAGTGATAACCCTCATCAAATGGAAGATTTGATGAATGAAGAGCTGGATATTCATCATAAGGAAGGTCACAAACAATCTCACGCGATTCAAAGTATGGCAGATGGTATGCCGGCGTTAGGAATTGTGGCCGCAGTTTTGGGTGTGATTCATACGATGGGTGCTATTGCGCAGCCACCAGAAGTTTTGGGTCATTTAATTGGTGCGGCGTTGGTGGGCACGTTTTTGGGTGTTTTTATATCCTATGGATTTTTAGCCCCTATGGCCAGTTCTATAGGCGGTGTGTATGATGAAGAAAGCCGCTACTATGAGTGTATTAAAGTAGCCATTCTGGCTTACTTAAATGGTTATGCTCCCGCTATTTGTGTGGAATTTGCCCGTAAATCAATCATCCCAGATATGAGGCCGACTTTTAACGAGGTGGAGGAAGCCGTTTCTACTCTTCCCTCCTTTAATTAAAAGGACATCTTATGGCTAATCAAACGCAACCTATCATCAAGAAAGTAAAGAAAGTCTCTGGCGGCGGGCACCATGGCGGAGCATGGAAAGTGGCCTATGCGGACTTTGTTACGGCCATGATGGCTTTCTTTTTGTTAATGTGGCTATTGAATGCAACCTCGGAAGAGCAAAAGCGGGGAATTTCCAATTATTTTGGTCCTGTAGGGATGTCGACGGCCGCGTCTGGTAGTGGCGGTGTATTAGGGGGTAATTCCGTGGCCACTGAAGGTGCTTTTGACGATTCAAAAGCTTCTCCCGCGGTCACGATGTTAATGCCGCAAACCAATGCAGGTGAAGCAAAAACAGAAGGTGATGAAAAAGATCAGAAAGATAAGATTTCTGAATCGACGACTTTAGAAGAAAAAGAAGTGCCAGAAAAGGCCGTTCCCGAACCTAGTTCTCAAGCCCCAGCCAATGATAGCGAGGCGGAAGCTTTAGACAAAAAGAATTTTGCAGATGCAGAAGAAAAAATACGGCAAGCGATTTTGCAATCGCCTGAACTCGCGCAATTTGCCGAAAACTTGATTATTGATACAACGCCTGAAGGATTGCGTATACAAATCGTTGACCAGGATAAAAAAGCAATGTTCCCCTCGGGCGAGAAAAAAATGTATGACCATACGACTAAACTTTTAAAGCAGATTGCTAGCGTTATCAAAACCATGCCCAATAAAATTTCCGTAACCGGGCACACGGATAGCACACCTTATCAAACAGGTGGAAATTATACCAACTGGGAATTGTCTGCGGATCGGGCAAATGCGAGCCGTCTTGTCCTGATGGGCGCTGGTATGGAAGAGTCTCGTATTAGCCATGTTACCGGTAAAGCCGCTAATGAACCCCTGCTGGAATCCTCACCAGCCGACCCCAAAAATCGACGGATTTCGATTATTTTGCTCAATACGCAATTCGTTGCTAAGGACAAAAAAGGAGAATAGCCCTGTTAAGGCATAGTTTGTGCTTAAGCTTTTGGCTTACTTATGTTCATGTAAGGGTGTGCGCCCGAAATCCACTCTTCAAAAGAACCAATATCCTGAAGGCCCCGTAATAAAGAGAGTTTTTTCTCTCGTTCATACAGATCTTGTGC
>JAGOMX010000015.1 GCA_017993335.1 Alphaproteobacteria bacterium | reverse complement strand
GTACAGCCTGGAAAGGCGATGACTGCAACAAGAAAGGGGCTGACCTGGTAGCTACGGTTTATCAAGTCAGCCTTTTTCGGACAACTACCGTGTTCTATAGACCGGACAACTACGCGTGTGCGTGACAGCATTTTTTGTGAGGGAAGCTTGAATCATTTAACCGCTAAAATATCATCCACTTTGAAAGATCTTCGAAATCAAAGAGGCTGGAGTTTAGATGTTACTTCGGCGAAAACCGGGGTTAGTAAAGCTATGCTTGGACAAATTGAGCGAGGAGAATCAAGCCCTACAATCGCAACGCTTTGGAAGATTGCAAGTGGATTTGATGTGTCATTTTCTTCTTTTGTGGAAGATACCCAATCAAATCAAGCCGAGCTTATTCATAGAAAGCCTGAACTGCAGCAGCTACATAAACAAGATGATAAGATCAACGTCATGCCTATTTTCCCATTTGATGAGAATCTTGGGTTTGAAGTGTTTATTATAGAGCTGCTACCAGGTTGTACGCATCTATCACCTCCCCATCAAAAAGGTGTGATCGAGCATGTGATTCCAGTGACTGGATCTATTGAAGTATTGGTGCAAGAAGAGTGGCGCCAGGTTAATCAACATGAGGGCTTGCGCTTTGACGCATCTCTTTCACATGGCTACCGTAACCTTTCTGATCAATCAGTTTTGTTCCACGATATGATCCATTATACGAGACAAACTTAGCCTCATTTTATCAGTATAGACTTTTTAGTCTCATGCCTCTTGACAATCGATACTAAATAGTATATACTGCTATAGTATATAGACTATAAGGTACAAATAATGTTATCCAATTACATTCCAATATGCGATGCTATTGTACGATTGATGGATCCTTTAGTGGAGATTGTCATTCATGATATTGCTGGGGACAGTATCACTTATATTAATGGTAAGCTTTCTAATCGCAAAATAGGAGACGCAAGTTTACTTGATCCAGAAGGACTATGTAGCATAGACCAAACAGTCTATCCAAAGGTTAACTTTGATGGCAGACTTGTAAAGTCTGTCTCAGTAATACTTGAGGACAAATATCTTCTGTGCATCAATTGCGATATCTCGATATTCAATAAGATGCAAGAGTTAAGTAGCGCTTTGCTTGAAATGGGCAGCCCGCCTCAGCCGCTCTTTACTAATGACTGGCAGGAAAAATTGCATGTCAGTATCCATTCTTATTTGCAAAATCATAATCTGTCATTCGATCATTTGTCTCAAAATGAAAAGAAAGCTTTGGCCAAGCATTTATTTGATCTTGGGGCATTTCATGAGAAAAATGCAGCTGATTATGTAGCAAAAGTTCTGGGGTTGGGGCGGGCTACTGTTTTTAAATATTTAAAAGAATGGAGGAATCAATGAACATTTTTAAATTAGAGGAATACCTTACAAAATACGAGTTTTCGG
This sequence comes from Alphaproteobacteria bacterium, assembly GCA_017993335.1. Taxonomy (GTDB): domain Bacteria; phylum Pseudomonadota; class Alphaproteobacteria; order JAGOMX01; family JAGOMX01; genus JAGOMX01. The sequence continues at coordinate 35,326 of JAGOMX010000015.1, read as the reverse complement.
CTAAATACTTGTTATGTTGCTCGGATGCTGAAAGCTTTACGATGTCAGAAATAATAGATATGGCTGGACCAGAAGATAAAAAACTTTGGGAAGAATTAGCGCTGAAATATACAGAGCCGTATGGCCATCCATTATTGAGAGTACAAATAGCCAATTTGTATTCAGGTCTATCAGACGAAAATATATTATGCTTTGCTGGCGCTGAAGAAGGAATATTTTGCGCTCTTAGCGCTTTAATTGAAGAGCATGACCACGTGGTTGTGCTAACTCCGTGCTATCAATCACTCCTTGAAATTCCAAAGTCCAAAGGCGCAGAGGTAACGGAGATAGAGCTAAAAGAAGAAAATAATTGGCGTATTGATCTGCAATCCATTCAAATGGCAATAAAGTCCAATACAAAGTGTATTATCATTAATTTTCCTCATAATCCTACAGGTCAAGTTATAGAGGAAGAGGAACTACAAGCGCTGATAGAGATCTGTGAACAAAGTGGTATTTGGCTGTTTTCTGATGAGGTTTACAGGCTGCTTGGAGCTCCAAATAAGCCATGGGCATCTCCTGCTGCATGCCTCTATGATAGAGCTTTATCCCTTGGTGTTATGAGCAAAGCTTTCGGTATGGCAGGCCTTAGGATTGGGTGGATCGCATGCAAAGACAAGGATGTGATTTATAAAATGAAACTTATGAAAGACTATCTCTCTATATGCAATAGCGCCCCATCTGAGATACTTTCTATAATTGCCTTAAATAATAAGGACGCGATCTTGGAACGGAACAATAAAATTGTTGCTGATAATCTTCAGCTTCTCGATCAATTTTTCACAGAATACAGCCATCTTTTTGAGTGGGTACGACCACAAGGCGGATGCGTTGGGTTCGTTAAATATAAAGGCAAAGATTCTATTGCTTCCTTTTGCGATAGATTGGTACGCAAGCAAAATGTACTTCTGATGCCTGCATCCATCTATGACTATGCAAGCAACCATTTCCGGATAGGATTTGGCAGAAAGAATATGCCACAGTGCCTTGATCAATTAAAAGAGTTTTTGCGTCATGAAAATATTTAACCTTGAGCAAATCCAAGAAATCATTAATATCACCAAAGATCTTGAGGACTTAATCAACTCTCAAAAAGCTGCATTTATCGATTATTCATCAGGTTTATACGATGTACCTCTCCCTATGCAGTTTGTTTTTCCTGAGCAAGGAAGCGATTGCCATATTAAAGGTGGCTATAGGCAGGATAGCAAATATTTTGTCGTCAAAATAGCTGGCAGCAGTAAATTTGGCAATAACGGAGCAATGCTAGTATTTGATGTAGAGAGTTGTGAACTGAAAGCCATATTGCAAGACAAAGGCTTTTTAACAACTCTCAGAACAGCAATAGCGGGAATAATCTGCCTGACGATTATGCCTTGGATGCCACAAAATATCGGGATTATTGGCAGCGGTAGTTTGGCAAGGCAGTTATATGAATTAATGAGAGCAAAATACCCTAAAGCCAACGTTATGCTGTATGCGCGCAGGAAGATTAAAGCTGCCGCTATTGGTGATTTGGTGTGCGACTCTGCAGAAGATTTACTGGAAAAATGCGATGTAGTTTTAACTACTACCGCCTCTCTTGAGCCCATTATCTATGCTATTCCAGAAAGCAAGAATAAAGCAATTATTGGGCTTGGCAGCGATGATGAGCATAAAAGCGAGATATCGCTTCAGGTATTTAAAGCCGCTGATATGGTGATTGTTGACAGCAAGCTGCAAGCAGCAAAATTTGGAGATGTTTCCAGAGCATTAAAAGAAGACATTATTAACCAAGATATGTTGATGGAGCTAGGCGCGGCATTAAAATCAGGTATCTCTGAGGATATCAAAACAATAATTGCGGATTTTTCAGGTATTGGGGCCCAGGATGTGGCTATGGCAGAATTTGTATTATCGAGGCTTTAATAGACTCTTTCTGCTCCTTAGATAACCTCTCCATAGCGTATCTTAGCATGGTTTTAGGCATTTGATGTGCATAGTCGCAAAGGAACGATAGTAGTCTAGCCTCATCTTTTTTACCCGCTTCACGGAGCATCCAGCCCACAGCTTTATGAATCAGATCGTGGGAATCATTGAGCAATACCTTTGCTATCTTAAATGTCCACTCTAAGTCAGATTGACGGATAAAATACCAGGTTGAAACAATTGCTATTATGCGTTCCCATAATACATCAGAAGCGGCAAGTTTAGTAAGCATAGATCTATCCTTGTCCCATAAATAATGGCCCAAAATATGATGAGCCGAGCTATCAACAAGGTTCCAATTATTAACGCAATCAATGTTGCTCAGATAAAATATATACAACTCTTCTTGGCGGTCAGAATTTCCTTTTTGGTATTGATGCACAAGTATCAGCAGTGCCAAGAGCCGCTCCTCATTATATTTTGACTGAAGTAGTTCTTGTATAATTTGTAGCTCTATATCTTTATATAATTTTACAATTTTTCGTAAATTAGGCACAGTAATGCCCAAAAATTTATCGCCAGCCCCATAACTACCTGCAGTGGTCTTAAAGAATCTTTTTGCGTTTTCAGGCGTTAATGTTATATTCGCCGCACACTCAGTTCTTATATCTTCAATCATTTTCAGTAAAACAAGATTAGACATTTTTATTACCTAACAATGGATTAAAACCAAGCATATGATGCGCAATAATCTCAAATGATTCTTGGTCGATTTCTAAAAAACCATAGCGAAAAACATAGCCCCACGAATTTTTATTTTTGATAAATGGCAGTGACTGTACAAGCGGTTTGATATCAATATGCTTGGCGTCAAAATAATTGATATTACGCCTAAATGGTTTGAATCCATCTCCCATATCTACTTGATAAGGGGCATCATCAATGATCTCGCCAATTGCAGTAAATTTTTGATAGAGATCAGATCCTGCCATGGTTATTTTAGAAGAGTAATAGATTACAAAATCACCACGGGATAATCGCTTAGCAGGCACAGATTTGCCGTGACAGAATTGGCAAATGCCCAGCTTAACACCGTTTTCCACATGCTCTTTGCAAGCAACACCAATCCAGAATTTTGCTGCCTTATTCATCTGCGGTACCTGCTGCTAGTTTTGCTAAAATATGTATAAGGCTTTTTTGATCCTGATCAGAGGCCTTGCTAAAAAAGATACGATCAATCCCTTCAACAATGGGGACTAAGGTACGCACCATACCTTTACCTTTTTCAGTAAGCGAAACACTCTTTGCACGTGTGTCTACCTCATGCTCTATACGATTTACAAACCTCATTTGAACAAGCTTTTTAAGCGATTTTGATACGGTCATCTTATCAAGCTTGGTTTGATTCACGATTAAAATTTGAGTGGTATCATATCCATGAGCCTCAAACCACATGAGGGTCGCCATAATGACAAACTGTGCATGAGAAATATTATATTTTTCCAGGGCTTTTTTAATTTGTCGCTGCCAAATCATGGTCGTTTGCCAAAGGAGAAATCCAGGGCTGTCTTCTGGCGCATCAAAGCCAAACGGTAAATTAGCCATGAAGACTCCTTGCAAACTTTACAAGGTTTTCTGTTTCTTCTGCTATAGTATCAGCAACATTTTGGGCTACAAGCTTGATCCAGAGCCATTTTAGCGGCCCAATTACAACAAGTTTATTGGTAAGTTTTAAACCGTCTACAGTCTCTTCCATGGCATGAGTATCATACATTTTGGCGCCAAAGAAAGATGTACAATCAGTGAATGAATAGCCTTCACTAATTTCAGTAAGCACAATTTTTACAGGCTGAACGCCTTTAGGCTTTAAGAAGAAGTGATTGCCAACTTTGAAGTCACCCTCAAGCTTGCAGTAATCCAAATCACCATGCCACGTTGGCCAGTTATTAATGTCCGTCCAGATCCGCCAAATATCTTCGCGCTTTAAAGCTTGGAATGTTTTGCTATAAGTTCTTGTCCACATATTACACCTTTATCGTATTTATGGATATAGTATGCGAGTTTACTAAATAAGTCAAGACTAAAGTTATTCTCCGTTTCGAATCCCACTTACTACTCCGCTTTTCGTTCTCTAAAAAGTGAGGGGTCAAAAAACATCAATCCTCTGAAACCCAGGTAAATAGAGGGTTTGAGAACATGCGTACCTTCACCCCGAGTGTTCGCATGTATCGGAGATAGAGAGGGTAAAAACAGAGATTTTGGGGGTAAAATACCAAAATTGGAGAAAGCGAGGTACGGGTCTAATGCCAGCTTAGAACCCTAGAAAGCTCACAAATACTGGGCTTTTGAGACCTGCTGCGGCTAACCAAAAAAGACGTGAGAAAAGTTCTCTTTAAAAAATCTGGCGGAGGAAGTGGGATTCGAACCCACGGTGCATTTGCATGCACAACGGTTTTCGAGACCGCCCCATTCAGCCTCTCTGGCATCCCTCCGCTTGTGCATAAAATAACCAATAAATGCCTAAATCGCAAGTGGTATTATATGGATTTTTATCGTTGTAGATCTTCCATGAGATGGAAAAAATATTTCCAATTTATAATATATATTTAACTATTATTTAATAATATTGTTTTAACATAATAATGTAATTAGGAGTAAATTATTATGCGAGTATTTTACATGATGTTTTTAATACCTGTTTTATTTGTTTCCCAGGTTCATGGTTCTTATGATCTTTATGAGAGGCCGGCGCGTCCATCTATCCCTGCAAAACAGGATAATGTATTGGAGCGGAGTGAGTTGCAGAGGGCGCAGCGTCAAATCGCTTTGGAAAAACTAAAGCAAGAGGCTGTTGAGAGCGCGAATAACGGTATGTTGCAAGTACTTATTCGAAAAGATGAGTTCATGGAGAAGAGCCTTCCCTATGCATCGAACAAAGACATTGCCAATCTGGTTGCGTTGATCGGGAGGTCTTTAGATGAAAGATATGAAATATTTAAAAATATGCATAACCGTTTGACAGGTAAAGAAAAAAAAGTGACCGCCGTTTCGTCTCAGGAACAACTTCGTTCGAATCATAAAAATCTTCTTACATATATTGAAAAATATAACCAATTGGTGGCTCAAGAAAAATCAGTAAAACAAAACCCTACTCTAAACCTAAAGGAGCTAGATGATGAGACCAAAAGCATAATGGATGATTTTGTAGATTTGGGTGCCGCTTGTAAGGATTTAAAAAATCAAGGCAGTCTTTCCGGTAAAAATTCTTGGTGTGCAACTCAATAGTTTTACAAAATGGATACTATTCCATGCGAACATGAAAAATCAGCCAATTCTTATGTTCGACAGCCAGTTTGCTACCATAATGCATAAGCTGATCGAGTTTCTGGTGCAGGGTGCCATGCTCAAGCTTACTCGTATATTCTGCGGTGATGTTATCTATATGCATTTTTATGGCGGAGTCATCTCCCATCAACTCACACATAACCATGAGTTGGGTGTTGTCTTGGGTAAGCCCTACAGAACCGATTTGCTGACGAATATTAGGCTGGGCTTCCACAAGATTTTTGTAAAAGGGTGTCTTATCCGTTAGGTGGTTTTTGTAAATCTCGATGGCGATGGCGCTGTGGGTTTTTAGGATATTTTCCGAAAATAAATCAAACCGAAACTTTACGTAAGCAACAGCTTTCCAAGCCGCTTTTCGGATTGTGCGCGATGTATTTAAACAATTATAGATATCCTCAAATTCTAAAATGAGGCTTTTTGAGTTGGATTGCTTTTGCATCAGGATCGTTTCTATCAGCTTTGGATCGGAAAATACTTGATTGACGGGATTGTATTCTTCTGGCGTAATTGACGTTGAGGCTTGGGCGTTAAAGCTAAAAGTCAAAAGTGTCGCAATCAAAAGTCTGCGCATGAGGTATTTCCTTTACATAAATTCGTTTATATTTGTTATGTAGGTACCCTGTATTCTGTTTTCAATAGGATTATGACATGAAATTTCTTTCATAGAGTTAAAAAGAGTGTTAAATATGGCGCATGGCTAATTACATATCGGTTCGTGGGGCGCGTGAGCATAACCTTAAGAACATAAACATTGAAATTCCTAAGAATAAATTGGTGGTGATCACGGGCTTAAGTGGTTCGGGAAAGTCTTCGTTGGCTTTTGATACCATTTATGCGGAAGGTCAGCGTCGTTATGTGGAGAGTCTTTCCTCCTATGCTCGTCAGTTTTTGGAATTAATGCAAAAGCCAGATGTGGATTCCATTGAGGGTTTGTCTCCGGCTATTTCTATTGAGCAAAAAACCACTTCAAAAAATCCACGCTCGACGGTAGGTACGGTTACCGAAATCTACGATTACTTACGTTTGTTGTATGCGCGGATTGGGGTTCCTTATTCGCCGGTAACGGGGTTGCCGATTACGAGTCAAACCATATCGCAAATGATTGATCGCCTTAAGTTGCTGCCAGAGGGCACGCGCTTATATATTTTGGCACCAATTGTGCGTGGCCGAAAAGGAGAATACCGTAAGGAAATTCAGGATCTTCAACGTAAAGGATTCCAGCGGTTACGGGTCAATGGCGAGTTGTACGATATAGAAGAAACGCCTGCTTTAAATAAAAAGCTGAAGCACGATATCGAAGTTTTAGTGGACCGTATTGTCATCGGCCCTGATTTAGGAAATCGACTGGCGGATTCTTTAGAAACGGCTGTGGATTTAGCCGGAGGTCTCATTTTTGTGGATGAGGTTGACACCGGTGTCCGGCATACCTTCTCCACGAAGTTTTCTTGCCCTGAATCGGGATTTACAATTAACGAAATTGAGCCGCGGCTGTTTTCTTTTAATAGTCCTTTTGGGGCATGTTCCAGTTGCGATGGTTTGGGCGTACAAGTGATTTTTGACCCAAGCCTTGTCATTCCAGACACGGGTTTGAATATAAATCAAGGCATGGTGGCGCCGTGGAAGACTGCGTTTTCTTTCTATTACCAACAGGTGCTCTCTTCTGTTGTTCAGCATTACGGAGAAGACCCGCACAAGGCTTTTCGCGATTTAAGTGAAAAGGTGCAAAATGCCATATTGTATGGTTCAGGCGACGAATGTATCCCGATGAAACTTGAAGATGACTCGCGGCAGTACCGCAGTCATAAGCCTTTCGAGGGGGTTATTCCAAATTTGGAACGACGGAATAAAGAAACCGAAAGTAATCGCCAGATGGATGAAATGGCTCGCTATCAAACCGTACAGCCCTGTCCGGTATGCGTAGGCCAAAGGCTAAAGCCGGAGGCTCTGTCCATTAAGATTGACGGGAAAAATATTCATCATATATCGGAATACTCCATTGAAAATGCCTTGGCTTGGATTAAAGGTTTGCCCCATCAATTAACACCTAAAGATCAAGAAATTTCGGCGCGCATATTAAAAGAGCTTCACGAGCGTTTACAGTTTTTGCACAATGTGGGGCTTGGCTACTTGACGCTGTCCAGATCTTCGGGAAGCTTATCCGGGGGAGAAAGTCAACGCATCCGTTTAGCTTCACAGATTGGTTCCGGGCTCACAGGGGTGTTATATGTTTTGGATGAGCCCTCTATAGGCCTGCATCAGCGTGATAATGATCGTTTGCTGGAAACTTTAAATCGATTACGGGATTTAGATAATACGGTTATCGTTGTGGAGCATGATGAGGATGCCATTCGTTGCGCGGACCATGTGATCGATATGGGCCCGGGGGCCGGTATTCATGGCGGCGAAATTATTGCTCAAGGCACCTTACAAGATATTTTAGACGAGCCTGCAAGCCTGACCGGGCAGTACCTCTCGGGGCAACGCAAGATTGCTGTACCGAAAGAACGACGCCAGGGGCATAAGGGGAAGTGTATTACTATAAAAGGGGCGCGTGTTCATAATCTAAAAAACGTGACCGTTGAAATTCCTTTGGGAAAATTTATTTGTGTTACGGGTGTTTCTGGTGGCGGAAAATCGTCCTTGGTGGTGGAAACTTTATATAAAGCTTTGGCGAGTCAAATGAATGATGCCCGAGATCGTGCGGGTGAGCATGAGAGTATAGAAGGCATCCAACATATTGATAAAATCATCGATATTGATCAATCGCCTATAGGTAGAACACCTCGATCTAATCCTGCAACCTATACAGGGTTCTTTACCCCTATTCGTGAGTGGTTTTCCGCTTTGCCGGAAGCCAAAGCACGAGGCTATGCGGCCGGTCGTTTTTCTTTTAACGTCAAGGGTGGTCGTTGTGAGGCGTGTGAGGGGGATGGTGTCATAAAAATTGAAATGCACTTCCTGCCCGATGTATATGTGCAATGCGATCAATGTGCTGGAAAGCGCTATAATCGCGAAACGTTAGAGGTCCAATTTAAGGGTAAATCCATTGCGGATGTTTTGGATATGACCGTTGAAGAGGCGATGGAATTTTTTGAGGCTATGCCTTCCATTCGCGATAAGCTGAAAACGCTCCATCAAGTGGGGCTTGGCTATATCCATGTGGGGCAAAGGGCAACGACTCTATCCGGTGGTGAGGCCCAAAGAGTGAAGCTATCTAAAGAGCTGTCAAAAAGAGCCACAGGCAAAACTTTTTACATTCTGGATGAACCCACCACAGGTCTGCATTTTGAAGATGTGCGCAAATTGCTAGAGGTTCTACAGACTCTGGTGGATCAAGGAAATACGGTCCTGGTTATTGAGCACAATCTCGATGTCATCAAAACCGCCGATTGGATCATAGATATGGGTCCCGAAGGCGGCAGCGGCGGCGGCCAAGTGATCGCCACAGGAACCCCAGAAGATGTGGCAGCCTGTAAAAAAAGCTATACAGGTCAATACCTGGCGAAGTTGCTGGGATAAATCTGTCAATCATATCCAGCGATTAGCTCAGGGTCTACGCATGAAAAATACACAGAACCTGTCACATCTGCCTTCACAGGTGTGGCAGGTGTGGACGTCACTTTCTCTCTTAAATTTTTCATGCGTAGGCTCTGGATAGAAACAATAATCATATTGTAAAGTGTCAAGTGATACTTTATACTTTATATATGAATTATGAAAAACTTATCCATAAGAAACATGAGTTAGATCAATATCGCCCCCTTCCTCAGGCTTTGGTGAAGAATCTGGAGGATTGGTTTTTAGTGGAGTTGACCTATACCAGTAATGCAATAGAAGGAAATACTTTAACGCGAGCCGAAACAGCCTTGGTGGTTGAGAAGGGTTTAACCATTGGGGGGAAGTCATTAAAGGAACATTTCGAGGCGAGTAATCATGCTCATGCATTGGCGTGGGTTAAATTGCAAGTATCAAAATCCATCTGCGAAATTAGCAAAAATACAATCCTGCAAATTCATAAGTATATTCTTGAGGCAATTGACGATGAAAATGCAGGGCATTACAGAAATATCCCCGTTCGTATTTCCGGATCCCCAGTGATTTTACCGAATCCAAGAAAAGTACCAGATCTGATGTCAGAGTTTATGGCATGGCTTCACTCGTCGACACAAAATCCTATTGAGCTTGCCGCCTTGGCTCACTATAAGTTTGTTGCTATACACCCATTTGTAGATGGTAATGGACGCACAGCACGCCTATTCATGAATCTTATACTAATGATTTACGGTTATCCGCCTGCCATCATACGTCCAGAAGATCGATTAGAATACATAAAATCTCTAGAAACAGCTCAGATGGGTGGGGCTCTGGACAAATATATGGCGCTTATCTCTCGAGCCGTTGACCGATCTTTAGATATTTATCTAAAGGCTGTGAAGGGAGAGGATGCGTCGCAATCAGAAAATGCTATGGAGCTCATGAAAATAGGTCATCTGGCCGCCAGGACGAATACACCTGTTTCAACGATTAGGTTCTGGGTGCAGGAACAATTACTTGAAATAGCTTCATCTACAGCCTCTGGCTATTGGTTATTCCAATCTAACTCTATCGCAAGAATTGAGAAGATTAAGGAGTTGCAGAAAAAACGTTTTACAATTCGGGAAATCAAACAGATATTGCAAGACGAACAAAACACAACTTTATGAGTCGTCGAGAGCTGCAAAATTATAAATTCTTGCGCAATACGTAAAACCGACAGATGTTGTGGAGTCTTTCTGCGCGCATTTGATAGCGGGTTTTGACCCAGCCCTGTGGTGGGGTGTGGATGTCGTTGTTGGCTAAAGTGAAGTGAGTCTGGGCTTTGATTTGATTCTCGATCCATTCCGCATAGCTATCATCGTCCGTGGCTATAATCAATTCTGCGCCAGGTTTTAATATTCTGGCCAGAACTTGTATAAAGGCTGCGGATATAAGGCGGCGTTTGAAATGTCTGACTTTTGGCCATGGGTCGGGGAAGAGGATGAAGGCTCTATCGATGCTGTGGTCTGGGAGTTTGTCTGTTAAAACGCGTGCGTCTCTGGGGAAAATCTTAATATTGCTGACTGGTTTGTCATGAATATGTTGTAGCAAGGAGGCTATTCCGTTAATAAAGGCCTCGCAGCCAATGATCTCGACATGCGGGTTTTGGGCGGCTTGGCCGTGTAGATGCTCTCCGCCTCCAAATCCAATTTCTAGCCATTGAGGCTTGTCATTTAAAGGCAAGAAACCGTCATCGGGCAAAGTGACAGTTATTTGGGGCAAGAGGTGATCCATTAACTGTTGTGGCTGTTCACGAAGTTTACGTCCACGGCGACGGCCGTATAATTTACTGATTTCCGACATTATACTCTCTTTAATTACTATAAAATGGGTGGCTTGCGAAATGCCATGCCTAACAAAACAAAGCTAGCGAGCAAGATAATAAATATCAGCTGACCATACAAGGAAAATAGAGTGGGGTTGCGAAGCGCGGGAGGAAGTTCTGCGTCCACAACACCTTTTTCCCCTAAATCCTTGCGGATAATTTCACGACCAAAGGCATCGAAAACAGCTGATATACCGGAATTGGCGGCGCGCACCAAAGGAAGACCTTCTTCGATGCTACGTAGACGTGTGAGCTGAAGGTGTTGATAGGGACCCGATGTGTGGCCGTACCAGGCGTCATTGGTAATGACCAAGATCCATTGTGCTCGTGGGCTTTTGCTGGAGATCACTTGACCTGAAAAGATCACTTCATAACAGATCAGCGGACTGAAAGCAGGAAATTCACCTAAGCTGATGGTTTTTAATCCTTGCCCCCGAGAAAAATCAGTTTCCCCGGCTGTGATCTTTGTAATCGAGTCGGGAATCAATTGACGTAAGGGGAGGTACTCACCGAATGGGACCAGGTGCGTTTTATCGTAATTGGTAATTACGTTACCTCCAGCATCTACAATGACCATGCTGTTATAAACTTTAGGCTTTTCCCCACCGTTAAACTCACGGCGCAAGGAACCGGACAGCAGAAAAGCATCTGGTTTTAAAATTTTGGCAATAGTCTCACGCGCCTGTGTGTTCTCATCCAATAACAAGGGCAGTGCGGATTCAGGCCATACAATCAAGTCCGGTAATCTTTCGGTAGTGGTAGAAGATAAATTCATTAAATTAAAAAATTGCTCGCCAGCTTTTTCCGGGCTCCAATCTAAATCCTGGGGCAGGCTAGGTTGTACGAGTCTTATGAATGGCGGGTTTTCTAGTTCTGCTGTTGGAGTCGTGTGGGGGCGAATCATACCCCAACTAGACGCACCCACCAGGATCACAACTTGGCAGGTGATAAAAATAACCTGAGGCATTTTGAGCTTATGTTTTTCCAACAGAATAGGTGTGGAAACCCATAAGGCCGTTATCAGCGTCAACCCATAAACACCAATGACAGATACGGATTGTAACAGCGGTGAAAAAGAGCTCCACATGGATCCTAAAGGATTCCAGGGTAACCCTAGGGAGCCAGACCCCCAGGTGACTTCGGCGATTGTCCATAGACTCGCAAACCAAAAACAGCGGGAAATTCCTGTGCAGTGAACCCGCTGCAGAATAACAGCAATCAGCCCTATATAAATGGACAGAATTGAAGGGATCCCCAACAAAGAAAAGGGAATCAACCACCAAAATGCGCTGATGTCCGTCCCTAAAGAAAACGTAATCCAGTATAGCCCGCCGGTGAAGTATCCCAGACCAAAACTCCAGCCGAGGACGAAAATTCGTTGCCATGAGGATTTTTGATGAATCTGTAAAATATATAACCACAACGGGAATGCAACAAAAGCGCAAGGAATAGCCGATATCGGAGCATAAGCCAGAGAAGCTAAAACGCCCAGACCAATACAACCAAAGACTTGGCTCCACGGATTCCAGTGTTGAAAATTAAGACGCATCAACGGAAACATCTTCTTTTTTATTCTTAAAATGCACACGAACGCGGATAATGCGTCGCGGATCGGCTTCCAAGATTTCAAATTCTATACCCGAAGGGTGCGTAATGATTTCCTTACGAGTAGGGACACGACCAATAAGGGATGTGATGAGCCCACCGATTGTATCGTTTTCTTCTTCTTCTCGTTCTTCTTTTGTCAAGAACGGACCAAATTCGTCTTCAAAATCCTCAAGTTCCATACGTGCGTTGGCGATGACAGAACCATCGGACATTTTTGTCGTATTTTTTGTGGTATCTTGAGAATCAGAATCGTCGGTTTCCCCAATTAATTCTTGCACCACATCCCATAACGTGACGAGTCCGTCCACGCCACCGTATTCATCTACAACGATAGCAACAGGGGCTTTTGTGGCGCGCATTTGTAAGAGTAAGTCCATCAATTGCATGGATTCCGGGACAAAGAGCACTTCACGAATAAGGGGGGTGATGTCTGTTTCCTTAAACTCCGGGGCGAATTTTAATAGATCTTGCACATTGAGGTACCCTAAAACATCGTCCAGGGTTTCGCCGTATATAGGCAGTTTAGAAAATCCCGTTTTCGAATAGGTATCAAGAATGTGCTGGAATGAATCTTGTATGCTGCAGCTGACCATGTCGGCTCGTGGGATGGCTACGTCCTCTACCGTTAGTTCTTGCATGCTGAGCACATTGGAAAGCAGTTTCTTTTCATGCTCCGTTAGCTCAGATTGTTCCTGGGTTTCATCCTCAATCAATTCACCAATGGTTTCACGGATAGATCCTTCTTTATCCGAGGACGGTTTTTTTAAAACTTTAAGTATATCTTTAAAGCGACGAATCACGATTAGCACCTTTTGTTAAAATTCATAGGGATTAGCAATTCCAAATGTTTGTAAAATACGAATTTCTAATTCTTCCATAGCATTTGCTTCTTCATCGGTCAAATGATCATACCCAAATAAATGTAAGAGACCATGTACGAGCATATGCTGAAAATGCGAAGAAAAGGATTTGTGCTGCTCAAGAGCTTCTTTTTCCAAAGTGGTCAGAGATATGAGGATATCTCCAAGGTTATGATTCATCTGAAAAGCCTGGGCAGGTAAGCTGGCAGGGAACGACAGCACATTTGTTGGTTTATCTTTTCCCCGATACTGATGATTATAACTTTGCAGCAAAGCATCATCGCCTAAAACAAGACTGAGTTCTTTTTCTCCCCCGCTGTTGTGAACATGTTCAAAAGTTCGCTGAATGGTGCGATGGCATAAGTCTTCATAATCGGGCAAGACGTCTTGCCAGCGGGGTGTGTCTAAGAGAATCGTCAAATCAAACGTTATCGACATATCAGAATATTTCCGTCCAGAAGATCGGACGCTGTCGAGAGTTATCTTTTTTCATCTTGCTTTCCGTAAGCCAATACAATTTTCCTGACCAGAGGATGCCTCACTACGTCCTTTTCATCAAGGAAAATTGTGGCTATGCCATCAACCTTTTGTAAAATTTCTAGGGCATCAGAGAGTCCTGACTTTTGGCCGTTCTTTAAATCAACTTGTGTCATGTCTCCTGTTATGACCATATAGGATCCTTCACCGAGACGCGTTAGGAACATTTTCATCTGCATCGGTGTTGTGTTTTGCGCCTCGTCTAAAATAACGTAGGAGTGAGATAAAGTCCGACCCCGCATAAAGGCGAGAGGCGCCACTTCAATATCCCCATTATCCATGCGTTTTTCCACCTGGTCCTTGGGCATCATGTCGTGTAAGGCATCGTAGAGAGGGCGCAAGTAAGGATCCACTTTCTCACGAATATCACCCGGCAAGAAACCTAACTGTTCGCCGGCCTCCACCGCTGGGCGAGAGAGGATAATACGATCTACTTTTCCCTGTAATAATAAGGAAACACCTACCGCTACGGCAAGATAAGTCTTCCCTGTACCGGCTGGGCCCACCCCGAAGACTAAGTCGTGCTTTAGCAGAGCTTCAATGTACTTCTTTTGTCCCGGTGATCTGGGATTCACAACGCGCTTGCGTGTTGCAATGTTTAAATCGTGGGATTCATTTTTTTGCCCGTTAAGATTAGGCGGGCTTGTATCTGGAGAAGAAGCCATACGCATGGCGGCTTGCACTTCTGGTAAGGTTACAGTCTTACCTTTTTTTAAGTCCTGATATAAACTTTTCAACGTTGTCTTGGCGAGATCAACTCGTGCACTGTGTCCAGAGATCACTAATTGATTGCCCCTGGCTACGATTTCTACGCCGAGTTCTTTTTCTATATTTTGAAGGTGGATGTCATTCTCTCCAAAAAGAGAGGGGAGCAAGTGGTTGTTATCAAATTCGATAAATGTGCTGGAATTAGGTTTTGATGATGGCAAGTACGACCCCGTTAAAACTGTTCACCTATATATACTATACGGGCTGATATCTAATAAGAGAAGCATTTATTTAAATTACAATTCATTTGTTAAGGCATAAAAAAAGCCATTTACAAGGACCGTAAAGTACACGTGTAAATGGCTTGTAATATTATCGGACTGGGTTTAGCTGCAGTTTTTCCACTTCCGCTTCACTCAGCAATGGGCCTTGTGGAGAGTCTGTGGTTGTTACAACCGCACAATTGATAGCAACCGTAAGCGCCGTTCTTAATGGATCGATGAAAAGATCAATCGCAAACAGCAAGGGCAATACCCCCTCTAACGGAATACCTATGGGCGTGAGTATGACTAAAAGAAAACCCATAGTAATAGTTAATTCATCTTGCCCCGCAGAGGCTAAGCTCGCCATGGTAATGATGAAAGAAACCAAAATATATTGAGTTAAAGATAGATCTACGCCGTAGACTTGCAAGGCAAACACAATGATAAATCCAAAGTATATAATAAATCCATAGCGCCCAATAATCGACCCTAAGGGAACTAAAAGTTGTGTTAGATCCACATTGAAATTAAATCGACGCAAAGCAAAAATGGATGGGGGGATTGTGTTGTTGGAATTTTGGGTTGCAAGGGCAATCAGGACCGGATTAAACATAATTGACAATGTTTGTCTCCATGTCGCGCGGGTATTGCTCTTGATGATCATAAGGGATAAAAGAATGACCACCATGCTCAGCAAGTAAAAAATACCAATAAATCTACCCATGGCCAAGAGAGGTTCATAACCTACCTGGGAAACTTCATAGGTAAGTAAGAAAACGAGGACAATGGGGAAGAATGTAAGAAACCATTCAAAGAGATCATAAAAAACAACGCGGACTTGTTTGGTGACTTTCATCAGTTCCGATTCCGAGGCTGCAAACTTACCAAGGCCGATACCTAAAATCATCGAAAAGAAAACGATTTGTAATAGCCTGTTTGCGGTTAAGGATTCAAACATGTTGCTAGGAATCGCGCCAACAACTATATCTAAAATACCCTGCTCTAGTTTGGATTCAACGGGGTCATTTAAGCTTTTTGCGTGACGTGAAGAATTCTCAATGCGTTCTTTCAAGTCAGCACTTCCAGAAAAATCTAAATCTTTTCCAGGACTCGTTAGGTAAGCGGCTCCTGACCCAATAACGCTGCATAAAAATAACGTTAGCATTAAGATCGTCATGACACGCAAGGAGCTTATTTTTGCCTTTACAACCATAAAATGGGCGACGCTTAAGCCGATAGACGTGACGATAATAGGGAGTAAGCAAAGCTGTAGTAGATTTAAAAACATATGGCTGAGTTCACCAAAGGGTTTGCCCAGGGAAGGGAATTTAAGCCCCAGGAATATACCAATTAACGATCCGGCTACATACGAAAGCTTGTTGTTAAGAATGCGATAGGCAATGTTTTGTTGTTTCATTTTCTAACCTATTTCTGCTGGTTATTGTTTGTATATGCTTTGTAAGCAAGTGTTAGTTTTGGTAAATCATATTGGTATTTGGAGTTGACCAAAATGAAGTTGTCTAGATAATGAGCAAATTGTGGGCTGCTCCAGGGGACAACCATTTGGAAGGGGTCATCCTGTTCATTAATGGTAATTGTTTCCGCCTGAATGGCTAGATTTGGGTTGTTGAGTACGGATTTTTTGGCTTCCCATTCATCACGGAAGACAGCCAAGATCTTGCCGCTTTTCATGTCATTAAGGGCCTCGTCCCAATTTTTATAGGAGACGACCTTTGCCTTTGGAAAGAGAACTTTTGCGTAGCTCTCATACGCACTCTTTTCTAAAACCCCAATGGTAGCCTCGGGGGAATTGAAGAGCTGGGTGAGTGTTAAATTTTTGTTCTTATTTAATTTCTTCAATCCCAGGCGGTTGATTTGTAAAGCCTTCGCGAGCTTAACATAGCTACCAGCAAACCGAACCTTTTTCGTGCGGTCAGAGGTAACGCTGAGCTTGGAGATTCCCATGTTAACTTTTTTCTCGATGACCATTTCAATGACCGCGTCGAAAGTATCCACCTTTACAAACACGGGTTTAACGCCGAGTTCTTCTGCAATTTTTTTGGCGATTTGGATGTCGATACCGTCTAGCTCCCCCTCTTTATTTGTAAAGACAAACGGTGGGGCTTCTTGATTCACAACAGCAACAGCTAAGGCTCCTGTGTTGGCGATGCAAAGCATATCGGGCGCTTCGTTTTGAATTTGTAGCTGCAGTGCGATTTGGCCTTCATTCAGAGAGCCGGGGCCGCTGTAATTCTGTAGACGATCTTTCAGATATCCTTCACGATCATTCTTTTTGTCTAATTTATTTTTTTGTTCAGCCGTAATGACGCGATCGTTGAGCAATTCTTCTGTGCTTTGTGGTTTTTCTTTTGTTTCTGCATGCAAAGCATTGAAAAGAAGAGAAAGAGAGCAGCAGGTAAATATTAAAGTATTTTTTTGCAACATGATTATATCCTAATGGAAATTACATTTTTTATATTTTAAGTTGTTTTATAAAAATTAAAAAATGAAATATTGTAATTGTTTAAATTCAAAAGGATTTACTTGAAGTAAAGGATGAGGCCATTTCAAAACTGGCTTTTTTGGAGGTTTTATTTTTTCCAAAAACTGGGTCGTAGCAAAACTAAAACGGTAATGAGTTCTAGGCGGCCTAAGATCATTGCGATGATGAGGGTGTATTTTGCGGTATCGCTTAATGAGCTGTAGTTTCCATCCGGACCTATAGTATCGCCGAGACCTAAGCCTGCACTGCTTAGGCAGGCAATGGCGGCGGATAGGCTAGTTAAGATATCTTGGCCCGTCGCGGCGATAACCAGTGACAGAAAAGAAAATGAGATGAAAAATAAAGTTAAAAATGCTGTCACCGATAAAATAATCGGCATAGTAATCTCTTGACCATCAAAGGTGGGAATATGAATGGCGTGGGTGCGGTATTGCTTGTACATCTGCGTTTTGGTTAAGGCATAAAATATTTTTACCCGAAATATCTTTATTCCCCCAGCGGTAGATCCAGTGCAACCGCCCACTAGCATGGCCGCGATAAATAAAATATGTAAAAAAGGAATATCTTGTGTGTAATTGCCAGAAGAGTATCCGGTGGTGGTGATGATACTGATGTAATTGAAAAAGCTCTCGCGTGCGCTGGTAAGAATCGTTGCCTCGGTTGTAAACCATCGGTATAGGGTGAGTAGGGAGGGAATAAGGAGTATGAAGGTAAATAAGAACGTCTTTACCTGCCCATCCCGCCATAGGGCGCCATAATCTCCGTACAAAAAACGGACATGCAAGATCAACGGGGTTGCGGCCAAGATCATGAATAGCATCAAAATAAATTCAATTAAGGGGCTGTTGAAATAGCCGATGGAGCTGTCATAATTAGAAAGTCCTCCGGTAGAGATGCACGTACAGGCGTGGCAAAAGGCGTCAAATAAATTCATGCCGGCAAAATATAAAAAAGCCATGCACAGGACGGTAAGCCCTGTATATGTCCAGAAAATAGCTTTGGTAATTTGTGAAACACGAGGCAATATTTTTTCCGACCTATCAGAAAACTCACTATGGAATAATTGCATGCCCCCGATGCGCAGCAGAGGCAGAATCGTGATGGCCATAACGATTATTCCTACGCCTCCCATCCACTGCAGCAGGGCTCGCCACAATAGAATGCCTTTTGGGGCATAATCCAGCCCCACCAGTACAGTTGAGCCTGTAGACGTTAAAGCGGATGTGGCTTCAAAAAGTGAATCCACATAGGAAGCTGTAATGGTGCTAAACATCATGGGCAGGCTAGCAAATATGATTAAGGTTACCCAGGTTGCTGTGGTTAAGATAAAAGTTTCTCGCAAGGAAAGCTCAAGCTCCGCCGAGGGTTTATTGGCCAGAACGAGTAAGGTGCCAATGAATAAGGTGATCAGGGAGGACTCGACGAAGAGAAGCCATGCCGGATCCGAAGAAAACCAATCTAATAATGCAGGCGCAGCCATGAGGCCGCCCAGGGCAATCAATAAATATCCAATGACATAAAGTATGGGTTGAAAATTCATGACGCTGTTTCTAATTTAAAAACTTATTGTACGTTTCTTGTTCTTTGGATGCAATAAAAAGTGATTGTGTTTGTCGTCTCGTGTATATTACGAAAAATATCCGTTTTAAGGTAGGAAAGTCGCAATGAAATTAATTCAGATTATGGCCGGAAAAGCTACGGGTGGTGCGGAAACAGCGTTCATGGATACCGTTATAGCCTTGCATAAACGAGGATTAAATCAGCATGCCGTTATTAAGAAGGGGGCTCCGTGTGAAGCTTTCTTAAAACAGGCTGGTGTCCCTTATACGGCTTTACCCTTTCGGCAGCTTTTTGACTTTACCACCAAGAAATCGATTGCTTCTCTTATGGATACCTTTCAACCGGACGTGGTGCAGACATGGATGAACCGGGCGACGAAGTTTTGTCCGAAGGTAAAAGGGGTTCATGTGGGGTGGTATGGCGGCTATTATGACGTGGCGAACTATAAGAATTGCGATTATCTTGTTGGCGTAACGCCAGACATATGTGCGCATCAAAAACAATCTGGATGGCCAGAAGATAAAATTCAAGTTCTGCGGACTTTTGCGCCTGTGGAGGATGTGCCCCCTGTTTCTCGTCAAGATCTGGATACACCAGAGGATGCGATTGTTTTGTTATCTTTGGCACGTTTGCATAAAAAGAAGGCTATCGATATCCTGTTAAAAGCCTTGGTGCAAATTCCGCATGCGTATTTATGGATTGCTGGCGATGGCCCTTTGCAAAAGGAATTAGAAGATTTAGCACAAACATTAGGTTTGAATCACCGCGTTCGTTTTTTAGGATGGCGTAATGACCGTACAGCGCTTTTAAAAGCCTGTGATATTTGTGTGTTTCCTTCTCGATATGAGCCTTTTGGGACTGTAATCGTGGAAGCATGGGCTTATAAAGTTCCACTCGTAACGGCGGCTAGCGCTGGTCCGAAAGCTCATGTGATCGATGGTGAGAATGGTATGTTGGTCGAGATAGATGATATTGATGGTCTTGCAACAGCCGTGAATAAAGTCATCGCGAACTCATCCTTACGAGATAAAATCGTTGCAAACGGTTATAAGGCGTACGAGAAAGATTTCAGCGAAGAAAAAGTTGCGCAGTCCTATATAGACTTTTACAATAGAATTGTGAGTTTAAAATAGGAGCCGCTATTGAACAGAACGATTTTCGCAATTGCTGTCAGCATATGTTTTCTCATTTCCCCCGTATTGGCTACATATACTCCGGTGGAAGATCATCTTATCGATGAAATGACCGGCGTGTCCCTAGAAGGAGGCACCAAAGATCCGGTATCCGATAATGTTTACGAGTAAGCTGTCTTCATAAAGGGATTATCTGCCGATGAATTTTTCCCATTCATCTTCGGTTAGGATGGATATTCCCAGGTCTTGTGCTTTTTTTGCTTTGCTGCCAGCATTTTCTCCAATGATGACATAATCGGTTTTGCTGGATACGGCAGAGGATACTTTAGCGCCGAGACTTTCAGCAAGGGATTTGGCTTCATCCCGGGAAAATTTCGTTAAGGTTCCTGTAAAAACGACCGTCTTACCTGCCACTGGTGAGTCTTTTATTTCTAGAACTTGTGCGTCTTCTATGTGGAGTTGTTGTTGTAAATCATCGAGAATTTCTAGGTTGCGGGAGTCTTGAAAAAAATCGATTAAGTCTTCGGCCGTGCTGGGGCCTATACCATCAATATTCATGAGATGTTCACGGGCTGAATTTTGTGAGCTAACGCCGGCGGTTTGCATTTGTTGTCGCCAATTATTTAAGCTCAGATAGGTTTTTGCTAAAAGCTTTGCGGTGGATTGGCCAATTTGTGGAATACCTAAGGCGTAGATAAACCTTTCGAGGCTAATGGTGCGTTTTTGATTGATGGATTCAAATAAGTTTTCCGCAGACTTTGAGCCCCAGCCCTCCCAGGTTTGGATGGGCGGAAAACTTCGTTCATTTTTTTGCTGGAGCTTAAAAATATCTGCCGGTGTCTGAATCCAACCTTTATGATAAAATTCTTCAATTTGTTTTTGTCCAAGACC
The DNA here is from genome assembly GCA_017993335.1 of Alphaproteobacteria bacterium. GTDB lineage: Bacteria > Pseudomonadota > Alphaproteobacteria > JAGOMX01 > JAGOMX01 > JAGOMX01. The sequence continues at coordinate 14,570 of JAGOMX010000015.1, read as the reverse complement.
ATCAATATCAAAGCCATGTTTTGAAACAAAATGATGCAGTCTTTGTGTCGCTTGCGCCGGACAGATCAATCCACCCGTACAGCGTCTTGCAGCTTCGCCATCGATACGAACGGCTTGGCTTTGGCACACAGGGCATTCATGAGGAAAAACAAAGGGAGTGGCGTTGGCGGGTCTTTTATCCAATAGATTTTTTACCACTTGAGGAATGACATCGCCAGCACGTTGGATGATGACCATATCGCCTTCACGAATGTCTTTGCGGATAATTTCATCTTCATTATGAAGCGTGGCGCGGGAAACAACAACCCCACCGACTGTGATCGGGGTCAGATGAGCAACCGGCGTTAGGGTCCCTGTGCGCCCCACTTGAATATCAATTTTTTCTACACGAGTCTCCCCTTGTTCAGCGGGAAATTTATGCGCAATTGCCCATCGCGGTGAGCGAGAAATCTGCCCTAAGCGTTGCTGCAATTGCATCTGGTTGACCTTATAAACAATACCGTCAATGTCGTAACCTAAATCTGGTCTAGCGGCATATAATTCGGAATAGAGCTGAAAAATACTTTCTTTGTTCGGGCAAAGACGATGCCAAGGACTGACAGAAAATCCCCATTTTTGTAGAGTTTCTAATAAATCTAACTGGGTGGAGATTTCTAGATCCTCTGGGATGTTTCCTATGCCGTAGGCAAAAAAATGTAAAGGTCTAGCCTTGGTAATCATGGGATCCAATTGGCGAACCGAACCAGCGGCTGCGTTGCGGGGGTTTGCAAAAAGCGGTAGGCCTTCTTGTTCCCGGGTAGAGTTTAAGGACTTAAAGTCCGCATGGGTCATATAGACTTCGCCTCGAATCTCTATGTGTTGGGGATGGGGGCCATGCGTTAGCTTTATAGGGACATCTTTCAACGTCATCAGATTTTCCGTGATATCCTCACCCGTTGTTCCATCACCACGGGTTGATCCTTGAACGAGCTGACCATTTTGATAGGTGATGGACGCGGATAGTCCGTCTATTTTTGGCTCGGCTAATATATCGAGCGGAGTTTCAAGGGGGAGGTTTAAATATCGCAATGCCCGCTTGATAAAATCATCCACATCTTCCGTTGTAAAGGCGTTGTCTAGAGATAGCATCGCTACCTCATGTTTAATTTTCCCTAGTTTAGATTTAGGCAAAATCCCCACACGTAAACTGGGGCTATCGGAAAGGACTAGAGTGGGAAATGCTTTTTCAATGGCCGTATTTCTTTGTCGTAAGGCATCATATTCACCATCGGAAATCAGTGGCGTATCTTTTAAGTAATAAGACTCATCATGCTTTAAGATTATGTCCCGTAGCCTGATAAGTTCTGCTTTTGCCTGGTCATCCGTTAACTGATCTACGGGGATTGTATCGTTCATATGGGCTGCCATGTTTATGCGGTCATCATTAATTTGTCGGCTGCAGCTCTGGCTTCATCTGTGATATCTTCGCCGGCTAGCATGCGTGCGATTTCTTCGCGTCGTTGGGGTGGATCCAGCTTTACAACGGTCGATGTGGTGCTGTCTTGAGAGCTGGCTTTTTCTACTCGCCAATGGTGAGTCGCAAGAGAAGCAACTTGTGGGGAGTGGGTGATCACTAAGGCCTGAACGTTTTGACCTAAGAGGCTCAATCGTTCACCGATAGCTCGGGCGGTGGCACCGCCAATCCCGCTATCAATTTCATCGAAGATAATTGTGGGAATACTACTGGTTTTGGCGAGAATAACTTTTAGCGCCAGCATAAAACGCGATCTTTCTCCGCCAGAAGCAATGGTTTTCAGGTCGCCAAATTCTGTACCTTTGTTGGTTGCCACCAAAAACTTGATTTGATCCGTGCCCGCTGGGCCCCATAAAGATTCTGGGTGCGTTGAGATTTGTGTTTTGAATTGTGCTTGCGTAAGTTTTAAGGGCAGAAATTCTTCTACAATAGCCTTGTCCAGCGCTTCGGATGATTTTTTCCGTGAGATGGAGAGTTCTTGGCTGCGTTGAATATAGGCCTGTTTTGCGGCATTTGCCGCTTTTTCTAATTCAAACAGTTTCGTCTCTGTGTTTTCGATTAAGTCGATGTTTTCTGTTAATTTCTGCAAAAGAGCCGGCAATTCATCGGCGCTACAGTGATGTTTGCGGGTAAGTGTGCGGATTTTGCTTAAGCGCTTTTCGATGAGATCCAGTTGAGTTGGGCCTTCTGCGCATTGCTGTAAAATGGATTCCGAAAGAGCTGAAACCTCTTGAAGTTCAGAGTAACTATTCTCCAGGGATGCCGACAAGGGGCCAAAGGTTTCAGAGCTAATCGCTACGGCTTTTTCCATTAGTCTGAGAGCTTTACTTATCTGATGAATGGTCCCTCGCTCCCCATCCAGCAAGGCGGATAGATCAGCGGTTATATCCGCAATTTTTGCAGCGTTAGAGATCTGACTTCGTTTCAGTTGCAGTTGATCTTCTTCTCCTTCTATCGGCGCATGTTCCTTTAACTCGTCTAGGGTGTGCCGTAGAAAGGCTTCGTTCAAGGATTTATCTTGAGCTGCTTTTGTGGCGATCTCAAAAGCCTTTTGTTTTTCTTGCCATTGATAAAAGGATTGTTCTGCAGGCAGACGCAAGTCAAGGTTTTCTGCATAGGCATCTAAAAAATCCCGGTGGAATCGGGGCTCCAATAAGCGATCAAATTGGCCGTGGATTTCAATGAGCTGCTCCCCAATGAGGTGCATGAGGCCTATGCTGACCGGTTGATCATTGATAAAAGCCCGGCTGCGACCTTCGGCGGATAGAATACGGCGCAAGAGTATGGTGTCGTGATTTTCAATACCGTGTTCTTGTAGCAGTTTTAACGATGGGTGCGTATTCTCGACTTCAAAACAAGCGGTCACAACAGCCTGTGGTTGTCCTTTTCGCACTAAACGGCTATCGCCTCTTTCGCCTAAAGCTAGACCCAGCGCATCTAAAAGAATAGATTTTCCGGCGCCCGTTTCACCTGTCAGAACGCCTAACCCATCTTCAAACTGGATATCCAGATGTTGGATCAGGACGACGTCTTGTATAGTGAGGGACCTCAACATCCGAAAGATTACTCTGTGGATGCCGTGCTAAAAAAACGATTGAAGAAGGAAGCCGAAGGAGCCTCTTGCGTCAAGGGCTCTGTTTCCCCAACCAGTGAGTAGGTGTCTTTGTACCACTGGCTTTTTGGGAAGTTATGCCCCAAAACGGCCGCTGTTTCTTTTGCTTCTTTTTGTAATCCCAGGGCTGTATAACATTCCACTAAACGGTGTAGAGCCTCTGGTACATGAGATGTGGTTTTGTACTGTGAAACCACACTGCGAAAACGATTGATTGCGGCAGCATAGCCTTCTTTGTTCAGATAAAAACGCCCAACAGTCATTTCCTTACCGGCTAAATGGTCCAGTGTGAGGTCTAGTTTCATTTTGGCTTCGCGGGCGTAAGGGCTGGCAGGAAAGCGAGTGATCACTTCTTCAAGATATTTTGCGGTTTGTTCGGCGATTTTTTGGTCACGTTGCACATTAAAAATCTGTTCGTAATAGCACATGGCACGCAAATAATGGGCGTAGTCAGCATCTTCATGGCCGGGGTGTAATTGAATATACGTTTCAATGGCTGCCAACGCATTTGGGTATTTTTGCTCTTTGTAGTAAGCGACACCTTTCAAAAGCTGAGCTTTTGTGGCCAGAGGAGAGTAAGGATGTTGCCGGTCAACCTCATCATAGACTTCTGCCGCTGTGGTAAAATCTTGCTCGTTGAGCTTTTGTTCCGCGATGCTGTACAGCTCATCCACAGGCTTGTCAGCGTAGAGGGTGTCATCCTTCGCACAACCGGATAAAAGGGCGCCGGAGATCAAAATCATTAAAATAGATGCGTATATGTTCATGGTTTTCTAATACTCTTTAAATGACTGACAAACTTAAGGCTACTCTACCCGTAACTTGTATCGGTTGCAACTTTTTAACGTTGTTTGTTTTTGGCCTGTATAAATTTATTTTTTAGCAAGCTTTTCCCGTGTAGAATAGACAGCATGACATTTGAAGAAAATGAATGATATGGAAATGCCAAACAAAAAAACGCAACAAGATGTGAATCAAATTATAATGAATCGTGGGAAAAAAGATCAGGCCGCGCGATTGGAAAAATTTATAGAAGGTTTTTTTGGGCGGCAAGATCATACAGATTATGATCAGCTAGGGCCAGAGGTTGTGGCAAATCTAGCCTGGGAAGCCTGGGAGTTGATCAGGCAGCGTCAACCCAAAGAATCAAAAATCCAAATTTACGAATTGAAGCTACCTCTAGAGGCTGGCGGCAATCGTTTGGTAATTAATGCATTAAATCAAGACATGCCTTTTTTGGTCGATTCATTGTTGGGCTTGCTCAATAGTTTAAATTTAAGACCCCGTGTCTTGTTGCGCCCTATTTTCCGGGTGCAGAGGTCTAGTGAGGGAAATATCGAAGAAATTCTAGAGCCTTCTGCGGTTTTAGAAAACGTATCTCAAGAATCTTTAATTCATTGCGAAATATCCAATGCCTATACGCCGGAAACGCTCAAAAAATTACGGGAAGAAATACCCCGTGTGTTTTCGGATGTCAGGCTTGCCGTGGATGCATGGCGACCTATAAAAGATAAAGTATTGGAGGCGCAGACTTCTTTTTCTCATACCATACGCGGGTTTTCTGCGGCTCAATTAGAGGAAACTCAGGATTTTATCGAATGGTTGGCTAGCGATCATTTTACTTTTCTGGGCTACCGGGAGTATGAAGTTATAGAAAAAAAAGAGGATATAAAAGTACAGGTTAAAAAAGATTCGTTGTTGGGATTATTAAGTGACCCGGAGAAGTGGGATTTGGGGCTTTTTAATATTGGTGATGCGGTGCCTGCGAAGCTGCTGAAGCGTATTTTTCAGGATCACCCTCAAGTGGTATCAAAAACTTTGCGGCTTTCTACAGTTCACCGCGCTGTACCTTTTGATTCGATCATATTCAAAATATTTGATGCAGATGGCAATATTGTGGGGCTGCGTCAATTTCTAGGATTGTTTACGTCCATGGCTTATAGCAGCAGCTCACGGGATATACCCGTGTTGCGACAAAAAGTATTGCGGGTTGTGGATAGGGCGGGGTATTCGCCTTTGTGGCATGATGGCAAGGCTATGATCCATATTTTAGATTCCCTGCCACGCGACGAACTTTTCCAAGCCTCGGAAAAAGATTTGTTAGCCATATGCAAAAAAGTCATGGCAATTCAGGAACAGCCGAAGATTGCTTTGTTTATACGTCAAGACAGCTTTGACCGATATTTGTCCTGTCTTGTCTATGTGCCCAGAGACCGTTTTGAATATTCATTGATCGAAAAAATCGAAAAAATTATTCAAGAGGATTTGGGTTCAAAAGTTAATTTGGTCAGTGCGCAATATGGTAATTTAAATTTCGCGCGCATCCATTACATGGTGCGTAATGAAGAAAAAATTAATATTGAATACGATGTGGCAAGTCTAGAAAAGAAACTGGTTCAGGCGACTTATTCCTGGAAAGATAATTTGCGGACGGAGCTCATCTCGCAATTTGGTGAGTGGGATGGGTCGAAACTATTTCAAAAATATGCCAATACCTTTAAAAAGGGATACCCAGAAGATTACAGCGCGAAAGAAGCTGTGATTGATATCCAATATATCGAGGCCACCTATAAAACAGGCACGCTCGGTGTGCGGATTTATCGGGATGTGGGGGCTAAAGATACAACATTAAAAATTAAACTCTACAATATTGGTGCGTCCATAGCCCTATCGGATGTGGTGCCCACATTAGAAGATATGGATTTAAATGTTATTAGCGAAAATCCTTTCTGTATCGCGCAAGACAATGCAGCCGTTCCCATCTGGATACACGATTTCGAAACAAAAAGTTCTGGAGATTGTCGTATTGATATTCCGGCCATAGAAGAGAAATTCTTAGAATTATTCGAACGCGTGCATTTAGGTCATGCGGAACGAGATGGTTTTAACCGGTTAGTGATACGAGCTGGTTTGGATTGGAGTGAATGTGCAATGATTCGTGCGTATTGTAAGTATATGCGCCAACTGCATATCCAATTCAGTCAGGAGTATATGGAATCAACGCTTGTACGGAATCCCATAATATCGAGACTTTTACGTGATTTGTTTGTGGCTAAATTTGATCCTAAAACCGGTAAAAAAGAAGAAAAAATTGAAGCTGTCACGGATAAAATTTATCAAGCGTTAAATCAGGTCGAAAATATAGACGAGGACCGAATTCTGCGACGGTACACAAATCTTATTTTAGCAACAGTCAGAACAAATTATTATCAAAGCTCCTCCAAGGGCGATGTGAAGTCGTACTTGAGTTTTAAATTTGAATCGCAAAAAATTGAGGAATTACCCTCACCAAAACCTCTCTTTGAGATTTTTGTTTATTCTCCCCGTTTTGAAGCTGTACATTTACGTGGTGGAAAAATTGCGCGAGGGGGTATCCGGTGGTCGGATCGCCGCGAAGATTTTCGTACAGAAATCTTAGGGTTGTTAAAGGCGCAAATGGTGAAAAATTCCGTCATCGTGCCCCAGGGTGCCAAAGGCGGTTTTATACTTAAAAGTGCTATCGAAAAAATGACCCGAGATGAATTTTTAAACGAGGGTGTTGAGTGTTATAAACTGATGATTCGTGCCTTATTGGAATTGACCGATAATTTGGTGACCGGTGCAACGATTCAGCCACAAGATACGGTCTGTTGGGATGAGGCAGATCCTTATCTGGTCGTGGCTGCTGATAAAGGTACGGCTACATTTTCGGATACAGCCAATAGCATATCGGAGCAAAAAAAGTTTTGGCTGGGGGATGCTTTTGCATCGGGGGGCTCCTACGGTTATGATCACAAAAAAATGGGGATCACCGCCCGAGGGGCGTGGGAATCCGTTAAGCGGCATTTCTGTGAAATGGGTATTGACCCCAATACGGCAGAAATCTCTGTTGTTGGTGTCGGTGACATGGCCGGGGACGTATTTGGGAATGGCATGTTGATGTCAAAAACGATCCGTCTTTTTGCGGCTTTCAACCATAAGCATATATTCCTAGATCCAAATCCTGATGCAGCTCTTTCTTTTAAAGAAAGAAAAAGGTTGTTTGAGAATCGATTGGGTTGGGATGGATATGATCCCGAATTGATTTCAAAAGGTGGCGGTGTTTTTGAGAGAAAAACGAAGTTAATCAAACTGACGCCCCAGATAAAAAAAATATTGGAAATCAAAGAGAATGCTTTATCTCCGTCTATGTTAATTCAGGCGATCTTAAGAGCTCAGGTGGATCTTATCTGGTTGGGGGGTATTGGTACCTTTGTTAAATCTAGAGCCGAAAGTCATGCGGATGCGGGGGATCGTACCAATGATGATATCCGTATTAATGCTAGTGAGTTGTGCTGTAAAGTGCTGGCCGAAGGTGCAAATTTGGGCGTGACTCAAAAAGCGCGCATAGAATTTGCCCATAGTGGCGGGGCCCTAAATACGGATGCGATCGACAACTCTGCCGGTGTGGATTGTTCGGATCATGAAGTAAATATTAAGATCTTGCTACAGGAAGCCATTAGTCGTGGCTCCTTAAACATGCCAGAAAGAAACAAGCTTTTAGTTGCCATGTCGGATCAGGTGTCGGAGTTAGTTTTACGAACGAATTATGAACAAAATCTGGCTTTAAGTTTAATTCAAGGCCAGGGCAGTAAAGCCTTTGACAGTCTTGCGAATTTTATGCGCACCTTGGAAAAGCAAGGGAAATTGGACCGTGCATTGGAGTCCTTGCCCGACGATTCAGCCATATTAGAATACCAGGCTTCGCAGACGAATTTCTGTCGTCCAGAACTTTCCGTTTTGATGCCTTACGCAAAAAATAGCTTATATAACATCATTATCAAAACCGACCTGCCGGACGAGCCGCGATTGTTGAATCTGTTGATGGCTTATTTCCCGACGCAAATTCAGGAAAGTTATAAGCCTTATATTACGATTCATCCTCTTCGCCGTGAGATTATCGCCACGATGCTCGTGAATAGTGTCGTGAATCGTATGGGGCCCACATTTATTTTGGATGTGCATCAACGTTTGGGGACGAGTTATGAGGATATATTTAAAGCCTATTATGCGGCTATAGAAATATTCGGTTTAGATGCCGTATGGAAAGAAGTTGATGGATTAAATCATGCGGTTTCTGCCCGCAATAAAGTTATTGTGTATATTCATCTCATCATTTTAATGCGCCGAGCCACCACCTGGCTGATCCGTAATAGTGGGGGTCCTATCGTTATACCGGATTTAGTGAAGCGATATAAACCTTGCGTAGATGAATTGCACCAGAAACTCGATAGTTGTTTGGTTCAGGAAAATAAGCAAAGACTGCAAAATGAGTCGGGTGTTTACGAATCATTGGGCGTGTCGAATGCTTTCGCGAAAAAATTAAGCCGTTTGGAGTTGGTTACGACTTCACCGGATATTGTGCAGATATCCTATAAAACAAATGCCCCGGTTGTGGATGTGGCGAGTCTGTATTTTGCTGTAGGGGAGAGATTTAGCTTATCTCGATTGCGTGCCTTGGTAAATTCTTACGTGGCGAGCAATTCACTGCAGAGAATGGCATCGGCTTCTATTATGGAAGAATTCTACCTATATCAGGGAACGCTTACGAAAAAAATTCATGATTACTTGATGCATGAAAAACTATCGCATCTAAAGGCTGATAACGCGGTGGAGGCGTGGATTGAAAATTATTCTCAGCACGTATCTATTTTGGATCAGTACATGTCCGATCCAAATGTTATGAGCAATCCAGATCTAGCTTTATTCACGCTTGTAAGGCGAGAGCTGCATTTTATGTGCGAATAGAGGTCTTTGCAGCCAGATTTATGCATAAGGCTTATGTTTTTTTAGCACTGCACGAAAGGCATGCGGATGGTGCATAACGATAAGAGTTTATGTATGGTGTGCGGTGATGAAAATTAAATTAGGCTTTTTTATGTGTTTTCTATGGGGGCATGCCGTCTTACAGGCTTCCTCTCCTGGCTTGGAAGATTTTATCCATGAATTCCCGAAATTCGAAAGTACGGTTATGGGTATGAAGATTGATGATGGTAAAAACATCATGGACGTGCATGTGTATAATCGAGTGATGAAGCCGCATTCCGCATTTTTTAATAAATGTAATCAGGCGCTGTTACATGAAAATACCTACAATCATAAAATTGTTTTAGCCCAGATGTTAGAATTGCGAGTTTTACATAAAGATCTAGATTTGCCCGATATATCCAAAGAAGTAGCGCAGTTAGATGCCTACTTGCACAATCATAATTTTGATGGTGAAACAGGGATGCATGTAACCGCGATGTTAAATGCTTTGTGGAACTATTTGCACGGGCCTATAGATGAAATTCAACGAAAGACGTTTATCAAAGTTCTGTATGACAAAATGAGAGAAAACACACAACAAAAAGGGGGGTGTTTTCCGGGATACGCGGGGCGCCTCATGCAGCTGAACCACTTCTGTTTATCGGATCTATATTCAACAATTATAAGAGATAAGCTACAAGAATTAGGCATTATCGGTGATGAAGATATAGAGCTAGGCACGGCCTTAAGTTTAAGTCAGGCCCAAGAAGAAACTCGTTTGAAAGAACAAGATGACTTAAGTTCCGCCATGCTAGCAAGTCTCGAAAATTCAAAAAAGGATTTGGCATCAGGTGGAGGGCAAGGTGGTAAAGAATAGGTTTTTAGGACTTCTGCCATTCATGTCAATAATCGCAATTTTATCCATGACGTTCATCTTTGAACGTAGTCCCGCAAAGTCGAAGTCAGTCTTTCCCACAAGGTGGATGTGAAACGACTCGGCATAGTTTATTTCCTTTATAAAAAATAGGCTGTTCTTAAACCATGTGTTAACGACATTGCAAATTCATATTATGATTATGAAATTGCAACCCTATGATTGAAGTGTTGGGGCTGTAAAGTGTTGGGTTTTAGCGGGTTTTAGGCCCAGAGCCCGTACATGTACGAGCTCTGGGTAAAAGAGAGTTATTGTAAGTTTAACGCATCCTGTCCGGGGACGTATTTCAGGTTTAGAGCATCGGCAACGGCTTTGTAGGTAACATGACCGCCGCAGACATTCAGGCCATTCATCAAATGGGCGTCTTCACTTAAGGCATTCTTATATCCTTTGTTCGCCAAAGCTACGATATAAGGAAGAGTTGCATTGTTCAGAGCACAGGCAGATGTGCGGGGTACCGCGCCTGGCATATTCGTTACGCAATAGTGGACAACGCCATCAACCACATACGTAGGCTCCGCGTGGGTTGTCGGGCGGCTTGTTTCAAAGCACCCGCCCTGATCAATGGCCACGTCAACAACGACGGATCCTGGACGCATTTTTGCGATAATTTCTTTTGTGATCAATTTAGGTGCTGCGGCTCCTGGCAGTAAAACAGCACCAACAACCAAATCGGAAGTTGTCGCATAATGTTCCAGCGTAAAGCGGTTCGGCACAACAGTTTTAATGCGAGAGCCAAAAAGATCGTCTAATTGACGCAAGCGATGCAAGGAGCTATCAATAATAATAACTTCTGCTTCAAGGCCAATAGCCATGCGTGCAGCATTGGTGCCGACGACACCACCACCAAGGATGGTCACACGACCGGCTGCAACACCAGGAACGCCGCCTAATAGAACGCCGGCGCCGCCAGCTTCTTTTTCTAAGGCACGTGCACCCACTTGGATAGACATACGGCCAGCCACCTCACTCATCGGAGCTAAAAGGGGGAGTCTACCAAAATGATCGGTTACGGTTTCATAGGCGATGGCGATCGCTTTCGATTGGATCAGAGCCTCTGTTTGCTCGGGATCGGGCGCCAAATGCAGGTAGGTGAAAAGAATTTGACCTTCATGGAGCATCGCGCATTCATGAATCTGTGGCTCTTTGACTTTTACGATCATGTCGGTTTGGTCAAAAATTTCTTTTGCTGTATTTAAAATCTTGGCACCGACAGCTGTGTATTGACTGTCTTCAAAACCACTACCTGTACCGGCTCCAGTTTCTACAAAAACTTCGTGACCAAAGTGGACGAGTTCTAAAACGGAAGATGGGACCATACCCACACGAAATTCATTGTTTTTAATTTCTTTTGGAACACCAATTCTCATAAATCACTCCTTATCTTTTCCATAAAATAGATGCGTTCGCCTTTTGGGGTGAGCGCAATTACCTTATAAAAAGTTATTAACATTTACCCTTTATAGATTTGTACCATTTGGTCGATCATCTCTAAAGCTTCTGCCCGGGGCCTTTGGAAGCAATTCCTCCCGATTATGGAGCCATTACCACCGCCTTGCCTTATGGCTAAGGCATCTTCATACACGGCTTTTGGATCTTTTGCAACGCCTCCGGAGAAAACGACCATTCGTCTGCCATTAAAACAGCATTCCACCACGTGTTTAACACGAGCCGAAAGGGTCGATACGTCCACATTATTCTTTACATAGACGGCTTTTGATTCATCGTCTTCTAAAAAGGCTGTGGGAAGTTTTACTTTGATGATATGAGCCCCTAGCAAAGCCGCCATATGAGCTCCATAGGAAATAACATTGATCGCCGTTTCACCTTCTTTTGAGATATTGCCACGGGCATAAGACCAAATAATTACCGCCAATCCACACGCCTTGGCTTGTTCGGATAGCTCACGAATTTCTTCAAACATCGCCAGAGAGTCTTCCGATCCAGGATAAATCGTAAAGCCAATAGCGCTGCATCCTAGGCGTAACGCATCTTCGATAGAGGCTGTCGTGGCCTGGTCTTTCGCGGTTATTAAGCTATTGGAGCTGTTCATTTTTAATATCAGAGGAACCTGACCCGCAAACGTATCGGCGCCGGCTTCTAATAGTCCCAGCGGTGCGGCAAACGCATTCACGCCCGCATCTATGGCTAGTTGATAATGATAGTGCGGGTCATACGCCGCTGGATTCATGGCAAAGCTACGACCGGGGCCGTGTTCAAATCCCTGATCCACCGGAAGTATAATCATCTTGCCTGTGCCGGCTAAGGCGCCGTGCATTAACATGCGCGCCAAGTTGGCCTTTGTGCCCGGACAGTCACTTTCATAGTGGGAGAGTATTTGTTTAACCGTTGTTGTGAATTTCATAGGATGGTCCCTTTTATGAAATAATGTTCATGGTCGGAGCGAGAGGATTCGAACCTCCGACCCCCACACCCCCAGCGTGGTGCGCTACCAGGCTGCGCTACGCTCCGACTTATGATTTTTCAGAGCATAATTGCTCAAGACCAGATATGCAACAACATTTAATTTTTTTTCAGCAAAAAACACGTGATCCTGTTTGACGTTAAGAATTTAACCACGAATAAAAAATATGACAATTCAATATGATGGGGATCGGGTGCTTGTTTATGATAAAGTATTAAGATGGCGTCCCCAACGGGATTCGAACCCGTGTCTTCACCTTGAAAGGGTGGTGTCCTAGGCCGGGCTAGACGATGGGGACGCGTTTACAGAAATAAGATTTATACTGCCTGTGCATAAAAATCAAGCATAATTAATTCTATTCACAAAGATTTTCCTCTTTGGTTACCTTTTGCTAACGAATCATTAGGCAAATTCCTATTGAATCAGAGGTGAAGCAGGGTAAACCGTTCATGCTTCATATTCATTTTTTAGTGCCGGGGGTATACATGAAAAAAATAGCTATAATTCTTGCGCTGGTTTGTTCTGTGCCATTACAAGCCACCAATGAGCCAGATCTGGCGCCAAGGTCAGCCAACGCTACCTATAATTATATGGAAGAAAATCTTTTATATCTGAATCATGTGCTGGTGATGGCTGAGGATAAAGAACAGTATCAAGACTGGGTGCGCCCGGTTATCCAAGCCTTTACCGAAGATGTCAGTATCGAGTACTTACGCCTACTGGGCTATGACTGGAAAAACCTCCCGCTTAAAAAGCAAAAGGCTCAGGTATTGGGGGTGGTCGACAAAACTATGGTTACGGGTTTAGGAAAAGTCCGTCAGGATTTCTTCGATGAAAATATTATCAATACAAATCGTACGAAAGGTTTTGTGTATGGCCAAGCTATTGGTTTTACGGTTCAACCAAACCGTGCGGATCGGAACCAGTACATCATCAGTGTCCAGCTGGATCATCAAGGGGTGGCGACGTACATGGGGGTTCTCAATCGTCAGAATCCACCAAAAATTCTCGATTTGGTGGGACCGGATGGCCGCCGGTTGTCACTCAACCTAAAACTAGGCTTGACCGCAAAAGACGTCACTATGCCGAAGATTTATCGTGCATTTAAATCCTTGTTAAATATTCAATCCAAAGATCAACATGCTTTCTTTGGCTATAAATCCCTATCCGAAACGGACGTGATAAAAAATATCTTTGTAGATTCGCGTGTGGCAGATGGTGTGTATAGCTTGAATTTCTTGCCTCAGAAAAAAAGCATGTTACGTGAACCTTTTACGCGCCTGGAAGTGGAAGACCCTATTACTCATCAGCCCTATTTTATAACGGGTGTTTCTTTTGCAGAAGTCCAAAGCATTAATGAGGTGTGGCGGGCAAAAGTAGCCTATGATGCGGATGATGTTCCCCAAAATGTTAATGTTGGCCCTGGATTTGAAATTGAGTTTGCTCAAGATAAAAATATTCAGGATCCCCTTGTGAATCTCTGGTTTAGAGTGAAAAAACAACCAATGGAGACACAGATTGATTTGTTATCACGGGTCGATTGGTCTGCGGTAGAAGCGGGGACTGGAAGGGATTTTGGGCAAAAATATCTACAAACCTTAATTAAAATTTCTAATTTACCTTCTTATAAAGATTCTTATGAAATGGCAAAGGAAGCAATTCCTGTTTTGGTGCAGCGCTTATCTCTCATGAAATGAGTAAAATTTTATGTATTGAAAACCAATTATTTATTTATTTCCTTTATTCTTTTTAAAGATAATGCATATTAAGAGGTATGAGATGCAAGTCGAGACTTTTAGTTATTCAATCCAAAATGGATGGTCGGTTCCATGTTTTCCAGATTTAAACTCTCCACAAACCATGGTTCTGATTTTTGCGGCACCAGAAATAGCTAAAGATTGTAACCCTTTAAAGGAGCTTTCGCAGCACTTTAATCAATCTCATATCATAGGATGTTCTAGTGCCGGTGAAATCAATGGGAGTTTGATTTTTGACAACACGATGTCCATTGCTGTCGTGCGGTTTGATAAAACGGAACTGAAGGTCGTAAAAGCTGAAGTCTTGCCAGGACAGGATTCCTTGGTAACCGGTGAGTGCATAACAAACCAGTTAAGATCTCCCGATTTGCGTGGAATCATGGTTCTTTCCGATGGTTTGCAGGTAAATGGCTCGCAGTTGGTAAAAGGGCTTAACTCAATCAACGATGATGAGATTGTCATCACGGGAGGTCTCGCCGGGGATGGGGATCGTTTTGGAGAAACCTGGACGATTTTTGAAGGTGAGATCGTCAGAAATCACGTTGTAGCGATTGGTTTTTATG
>JAGOMX010000014.1 GCA_017993335.1 Alphaproteobacteria bacterium | reverse complement strand
TTATTGAGCAAGATCAAAAGGATCGGGCGTCTGATCAGCTTTCCCTAAATTTGACGAAGTAAAAACAACAAGCGCTTTGAGCGCTTCACATTATCATACCACCACCTTTGGTGGTGGTATTTGAATTTGAAGGGTCGTTTGCGGATGATGAAGATGCTCATTCTTAAAAAAGCGTCTTTAGATCTCGTGATAAACCCTGGCCACGATGGGGAAGGGGACTCGTTTTTGACTGTCGCTTGCCTGAAGAGCCATGAAGATGTGGTGAGTTTACTTTTGGAAAAGGGGTTGTGCACGGACTTTACCGATTATAACAATTGGAATGTGTTCCATTTTGCGGCGGCTAACGTCTATCGATCGAGGCAAGTTTTGGCGCTGTTGTTTGAAAAAATCGGTGGCAAATGTATAAATGACGAAACGAAATCTGATCAAACACCACTAGACATTGCTATTGAACGGGGGCATCATGATGCCAAGGATTACCTTGAGTCTATAGGGGCGAAAAAGTTCGAGGATAAAAATTGATGATGAATGATCGGCGGTTAGAGGAAACTTCAGTGTGGGTACAGCAACTTAAGTTGTCGCAAGTGCGTCTTGTTCAGCATCAAGATTACATATGGTTAATGCTGATACCTCAGGTAGAATCTGTACGAGAGTTGATAGATCTATCTACACAGCAGCAGATGGATCTGATGACAGAAATTGATCAGACGAGTCGCATTCTAAGAAACCTTTTTTCACCAGATAAGCTAAACATCGCTACCTTAGGTAATGTCGTACCACAACTGCATGTGCATGTGGTTTGTCGTTATAAAGACGATAAGGCATGGCCAGGCAATATATGGAATGGTGAGCCGTCCGTGCCCTGTGAGGAGACTCTCTTCGCGCAAAGACTATCTCAGATTCAACATGCCTATGATGTTTACAACCAACAATGAGCCTGTTAATCTCCAGTAAAATAATAATTTAGTGGAGGGCCTTTATGAAGATAATTACCGGTAACAGTAACAAGCCTCTTGCCATGGAGGTGGCTAATTTCCTTCACTTTCCCTTGACGGAAGCGCACATACGTAGATTTTCCGACAATGAGGTGTTTGTGGAGATATTAGAAAGCGTTCGGGGTGAAGATGTGTTTGTTATTCAGCCGACGTCTTATCCAGCCAATGATAACCTGATGGAGTTGCTGGTTATTATGGATGCTTTAAAACGGGGCTCTGCTAAAACGGTGACGGCGGTTATTCCTTATTTCGGATATGCGCGCCAAGACAGAAAAACAGGTCCTCGCACCCCCATTTCCGCTAAGCTCGTTGCCAATTTGATCACTATCGCTGGCGCCAATCGTGTTTTAACGGTTGATTTGCATGCCACTCAGGTGCAGGGATTTTTTGATATTCCTGTAGATAATTTGTACGTGGCGCCGATGTTTTCGCGAGACATCCTGCAAAGATTTGATAAGGGGGCTGTAACCATTGTCAGTCCAGATGTGGGTGGTGTGACGCGAGCTCGGTCCTTAGCGAAAAGGATTGACGGGGATTTGGCCATAATTGATAAACGTCGCGAGGCGGCTGGTGTTTCGGAAGTTATGAATGTTATCGGCGATGTGAGCGGACGGGTTTGCATCCTTTTTGATGACATTGTGGATTCTGGTGGAACTCTTTGTAATGCAGCTAAGGCCTTAATGGATAAGGGGGCTGTTTCTGTTTATGCTTATGTGACGCATGGTGTCTTGTCCGGAAAAGGTGTGGAAAATATCCAGAATTCTGCGATTCAGGAAATGGTCTTAACGGATACAATTCAGTTAACGGAAAATGCCAAAAATGTCTCAAAAATAAGGGTTTTACCTGTCGGCCCGGTGTTGGGAGAGGCTATTCATCGTATAGGCCTAAATGAGTCTGTTTCCAGTCTATTTAATTAATTTAAAAAAAAGTCTGGAAAAAAACGTAAAAAGAGTGCAAATATAGCACTCATGTATGGAAAATTATTTGTGGACGTGATATAGATCCACTTAGAAATCAATAGTAAAAAAGGATATGGAGTTTTAAATGGCGAACATAGGCAGTATTGAGGCGCAAGTTCGTCCTCTCGTTGGAACAGGTGGGGCGCGTGCAGTCCGTCGCGAGGGACGTTTACCAGGTGTGATTTATGGCGGCGGAAAAGATCCTGTATCTATTTCGATTGATCCCCGTGCAATTTTGAAGGATGCTCGTAACAGCGCCTTCTTTACAAAAATTTACGATCTTACATTGGATGGAAAAAAAGAACGTGTAATTCCACGGGATTTGCAGTTGCATGTAGTAAAAGATCATCCGACACATATTGACTTTATGCGTATTGCTAAAGGCGCTCGTTTAGAAGTTTCTGTTCCGATCGTTTTCTTAAATGAGGAAACCTGCCCAGGTATTAAGCGTGGTGGTATGTTGAACATTGTCGTTCACGAAATTGCGTTGAACTGTGATGCGGAAAAAATTCCTGAGAAAATCGAGTTTGATTTAGCCGGTCAAAACTTGCATGCGTCTATCCATGTGAGTGACTTGAATCTTCCAAAGGATGCTCATGTTTTGCACATGGAGCAGGATCATACGATTGCAACGATTATCGCCCCTTCGAGCCTACGCTCATCTGGCGGTGATGGGGATGATTCAGCAGAAAACGCTGATTCTTAAATCGATCTAATGAAAATATAGGGGACGGGCATGCTGTTAATGGTCGGGTTAGGAAATCCGGGTGTTCAGTATGCCAATAACCGCCATAATATTGGCTTTCGTATTTTAGATGCCATTCAGGCAGAATATAAGTTTCCCGCCTACATATCCAAATTTCAAGGTGCTTATGCAACTGGCCGCCTGGCGGATCAGAATATTGCATTACTAAAGCCTATGACCTATATGAATCTTTCCGGTAAATCGGTGAGTGAATGTATCCGATTTTATAAAATACCGGTAGAAAATGTATACGTGTTTTATGACGAAATCGATTTAGTTTTAGGCAAGGTAAAGGTAAAGATTGGCGGCAGTGCAGCAGGCCACAACGGCATCAAAAGTTTGGATCAGTATATAGAAAAAGAATATACACGTGTAAGATTCGGTGTGGACAGACCTGTGGGCGGACAGCCTGTGTCTTCATATGTTTTGCAAGATTTTGCTTCTTTTGAAAAGAATGATGTCCAAGACTTAATCCATATTCTAGTGGATGAATTACCGCGATTGGTCGCGGGGGATAAGGAGCGATTTATGTCTGAAATTGCTCGCCGTCAACAAACGAAATAGGGGAAATAAACCAATGGGCTTTAATTGTGGTATTGTTGGACTGCCAAATGTGGGGAAATCAACATTATTTAACGCGTTGACCGCAACGGCTTCGGCTGAGGCCGCCAATTATCCATTTTGTACGATTGAGCCCAATGTGGGGAAGGTTGGTGTGCCTGATGATCGTTTGTTACGACTTGCGGAAATTGCAGGATCGGCAAAAATTATTCCGACGCAATTAGGATTTGTCGATATAGCTGGCCTGGTGCGCGGCGCAAGTAAAGGGGAGGGGCTGGGCAATCAGTTTCTTGGTAATATCCGTGAGGTTGATGCAATTGTGCATGTACTGCGTTGTTTTGAAAACGATGACATTACTCACGTGGATGGAAAAGTTGACCCGATTCGCGATATTGAAACCATTAATACAGAGCTAATGCTTTCCGATTTAGAAAGTCTCATTAAACGAAAAGACAATCTAGAAAAAAAGGCAAAAAACAGTAAAGATAAGGACTTGCTGTTGACGTTAAAGTTAGTGGAAAAAACATTACCTTTATTGAACGATGGACGGCCTGCGCGATTTGTGGAATTAGAAGAGGGCGAGGCAGATGCCTTTCGGGCGCTACAATTATTAACCTCAAAGCCTGTCTTGTATGTGTGCAACGTGAATGAGGATGAGGCCGCAACGGGTAACGCCCTAACCGAAAAAGTACAGGCCTATGCCTTGCAGGAGGGAAGTCAGGTGGCTATTATTTCTGCGGCTATCGAATCAGAGATTGCGGTGTTGGAAGCGGAAGAAGAGAAGAAAGAATATTTAGAATCTTTGGGTCTAAAGGAAACAGGTCTGGCACAAGTTATTCGCAAAGGGTACGAGTTGCTGGGGCTTATGACATTTTTTACAATTGGACCAAAGGAGGCTCGGGCTTGGACTCTGCGGCAGAAATCAACCGCACCGGAGGCCGCTGGCGTAATCCACACGGATTTCCAACGGGGGTTTATTTGTGCGGAAACCATCGCCTATGAAGACTATGTGCTTTATAATGGTGAGACCGGCGCGAAGACAGCTGGAAAATGGCGCCAAGAGGGTAAAGACTATATGCCAAAAGACGGGGATGTATTTCATTTCCGATTTAACGTTTAGATTGTTGTTGTCTGCAAAGCGATTTTGTGGGATTTTGACTGTATTTCACCGTAGCCAAGGTGTGTAAAGTCTGTTAATCTGTGTTTGTGATTTAAGATAAAAATGAATTTCCTTTGGGGATTCTGGGGACTTAAAATGAAATTAACGATTGAAAAGAATGCCTTTCAAAAAGCTTTAGGCCATGCCCATAGCGTTGTGGAACGTCGTACAGCCCTACCGATACTTTCTCATTTGTTATTGGTGGCGGAAGGAATGACGCTGAAACTCACGTCGACAGATCTTGAATTATCCATTGTCGAGAACGTCAGTGCCACGATCCAGGAAACCGGAAAAACAACGGTTCCGGCGCATTTGCTACATGAAATTGTTCGTAAGTTTCGGGATGGGGCACAAATAGAAATCGTGCATAATAAGGAAAAGCATCAATTGGAGATTTCCAGTGGTCGCTCTCACTTTAAATTACCTTGTCTACCCCCGGAAGATTTCCCTGTCATTAACAAAAGTGATTTACCTTGTCGTTTCCAACTTCCAGCCAAGGCTATGCGAGTTTTGATTGAGCGTACGCGTATTGCGATGTCGACGGAGGAAACGCGCTACTTTTTAAATGGTATTTACCTGCATGCAACAGAAACACAATTGCGCGCGGTTGCCACCGATGGTCATCGTTTGGCACGGGTGTCTTTACCTTTACCAGAAAACGCGCAAAATATGCCTGGTGTAATTATTTCCCGCAAGACGGTTAATGAGCTCTATAAATTGTTGAGCGATACCCAGGAGGATGTGGAGATTGCGGTGTCTGAAAATCAGATCAGCATTACGGTTCATAATGCGGTGTTAACCTCTCGTTTGATTGATGGGAAGTATCCTGATTATGAAGAAGCCATCCCGATGAGCAACGATCAGCTCATGCACTTTAAAGTGAGGGAGTTTTCACAAGCGGTTGACCGTGTGGCGACTATATCTAACGAACGTTTTTCAGAAATCAAAATGCATCTGGAAGGCAATCGTGTTCAGTTTACCGCCGTCAATGAGGACTCAGGTCGCGCAAACGAAGAAATTGAAGTGGACTATAACGGCAGTGCGATTGATATCGGTTTTAACTCCCGCTATTTAATGGATGTGGCCCAACAAATTGATTCAGATGAGGCCCAAATAGCTTTATCCGACGGCAATTCCCCCATCATCATCCGCCCCATGAACGACGACAGTTCTTTATTCGTCCTAATGCCATTACGGGTGTAATTAATCCCTATTCAGCCCCTCCCTTTAAGGGAGGGGCTTCATCCCAAGGATGAGGTCCTGAGCTGTGTTCATAAGACTCATCCCAGAAAATAAGTATCATTACGCTGCAGGTGATATTACTCAGACAATGAAACTGTTGACAGGAATGCCAGATTTTGGGACCCCGTCATCCTCGAGCGGAGCAGAGCTTTCTTAGGCTATGTCGCAGCGAAGGATACAGTAAAAAATGTGCGGCGTAGTCGCTCTGTATCCCTTTTATCTTTCCCTCTAGAATTAGATTTGTAGGAATCATTTTTATATCTGGTGTACTTGACAATATTAAAATACGACCTATATCAGTTATAGAAAGATCGTTAAGAGACGATTTCGAATAGTATTTTTTTAAACGGTTAGGATTGTTTTATGAATAAGAATTTGAAAAATTTTACTGCACTTATGCAGGTGCTGTTATTGACAACTTCCACAAGTTTTGCTTCAGGTATATTTGACGATCCGGATGAAGGATCTTCTTCTAGAGGGAAAAGGTCTGCTGCAATTGAAAGTTCTAAGAAAGGTGCAAAAGCAAAAAAAACTTCCATAAAAAGAGAACTTGCAGAGCCCGAACTGTTTGCGATTGATCCTCCTGTTGCTAAAAAAGCAGCTGTTGTTGAACAAGACTGGAAAGTCCTGGACCAAAAAGCGCTTTCAAAGCAATTGAAGTCCCGGACTGGTTCTCGTATAAATCCTGATAATAATGCAGATGCAACATCTTGCTGTTTTTCCTTTTTAGAATGGGTTAAAACCGGGAAAATTACACCTGCAGGAAACGAAGAAATCGACATTCAAGGAGAAGCAAAGCCAGGTGTGTCCCTTATTACAATTGGAGATCAACGCTATACTTACCATAATCCAGCTGTTCCTCAGGAGATTACATTTAAACACTCAAGCTCTTTAATTGATGAGGAGGGTATTCCTGAAAGCAAAAAGTTTATTCTTACAGGACCTGAAAAAAAACAAATCGAAAAAATCTTTCATGCCATTCCATTGAAAGAAACAGCAGAAGGTCAATATGCTGTGGGGCTGCTAAGTCTTTCATTTAAAGAAGGTGTGGTCGAACAAAGAAATATCAAGGAAGGGAAAATAAAAGGGTGTCTGCTTAATTTTTATATTTACAAAATGCCAGGGGATGAAAAACCAGTCGTTCTTATTATCGATCCAAGTGATGGTGATATAAAAAAATTAACCCAATTTTTAAAAGGTGATTATTGTTACCATGCAAACTTTCATATTTGGTTTGAAGAAAATCAAGATGAACAGTTAGAGCCACTTATCGCTAATTTCGAAGAGGATCCAGATGATTTTTATGGATTTGAAGATGAATCATATGCAAGGCCTGCAAAAAAACGTGGACTTCCAGATGATTTTGATCTTGAGCACCTTATATCATCAGAAGACAATAAGCGTGAAAGATCGTCGGTTGAATCTAATTCCATCGATGCAAGAGCCTTGTATGCTCTTGTCCAAGACAACATGAACAAAGCTATTAAAGGCGATGAAACAGCTCTAGCATGGTTAATCGATAAGGCCAAAAACCAAGAAACCGCTGATATATGCTATGCTCTTGGACAGTATTACTATGTCGAATTTACTAAATACTATAATTCCAGTCCTACTTTTAAGGAAGCTGAAAAGTATCTAAGCAAAGCCGTTAACCTAAATCACTCTGAAGCTGCCATTAAATTAGCAAGGCTGTACTTTCACAGAAACAAAGACGCGGCAGCGCTTAACGTGCTGAAAAATAGTAATAATGAGACATTGGTTCTGGCCCGCCTGGATCTACTACCAGACATTTGCCTGCGATTGATTGATCATTTATCAGATAAAAGCGCAAGACTCAGTGTAGAACGTAGGTCTAAACTCATCAATAAATACTACCAAGAAGCAAATGAATTATGCGAGAGACTGGCCAAAACACACACCATTCCAGAGGAAGTTACTCAAAAGCTTAATCATATAAAGGCCTTTTTTAGCAAGCATGGCCAGAAAGAAAAAAGCCACAGCACCGGACATTCTGCGCAGCCAAGTGACATAATGCCGCTGCGTAAAAGATCTTCTGCAACTGATGTTGTCATTATAGAAGAAAGCGAAGAAATCGCACCAGTAATAAATGAGCAGGAATTATCTAGACTGATTGATGAAAAAAGAAGGCTGGCTGAAGAAAATGAAGAACAAAGAGAGAGCGCTTCAGAATGGCTACAAGAATTAGCTACAAAAGGTAACAATGAAGCTCAGCTTGCCTTGGCTATTTATTATAACACCCTATGCAGACAAGTGGCTAAAGAGCCGAACATTAATGCAGATGCCGTAGATAATATAGACAGAGTTGCCCGCCAATGGCTGGAATTTGCTGCAGGCAACGGTAATGAAAAAGCCATTTCCTGGTTAAAACAGTTAAAGGAGTTGGAAAGAAAAAACGTCGTGCTCAGTCCATCACCAGAGCCAGAGCCGGTTGTTGAACAACGTGTCGTTGTTATTGAAGAGCCTCAACAAATAGCTGCCAGCGCACCAAAGAAGCCGTTGCCGAAAGTGAGATTTACACTTTCAGCGCAACCGAAATCTTCTTCGATAAGCAGTGAAGATAACGTGCCTCAAACAATGGTGGTGAGCGATGATCCAAAGATCTGCCTAAAGCAAGCGCAAAAATTGCTAAGAAAAAATAGTTACAATGATGGCCTTGTTCTGTTGCATAAAATCATAACAGAATATGCAGATAAGAATGGTCAGCATTCCTTCCAAGATCGACTAGAATTTAAAAAGAAAGCTGCGACGCTTTATATCGAAAGTCAGATGCGATTAGCACTTAATGACAATGATTTGCTCGCCAGCGTAGCCCTGCTAGCAAAAATAGCGAACGGAAATCTACAGGATGAGTTTGATCCTTTCAAGCAAATGGATCTTGGACGTTTTAACCAGCGTGCAAAAACAGCGCTTTCCAATATCTATATTTCCCGAGTGTATTTAAATAAGGCAGGGGAACTATTAAAAGCCGGTCAAACCGATGACGCTGTTGCAATGCTTAGAAAGTCAGTGGAAAGCAAGTCAGTTGAAGCAACTTTAATGCTGTGCAATCATTTATTGTCGCAAGGTGATGCCGGTCAGAGTCAAGCCTTTGATCTGCTCAGTAGCGCATATCTTGATTCAAATAATGAAAATGAAAAGAATACTTTTCTCGTGAAAATCCTGCAAAACACGCCTGTATTTCAAAACAGAATTTCAGGTCTGACGCCTGCACTGTGGGATGTCAACTTCTGTATCAAGATGGGTGAAAAGCTCATGACTAGAGCTGGTATGAAAGAAAAAGCTTTTGCATTTTTCTCAGCCGCAGCAGACAATGGGTCCATTTCCGCATTATTCAGCATGTTCGATTATTATAAGATATCAGGAAAACCTTCTTATAACGAAGCGTTTACGCTGTTGATGAATGCGTTCAAAAACATTGAACAATTTGACAGTAAAGTTTTTTGCGCGCGTGCGCAAAAAAGTTTAGAAGATCTCGGCGATCTTTATTCAAAACAAGCTCAAAACACGCAAGATATTCTAGAGGCCATTGCATGCTATGAAGCATCCATCAAAATGGCCGAGCATATCAAAAGTCAATACAGCCAGGAAACTGTTAAAAACAAGCTTGGCAGGGCGCATTTTCACCATGCAAAAATGATTCTAAGTAGCCCTTCAACTTTAAAACAAGCACAATTAGCTGTTGAAAGCTTAGTGCGCTCAAAACAGTATTGTTTCTTGAAAGAAGCCAATCAATTGCTCGGCCAACATGGCTTTATAGTCGGCAATAGAATCTTTCAAAAAGATAAGGAAAAAGCCATTGAATTTGTTACACACTCTGCAAACCTTGCAAACGGCGAGGCAAGCTATTGGCTGGGCAAGCTATTCACAGAAGATCGTTCTGGTGTTAAAGATTTAACCAAAGCCAAGCAGTTCATGAACATGGCTGTAGAACAAAAATATCCACAAGCTCAAAATAAATTGGACATTATTGAGCAGACAATTTTAAAGGATAAATTTGATCAAGCATTGTTGTTGGCCAAAAATGTACACGTATTACCCGATCTTGAAAAAAGTGAGGAGATGTTGCGATCGATCATGCACCTAAAGAATGTAGCAATTGATGAAAAAGATGTACTTAAGTATTTAGGCATTGTTCATGATGCCATTGGTCAGTTAAAATGGAATCAAGGTATAGACCCGAAAGCAGCCATCAGCTCTTTCAAGAAAGCCATTGAGTATGCAGGGGTAAAGAAACCCGATGGATCCGACAGAAACATCGCTCTCATCGAAAAACGCTTGGAGCTTGGCGTTCGCTATTTAAATATACATCCCATGACTGAAAAAAGCCTGGAGGATTCGGAAATCCAGTTTGGCTATATTATTGATAGGTCTAAACTGACAAAATATCAAGCAGATGAATTAAAAGTCGACCTATCGAATCTTTATCATCGAGCTGCACTAATGTATGAAGGAAAAAATGCGGATAAGGCAATATACTATCATAAAAAAGCAGCAGAAGAAGGCAATGAAAATTCCCGTCAGAAGCTGCAAGAGCTCAGCCGAAAATAGGAATTGGTATATTGCAGAAAAAAATATAAGTTCCCTCTCTCTCCCTTACTCTGAGCGGGGGGTATATAATCTAGTAAAACATTAAGGGTTAAGTTTATGATTAAGAGTGTTGAAAGAATATTGATGGTTCTATTGCTGACTGCAAATGTTGCCAGCCCATGCCTTGCAAGCGACGATGAGTTTGACGGTGTATTGGTTGAAGTAAAGAAGGAACCATCAGACAAACGTGAACGAAGCGATTTTGAAGAAGAATCGCTTATTCCTTCTTGGCCGATGCACACCTTAAAAAGCCTTGCAAGTAAGTCTATAAAGAAAAAAATTAACCCCTCAAATGGTAAGGATAATTGTCTTTCCTGTTGTGTAGCCTTTTTCAATTTAACGCACAGCAATATCCTGGAAGTAGCGCCTAAGGATTATAGAGCACAGTACAATATCGAATTATTCGAGCATCATGCTGTGTTGATAAACCAAGACGATGCCAATAAATTAAAAGTTAAACAGCATTGTCTCGTAATCAATAATGAAACAATGCCTTTTATTGAAGAACTGAATGACAAAAGGATTATATTTCATGCATTCGATGCAAATACCATCGAAGAAGTCCTGAGCGCTTTACCGCTTAATATCGCAAACGGAGGAAATTGTGTTTCTGGACTCCTTTATTTCGATTGGCTTCATCGCAAAAAAAAGACTTATATTACGAAAACGCTTGGCGATGAAGAAGTGCGTGAGGGGCACTTTTTTAATCTTTATATCTATCAAGAATTTAGTAAAGACCGCACAACCTTATTGGTGGATCCGCAATTGGGAGAGGTTTTAACCATTGAAGACTTCATAATATCTTATAAAGCATGCATCGGCCGCAAAGCTTACATATGGACGGAAAAGAAAGTGTTTTCATCTCCCTTTGATAACTCAAAAATCAAATCAGATCCTGCTGCTGTTGTTCAATCCTACTCTAAAAAAGCCAAAGTTGACGATTTATTTTCCGGACCTGTCCAAGCTGCATTTAAAACAGAACCGCTGGAAGCGTTCTCTACGTTTAGCGAAGAAGTAATAGCTATTCAAAAAGAACCGGTTGAAGTTGTAGCCTTAGGTAAAACGCGCATTAAGCTTTTTAAACCACCCGAATCTCTATTCAAAAAAGTAAGGCCCGTTGACATTGATTTAGTTTCTGAAGAGCTCGAAGAGCAAAAAAAGCTAAAAAAACTTAAAATTAAGTTGAAAGTTCCACCAGCGATCAAGGCGCAAGCCCAGCAGACTTATACCGGGCCGCAAAGTCAATCGCCGTTGTTCAGCACCCGAGTAACAAGCGGCAAGGAATCAATTTCGTTGATCAGTTATCTTTTGCGCGATTATTTAGATCCCACAGATTCAGCAAGATTTGCGCAAACTTCACAAAGTGGAAGAGCATTAGCTGCAAAATACCATTATCGCATGTCAACGACCGTCTATAAGGAATTGTATAAAGAAACAACAAAATATGAAGATGATATCTTAAACACCACCCGTGATTTTTTGTTTGCTAGCCCCGAAATGCGCTCGTTGGATCTATCAGAATATGAAAGTAAGAACGGCGTTGAATTCAGGATTTTTTTGACGGAAATTGCAGAGAGAAACAAAAAATTGAAGCGTTTGAATTTGAGTTCTACTCTCGAACTGTGCAGAGAGGATAATTATTTGCTAGTGAAACTAGCAACCGCTTGTCCTGATCTTGAAGAAATTAGTCTCGAAAATCTCAGAGACCTTTCTGCTTCAAGTCTTACAGCTTTTTTAGAAAGATGTCGGAATTTAAGAAAGTTGAACCTGTCCAATGTCAAATTTAGATATGATGGTCAAGCGCCTTTTAACATTGAGGTCATCTTTAAAAACAAGCAATTGACGCACCTTGATTTAGGCGGCATGGAGAGAACTAGAGATCTTCTTATTAATCTTGCAAGCCAATTACCTAAGCTTGCACACCTGAATATAGACAAAAATTATAGCTGCGATTTAATACACCATATATCCTTTTTTCTGCGCAATCGACCAAACATGAAATCATTGAGCTTTGGGAAATGCATTACGAATTCTAACGATCTTGCCAGTCTCAATGAGTTAATCACAGAAGGAAAACTTAACGAACTAGAGCATTTTAATATCGCTGGGCCTGAGATGATACATTCGTTTCTGGATAACCTGCTCACCAAATGCAAAAAGTTAAGAACGTTAAAGTTCACTGGGGGCGAGAATATGTTTTCTGAACATACTGCGCGATTGATGCGTGAGCATCCAACCCTAGAGTCAGTTGTTATCGAAAGTGATCTGGAAAACTGTTTGCATTTCAAACTTGATTTCAGACAAAAACGTGACTGTCCCTCACTGCACATGTATCATGAGCAGACGTCTGTAAATTACGCACAAAAACTGGGTATCGATTTCGAGCAATTATCTCTTCTGGCTAAGCATTTTCCAGCCATTAAAGCTCTAACGTTTACATCGCTAATTTCAAGAGAAAACCTGCTGCATATCATGGGCAAACTCGCAACAGTTGAGTCTTTAACCTTGGGTAGGTTTTTTACCTTTAACGAAAATGATGGCGTACATTTAACTAATGCATTTAGCTCTAAAAAATCATTAAGGTATGTAAATATATCTGTTGAAAATATCCCATTATCTGTGATTCGATCTCTGGTCAAAAAGGCAGGACAAATCAACACACTAGTCCTTCGCGGGTTAAAGCTTGAAAAGTTTCAAAAACAGGGATACACCCAAGAAGTAGAACGACTCAACGCAGAGAAAAGCGATTGGCTAAACATTGAATTACACACAATAGATGATTCAACCTATAGAGCCCTTTCAGCACGACCCTTATTGTTTGATGAGAAATTTAAACTGGTGCTGACCGATAATTAAAAGCATGTCAACGCAGCCCCCTCGTAAGGAATTCTATGTAAACGGTTTTCCTTACACATTCTTCTCCAGACCTTGAATAACGTAGTGTAAAAATACGTCTGTGGGGTGGGGGCTGTTTTTTATGCTGTCAAAATATCTTTTGCACTTGAAGCCAAAGTGTATGTTATAGGCGATGGATAGGGATGTGGTTGCTTCCTCAAATATTTTCCCTATGGTGTTGCCGAATCCAGATATAACAATATCTTGTTCTGTTAGATTGTATTCATGCTTTTTAAGATCCTTAAAGGTTTTTTTTCCACAAGTCGCGTATTTCAGCAATTTTTTGTTTAGGTTTAAGGGTTTTTTCTTTTTGATATACGGGGGCCTCTGCCATGAATTCTAAAAGATCATATAACCTTTCGAATAGATTGTGGTGAGCGGTCAGTTGTTGGCGCAATCTTTCAGCTGTTTCTGTGCGTTCTTGCTGTTCTTTAGATGTTTTTTTTGTCTTCTTTTTGCCTTGCTTGGGTTTGCTTTCTGGTTTTGTTAGAGAGTGAACAATGAAGCTATTTTCTGCCCCATATTTACAGCTTTGTTCATAATGTTCTAGGGCTTTTTGTTGATTTCCATCGATTAAGCATACGGAGGCTAAAAATGTTTCTACATCTGCATTTCCTCCAATATTGGAAAAATAGGTATAGCTTTGGTCTAAATCGTAATCTACATATCTGCCTTGTAGGTAAGCATACCCAAGGTATCTATTGGCAAAGACAGAGCCTCTAGCGGCGGCTGCATTGAGGTGGGATAAGCCCAGGGAGATTCTCTCTTCTGTTCTTTCTTCACCGTCTAATCCTTCTGTAATGATATATCCCAGGGCAGCCAGGGCTGGAACGAGGCCGGCTTGAGACGATTTCCGCAAGAGCTCTGTCGCAACGACTATATTTTCCGGGCTTTTCTCAATGCCTTTTCCTTCAAAAAAACAAACGGCGAGCAGAAATGAAGATATGGGAGTGTCTTTGTGTCTGTAGTTTTTAATAAAGTTACACGCAATGCGGAAAGAGGCTTCGTCGGTTTTCTTGGATGCGGGATTCAATAGCTGCTTGGCCATATCCAGCAATAATGCTTTTTCAGCCTGCAGTTGTTCATAAGGAGAGCGTTCAAAGATGGTTTCAAAGGCTTCTTCTTTTGGGGGCGCAACATAGACTAAATCATGGGGAATGCCTTTGCTGCGGAGCGCTTCGCATAAGGTAACGATTTCTTTTGGGGGTTCTGGAGTCGCTTTCAGCACAGAGATGCTCATAAGTCCAATCCACAATAAAACACTAAACAACTTCATTTCTTAATCCTATTATTGTAACGAATATCAGCTAGTTATACGATTTTTGATGCAACTGTCAAACAATTCGAGGTGGTTTTTGACATTGGATTATATTATTTTTAAAAACCTAATCCGCCCAAAGCATCCCAAAAGGTATGGCCCACTTATTTTCGCCAAAGGAAAGAGGGGTGTCTCCTGCATAAAGCACGATACCCACAAAAGGTCTACCCTTTGTTAGATTGTTTTGAAACCAGGACATATGCTTAAAATCGCTGGCGGAAACCGATTGGGAAGCCTTAATTTCAATGGCGAGAATAGAGTGTTTTTCTTTGACAACAATAAAATCTATTTCTCGTTGTTCGCGATCACGGTAGTGAAATACTTCATATAAACCAGGGCTGGCCTCTGCTTGTGTCGCGATTTCATTGTAGGCAAAAGTCTCTACCAACTTTCCTAACAAGTCCGGCTGGAATCGTAGTTGTTCTAAGTTCCAACCTAACTGGGAAAACATCAAGCCACTATCTGTCATGAAGATTTTAGGCCTTTTGCCGACACGGTCATAGTCTGTGTTGTGCCATGCGGGTAGGCGTTCTACCAGATATAAAGCCGTCATGGCCGTGATATAGGCGTCAAGTGTGCGCCATTGAATGCCTAAGTTGCTAGCGATAGCATTCATATCCATATACTTACTCGACCATGCGCAGAGTACATCTATTAATTTTTGCATGGTATTGAATTTTTCTAAATTGAATAGTTCTGTAAGATCTTTTTCTAGCAAGGATGTAATATAATCATTGTGCCACTCTCGTCTTTCTTGGTCATCGAGAGTTAGCGTCTCTGGAAATCCGCCTATGCTGGCTGCTTTTAAGACTTCTTCTTTGCTAACTTGGTTAAACCTAAATTTAAAATTTTGATCGAATGCACGCTCTAAAAATGCAGGAGGAGCACCTCTAATTTCACCTTGCGAAAGGGTTCGTAATCTTATTTTTCGGATTCTTCCGGCTAAAGATTCTTGTACGGTAGGTAACGTGGTTATATTGGCTGAGCCTGTAAGTAAATATTGTCCTGCCCGATTGTCTTCATCAACAACTTTTTTGATGGCTATTATTAAATCCGGTACTCGTTGGACCTCATCTATAATCAATGTTTTGCCAGAATGTTTAACGAAATACTCCGGATCATTGGCGGCCGCATCTCTAATAGTTAAAGAGTCAAGGGTGCGGTACTCCACCTCATTGGAAACGAGTTGCTTAACTAAGGTTGTTTTGCCACATTGCCTTGCTCCAGCTAACAAGACGACGCGTCGAGTTAACAGGGCCTTATCCATAATTTCTTTCTGCCAACGTTTATATGTGCTCATAACATTATCCGCGTTTTCTGCATTTAGTATACCGCGTTTTCTGCATTAAGGCAACCGCGTTTTCTGCATTGTGATGTGTTTATACGCACGAAGGGCTTTTAAAATAAGGGGTTAGCCGGATTCTAAATAATGGATACATCGATCTTTTTCGAAGAGATAAAGAAGTACGCGTATGGCTTGGCCGTGGGGTGTGTTTAAGTGTGGATCGTCTTGTAAAATTTGTAAGGCATCTTTGTGTGCCAGGCTCAGTAAGTCATAATGGAACTCCCAGTTGACGAATTTCATATCGGGCATACCGCTTTGCCTTAGGCCAAGGGCGTCTCCGCCGCCGCGCAGGCGGAAGTCTTCTTCGGCGATCCGGAAACCATCGTTGCTTTCTCGCATAATCTTTAAGCGGGATTGAGCTGTAGCGGTTAGGGGTTGGCCATAGAGCAATAGGCAATTAGAGCTTAATTCTCCACGACCAATTCTGCCCCGTAGTTGGTGGAGTTGAGAAAGACCAAAACGTTCTGCATGTTCGATGACCATAATGGTGGCATCGGGTACGTGTACGCCAACTTCGATGACGGTGGTTGCGACTAAAATGCGGGTTTTACCGGAAAGAAAATCCTCCATGGCGGCGTCTTTTTCGGCTCCCTTCATCTGCCCATGGACAAGACCTACCTGACCGGGGAAAAGATCATTCAAGGCCACATAGCGATCCGTTGCAGCAGCCAAATCTAGAGCTTCTGATTCTTCTACAAGGGGGCAAACCCAATATACTTTTTGCCCCTGGGAGAGAGACCTACCAATCCCCACGTAAATATCTTGCAGTTTTTTTAAGGACATGACCGTCGTTTGGATTTCCTGACGACCTGGGGGTTTGCTATCTAATATGGATGTCACCAGATCGCCGTAGACGGCAAGCATGAGGGTGCGAGGTATGGGTGTTGCGGTCATCACAAGCACATCGACATGTTGTCCTTTTTGGCTCAATTTTAACCGCTGCTCCACACCAAAACGATGTTGTTCATCGATAACGGCAAAACCTAAATTTTTGAACAAAACATCGTCTTGTATGATCGCATGGGTCCCGACGAGAATGTTTATTTTTCCGTCTTGTAAATCCCGGATAAGTTGGGGGCGACCTTTGGTGCGGCTTGTCAGGAGTTGAATGCAAATGCCTAATCTTTCGGCCCAAGGTTGCAGAGTTGCAAAATGCTGCTGGGCGAGAATCTCTGTGGGCGCCAGGAGGGCTGTTTGATAGCCATCCTCTATAGCTTTCAGCATGGCCATCATGGCGACGATGGTTTTACCGCTGCCCACATCTCCTTGCAACAAACGCACCATGCGATTTGGGGATTCCATATCCTGGTAAATTTCACGTAAAGCTTTATTTTGTGCATCTGTAAGTTGAAAGGGTAGTAGATCGGTTAAAGAATTTCTTAAATGGCCCGTACCACTAATCGACTTCCCCTTTTGTTTTTGCCGATGGCTACGAATTAATAACAAGGCTATTTGATTTGCCAAGAGCTCATCATAGGCTAGCCTTTGGCGGCATCGATGTAAGGGGTCTAGATAGTCTGCGGCGGGCATTTTATGGACGTGGAGCAAAGACTCATTCCACGGTAGCCAGGCTTTCTCCTGTAATCGTTGCGAGCCAATCCATTCAGGCAGTTGCGGTATTTTCTGCAACACCTGCATCATCAATTTATGCAAATTTTTGTGAGTTATGCCTTGAGTTAACGGGTAAACACCTTCCAGTCCGACCCAATCGTTTAAGCTATCTAACGATCCCACATGGTCGGGATGGGTTATTTGTCGAGTGTAATTAAAGTCTTCAACGGTACCGCTCACCAGTCTCTTGACGCCGATAGGTAATAATCTGGCAATCGAATCGCCGTAGGTCCGAAAAAATATCAGATCTATGGCCATGCCTTTTTCGT
This sequence comes from Alphaproteobacteria bacterium, assembly GCA_017993335.1. GTDB lineage: Bacteria > Pseudomonadota > Alphaproteobacteria > JAGOMX01 > JAGOMX01 > JAGOMX01. The sequence goes on along the minus strand of JAGOMX010000014.1, from coordinate 19,109 downwards.
CGAGACAATGCACGCGGTAGGGTTTGTTTTTCGATTTTCCTGGAGGAGGGCTGTGTTGTGTGGCGGTTAAGATAATGGTTATATTTTGTCCTGTGTACGCGGCAGAAAGACTCTCGACGGCTGTTCGTTGAATGAGATTGTTGGGCAAATGAAAGAGCAGGTCACGGATGCGCGTGCCGGTAAGCTTTTCCAAACAACGAAGAGTATGACTGCCCACACCTTTTAAGGTTGTGATCGAGCTGAATAATTCAAATAGATTTTCTGGACGCATGGGCCAATTGTAAACGGACTTCACGCAAAATAAAACCCCCTAGGTATGAAACTAGGGGGTTTTTCTAGGATTTAGTATGGATTAGCTTGCGCAAACAGATTTTAGCGCCGTTTGAGCAAAAGCAGGTAATTTAGGGCAGAATCCCTTCACAATCGGTACTAACTGATTGCCGCGAGTTTTAAGTTGAGCTACCAATTCATCGGCCACTTGTTTTTGGGTTTTTCCTTTCAAGTAAGGAAAGGCTATTTTATAAAAGCTGGAATCCAGAAAGCTTTTATAGTCCGCCGCGTTTAAATTTGTTTGGTTGCATAGTAAGAAAGCAGCTTTTCCGATTTCCTCGATGTTGGCTAAGCCGCCTTTAAAGGAACGCAACGTTACTTTTCCTCCGAACAAATCGCCTTTGCTACAAAGGTAAACAGGGCCTTTTGTCTTGATGGAATCCGCTGTCTGTGCAAGAGATGTTTTGAATCTTTCAATCACCGAAGGACTTGTCGGATCAGCTTTAGCATAACTTACGCTGCTGAGGCTAAGGCTGAATACAAGAATAGCCCCGATTGTTGCTATTTTTTTATAATTAATTTTCATTATTTTTATCTCCACATAATATTCTCACAATGAGTTACATCTTAAAATTAACATTTTTTCGTAAATATATAGTTAATGCCAAATTCTATAATTAAGTATACAAAAAGAAGCAGTCTTAAACCTTTTCAACCATCATCTGTCATACCTGCGCAGGCAGGTATCCAGCGCAACATGTGCCTCGAAGAGGCTCAATACTTCCTTGCTTCTGTGGCATTGAAATAAATGGAGAGCTGCGGTGCAGCACTTTGTTGTGCTGGATTCCCGCCTTCGCGGGAATGACAGGCGGCGAGGGTAAGATTTATCCGTTATTTTATAGAGTTTGGTATAAGAAGGCTATTTCGCCTTCATCATATTCATAAACACATCGGCCGCATTTTTCAGTGCGTTTAATTGTTGTCTGGCAGATTCCATTTGCGCGATTTGTTTTTGAAATTTTTCTTTTTGTGAATCAGCGGCTTCCGAGATTTTGGTAATTTTTTTATCTAGGACTTCTTTGTGAGAAATAAATTCATTTTTTTGTCGTGTAAATCCACCATCAAATTCTTCGAGTACGTTAGTTAAGTTGTGTTGGATACGATCGGCAAAACCTTGGGATAGGGTAAATGTGCTGCTATCGGACGCACTGTTGGCGATAGTGGATGCGCCGATATAAACAAAGCTAAATCCTTTGTAGGGATTGTCGACCACATTGGCGGAAAGGGCATTGTCGCCTGAAAATTGAATCACATCTGCTTGAACGGAGATTTTGTCGGTAGAAACTTCAAAGGTGTGAGCCGCGTATGTGCCGCCACTAATGGTTAAATTTGCCGTTAAGATACCATTGTTGTCTCTATTGATCGTAACTGTGGACGTGAGTACATTTCCATTGGAGTTAGCTATAATCGAGCTGGGAATGAAAGGGGGGTGGTCGGCGATCAGCATATTACTGTTGCTCAACTTAGCTTGATATTCGAAGAGCTTGCGCACCGCATTAAAGTCATTCTTAACGGCCGCATCTAGTTTTTGCTCATCTATACTGATTTTGTTCGTAAAGTAATCCGTATTCAGACCGACGGAGGCTAGATCTTTATATGTATTGCCGTTGACTAGCCAGGCGACGCTGTCGCGTATGAGTGAATCCATCGTATTGAGTATAGTTGTGCCATGCAGCAAAGCCTCGCTCGAGAGGGATTTTTTCTCATAATCTACTTTTTTATGCATAGCCACATCCTCGATGAGACTATTCAAGGCCACGACCCAGCTGCGGATGGCATCTTTTGTGCTCTCTTGATCCGGATGCAGGCTGATTGTCATTTTTGTTCCTGGTTCCGCCTTTTTCAGAACAACGGTCATGCCGTCAACGATATCCGTGACGTTGTTTTCCGTACGCGTCATGGGAATATCGTTAAATTTAAAGGAGGCGGATAAATCCTCTATCGTCTTTCCAGATGCAGCCGGGACTTGGCCCGCCGTAAAGCCTGTAAGACTGTTTACAATGGTAATCGGCGTGGCAACTTTTGTAGATTGTAGAGCCAGACGAAAATCCGTATTGCTCACTTTTATCACACTGGCTTGTACAAAGGTTATGTCGCTTTGGCGATTAATATCTTCTTTAATAGCTTGTAATGTCTTGGTCGCATCGACAGTAATATCGACGCCGTTAAGGGTGTAGGTGCCGGTCCAATTTAAGGCTACAGCGGATGAGGCGACGCCTAGGGATGAAAATGTAGAGTCATTTTTGGCCAATTGCGTGATTTCGAGAGTAAAATCTTGCAAGTTCGCATTGGCGACGATATTTAAATCGATTAAATCGGCAACGGGCGTGCTCGACGTCGATGAAAATCCCGCATACATATCGGCAAAGACACCCATGTTGCCTAAACCGTCCGTGTGAAAGAGCTTGCTGGAGCATGTTTGTAGGTCTTTGGCCTTGGCTTGTAAGTTGGCGAGAGCTTCTAGCTTGAGGTCTATATTTTTCTTATCGGATTCTAGAGGTTCTTTAGTTTTGAGTTTAGCTTCATACATCTCATCGGCGGCTTGTACAAATACGTCGGATCCACCGGTTACTTTTCCGGTTTTCTCGTTGACCCCTAGGGTAAGTTTGCCATAGAGTCCCATACCGTTTGAAGCATCCACATTCATTTTTTTATTTCCGTTTCTTGTGGTTTCCTCGAAAAAAAAGGGGGAGAGCTTGCGCTCACCCCCTCATCGAATCGTTAGATTAACGAGTCAAGTCAACAAGTTTACGTTGCATGTCTAGAGACTGTGACAACATAGCTTGTGACAATTGTGTGAACACAGTTGCTTGTGTTAACTTCGTCATTTCTGAAGGAATGTCCGCATCGTTGTAAACGCCACGAGCTGCAACGTTGTTTTCGATGGTTGTCTTCAAGTTGTTCGAAGCATACTCAAGCTGCTTTTGCTGCGCACCGAGTTTAGCGATAGAGTCGTTGATTGTCTGCAAGGCTTTTGCTAACGCATCACCAGCTGTAACCGCATTCGTTTGATCCTTTACATCAAGACCAGAAAGGCCTAATGCAGAAGCAGACGAACCAGCTATATCCACAGAGATCGTGTCAGAAGCTTTTTCAGCAACCTGCAGATTCATGGAAACAGCAGAAGTGCTCACCGCTACATCAAATACGATCTGTGTGATGGCCGTACCCAAAGCAAAGGAAGAATCCAGCGCAACGCTCACACCGTTTGCGAACTGTACGCTCTGCGCGCCAGCAGCTGTCATGAGAACTTTGTCAGACTCACCACCTGTGGACAAAGTCATTAACTTTGTAACAGAGTCATAGCTTAAGGCATACGTACCAGCCGGAGTGTTCGAAGCTACAGTAATGCTACCGTTTGCTGCGATACCGTTGTTCACAGCCGTTGCTGTGGATACGATGTTTGCACCGTTCAAGCCAACACCAATGTTTAAAACAGTTTTTAAAGCTGATTCAAAAGTAGCTGCTGTTGTAACACCAGAAGCGTCCGCTGCAAATTCCAGAACTAAAGTGTTTCCGGCATCGGATTCGCTCTTTAGGGCAACTTTGCTTGCGTTCACAGCCGTACCGCCAGCCATAGAGCCTTTGAATACTTGAGTGACTTCACCACCTGGAGTTGAGTTCTTCATAGTCAAAGTAATGTCATAAACACCGTTGTTCAAAACCACATCTGCGTCTGTGAATTTACCTGAAATGAAACCTTTTGAGTTTGTTAGGTTAATTGGAGCCGCTGCTAAAGTGTTTGTAGTGGCTGTTGCATAACCTGCTGCAGCTAAAGTTGTGGCACCCGCAACTGAAACTGTTCCGGATCCACCGTTAAGCAGAGCCGCACCGTTCCAGCGTACTTGTGACGCAATTTTATCTACCTGGTTCAAAAGTTTTTGGAATTCTGTATCGATCAAAGCACGAGACTTTGAGTCTTCAGAACCGTTGTTGGATTTAGTTGTTAGTGTATTCATGGATGTTAATAAGCTCAAAATGTTTTGTTGAGCACCAACAGCCAATTGCACCACAGACGCACCCTGAGCTGCGTTACGGTTAGCTTGTGTTAGAACTTCGATGTTCGAACGTAGTTTTTCAGAAATTGCTAAAGATGACGCGTCAACCGATGCACGAGTAAGACGTGTACCGCTGGAGATAACTTGTGTGCTATCTGCTGCTTCACCTGATTTTTTTGCAAACGTATTTGTGATACTGTTTGCTGCCGTGTTTGTTAAGCCTGTAATTCCAGCCATTTGTAGTTCCTTTCGCTTCTTGCGTTAAAGTTAAGCCCCTTCTTGGGGCCTTATCACCACACTTGCGTGCGATGCGTTATTAGATATGCAAGGACTATGCCAAGTTTTTTGTGGCGTATACCTTGGATATCTTTCATTGGGTATGCGGCAATAAAGGACAGGCTCGGCAAAAATTGCCGGGCCTGTCGTGTAAAAATTACCTAGCCCCAGTGATATTGCAAATCCGATGGTGGCGTTAAATCAATGGTGCCAGAGGCCTTGTCCTGTTCATTGAGCAAGGCACCTTGCGCGTCAAATAGTTTGATCGTCAGTTGATAATTTTTGCCAAAGGAAAGCTCCGCATAGGAATCCGTGTGATAGACTTGACTGGTGTGCTTATATTCAAAGTTAGGCACAAACTCTAAAATACCTTTTTCTGGTTGAATCGCAGAATAGGGCCCCTCATCATGACCCCATGGGGAAAAGAAAGGCGACGCAATAACGGTCGTAATACGCACACCTTGTAACGACTCAATTTGTGTATACATGGACCAGTGCACATCGCCTGCACACAAAATAACGCCATGAATACGGTTATCGTTGATGTGGTTGAGAAGCTCCATCATTTGGTCTTTAAATCCGTACCATTTGTCTTCATCCTGACCTGGGTTATTGGCATAGATGGGAAACATCGGTACGCTGGAGAATAAAACCTTGTATGGGGCTTGCTTATGATCTAATAGCCAGTTTTTCAGGGCAAACATCTCATCTTCATGAATAATACGGGGAGGATTAGAGGAACGGTTTGAACGAGTATTAATCATAAAGCCGGCGACATTGCCTATGGTTAAAGGATATCCTAGATGATTCATGTCAATTGTATTGCGATAGGCGGGGGTTACCATATGTTGGTGCGTCATATAAGCAGCCATTCCGGCTTGATAGACTTGCGGATTAACCCGGGGGTAATCTTCACCAAAGTTGTTCGTAATCTCATGATCATCCAGCACATGAAAGCATGGAACAGTTGCGATCAATTCACAAAAATTGGGTGTGGTCATTGCCGTTTCGTAAAGGCTTTTAAATTGTGAGTAAGTCCTCCTTTGGGAGAAATTAAAAAACAAGGGCCCTAAGGGATCGGCGTAGATATAATCACCAATCAAGGCAAAGGCATCCATGTTATGCTTTCTTGTATTCATGCCTTGAAAAATTTGATCACTATTGGAAAGCCAAAAGTTAAAACCAAAAAGCTGAGCAAAATAACGACATGACCCAAAAGCAAGGACCGCCGTATCCTTCTGCGGGTCTTTGACGTTAAAGCTAAAGGTTTTATCGTGCCAACGGAAACGGGTTAATAGACTGAAATCTGCTTTTTCGGAAGCCACATACCCACAGCGATACGTATACGTTCCTGGTTTAAGGGCCAAATCTTGCATGCCGACCAGATCCTTAACATCCTTAATGCCAGTGCTGTCGTAGGGAACATTTAAGGGAAACAGATGTAAGTTGCGGCTATCCCATTCGTTATGGTCTTCTTTGATTTGAAGAATGCCATAATAATGGTTGCTGTCGTAGGCGTTTAAGGTTGGTCCTTTAAGCCAAAACCGTCGTTGTCCAGCTTCCGGTTGCCCCATCATCGGCCCAACAGTGGGTTGCAGGACTTCGATATTTTCAAACAAATCCGTGGCTTGGGCAGCTGGAGCGAACAAGAGGGTGAATAGCAGATAGTGGATTTTGAATATGCGGAACATTGGAAAATTCTCCCATGGGTTATGAGATGAATTTTACGATAAGAGTGTGAATAAAAAGTAACTTATTCCATTTTTCGTGGCATCGCATGAATCGCATCGATAACGACTGCGCATTGGCATTGCAAGGCATGCATGTGGCGAACAATTTTGGCGTGTATCAGGCTATCCGGCTTGGTGTTTTTGCTACGGATATAAGGGGGCGTAGACAAAAGAATATAGTCTCCGGTTGCCATAAACTTATCAAAGGTTATTTGCAGATCCTGCAAATACCGGTCAAGACCCTTCCTTTCCGAAGGCAAATTTTTTTTTAATAATATATCCGATTGGGCAAATAAATCCTCTACACCTGCAGGTGTGGCGTTAAAATTCTTTATCAAAACAGAGTTCCGAAGTCTTTCAAACCCCTGATCTGAGCCATAGGCATAGGGCGAGCAAAACGTATAAAGAGCCACCCACGTCACAACGAAAAATTTCATATATACCCCATCAGATGAAAGTCTCTCCTTAATACATAAAACGAAAAATAGCTGAGTGTAAATGCTAATCTGCATTAAACACTAGATCTTTTCCTGCAAAAAGCCTATAAGGAAATCAATCAATGAAAACAGGGGTATGAGTCGTTTATGATTGAGCAAATCATCCAGTTGTTGCAAGGAACCTCTTCGGAGTTTGTCTCTGTGTGTATGTTGTTGGTTAGTGGGTTGGGTTGTTTGCTGATGTTCCGGGCCTTTGGCTTGTATGGCTTGTACAGTTTTATTTCCCTGTCTGTGATTGCTGCGAACTTACAAGTTTTAAAGGCGGCTAAATTTTCCCATTTAGATGAACCTGTAGCGTTAGGAACAATCGTTTTTGGCGCCACCTATATGGCAACCAATATTATTACGGAGCACTATGGCCGAAAAGAGGCTATGCGGGCGGTTTGGATTGGTTTTTCATCTATGTTCTTTATGACCTTAATGATGCTTATAACCTTGGGGTGGCCGAAGCTCGGTGGGGGCGGCGATAATGTGCGATTTGATCAAGTGCATGATGCCATTGCCATGTTATTTATTCCGGCGCCAGCTATCTTTTTGGCGAGCTTTATTTCCTATGTGGTTAGTCAATATAACGATGTCTGGATCTTTTCTTTTATAAAAATATTAACCCGTAATCGCTGGTTATGGATGCGGACGAATTTAGCGACGTTGTCTTCTGCCTTTATTGACTCCGCTATATTTAGCTTTTTGGCCTGGTATGTATTTGCGCCGGAGCCCTATAGTCTTTCCACCATATGGTATACCTATATTTTGGGCACATATATTTTCCGGGTCATTTTATCCTTTTTAAATACCCCGTTTGTTTATTTATCCTATGCCTTTAAACCTCAAGAGAAGTATTATCCACGTCATGTATGATCCTGAAAAATTTTCTTTTCACATAACAAAGCAATCGAAAACGTCTGCGGCTCGATTAGGTCGATTACATACGCCTCATGGTGTGGTTGAAACCCCAGCTTTTATTTTTTGCGCCACAAAGGCCGCTATTAAAGGGGCTACACCAAAACAGATGCGCGATGCGGGGACGCAGATTATTCTGTCCAACACCTACCATTTGATGCTGCAGCCTGGCGGAGAGTTAGTGGAAAAAATGGGCGGATTGCACAAGTTCATGGGTTGGGATGGGCCGATGCTTACCGACTCTGGTGGCTATCAAATTTTCAGTCTGGGTCATGGATCTGTTTCCGAAGAAATTAAAGGAAAACGAAATGGTCCTAAAAATCGTTCGTTAAAGCGAATATGTGAGGAGGGGGCAACATTTAAGTCCTACATGGGCGGAAAAATGTATACCTTAACGCCAGAAAGCTCGATTCAAATCCAGCGCCAGTTGGGGGCAGACTTAATTGTTGTGTTGGACGAATGTACGCCTTTCCATGTGGATAAGTCCTATACGGAACGCTCTATGCATATGAGTCACCGGTGGGCTTTGCGGAGTTTAGCCGAATTCAATCATTTAAACGAAGATGGTCGCCAAGCGTTGTATGGTATTATCCAAGGCGGTGTCTACCAAGATCTACGGGAGGCCGGCACAGACTTTGTGAACAGCCAACCGTTCTTTGGTCATGCGGTAGGCGGATCGTTGGGGGCCAGTAAAGACCAAATGGAAGATATTGTCAGCTATACCATGTCCCGTTTATCCCGGGATCGGCCTGTGCATTTGCTCGGTATAGGGGGTATCCGCGATATTTTTCATGGGGTGGAGCAGGGTATTGATACGTTTGACTGCGTGCATCCAACTCGCTTAGCCCGTCACGGCGGAGCCTTAGTGCGTGCAAAGCACTGGCGGGAACAACCCTATAAAGGATCCGATCACCTCAACATGCGCAATGCCATATTCAAAGACGATCCACGCCCGATTGATGCGGATTGTTCGTGCGAAATATGCGCCCATTACAGCCGGGCTTATATCCATCACTTGTTTAAAGCCAATGAACTTTTAGGTCTATCGGCACTGACTATACACAATGTAGCCTTTATGAACGATTTGCTTCAAGCTATCCGAAAAGCAATTGCGGAGGATCGCCTTACACAAGAAAGAGAAAACTGGTTGGTGTCCGAATCTGAGGTAAAAGAGTTGTAATGCCGTTTATGATAAAATAATACCAAATCCTATAATTAAGTATACAGATATAGGCTGTCTTAACAGGGCCTGCGCATGAAAAAGACACAGAACAGTCACAAGTGCCTGTCATGCCTGCGCAGGCAGGCATCCAGCACGACAAGCGCCTCGAAGAGGCACATTATCATCTTCTTTACATAAATAAAGAGTTGCTGTCGCAACACATAGTTTTTGCTGGACACCTGCCTTCGCAGGTGTGACAGGCGATGGTTGAGGGGATTTAAGACAACCTCTATATGTATGCTTATTTATAGATTTTAGTGTATCGCCCACCCCTTTTCGCCTCGCTCTAATATTTAAATTCCAGGCAAGAAAAAAGCCCAATCGGTTAGGATTGGGCTTTTTGAAAAAGTGCGACAGATTTACGCTGCTTGCTTTTCGCCGCGGCGTGAACGTGTGCCTAGGCCAATGTTCTTGGCGAGTTGGCTGCGTTGACGTGCGTAGCTTGGCGCAACCATAGGATAGTCTGGAGCCAGATTCCAACGCTCACGGTATTGCTCAGGGCTCATGTTGTAAGCCGACTTTAGGTGGCGCTTCAACATTTTTAATTTTTTACCATCTTCTAGGCAAACGATATAGTCGTCAGCAATAGACTTCTTTACCGCAATCGCGGGCTCAGGGCGAGCAGAAGACATTGTGCTTCTACCAGCGGCTAATTCAGATAGCGTAGCATAAACAGTCTTTACAACATCCGTTAAATCATTAGCTTCCACGTTGTTATTGGAAACATAAGATGCAACGATTTCTGTTGTTAAGTTTAATAATTCAGAAGTCGCAATATTTGCGCCAAGCGCAGTAACATGATTAGTCATTTAATTACCTCTCTTAAAATGTACAAAGGAAGCGCTGTTCAAAATAACTCCGGATCATTCTTAACAAGAAAGAATACGGATAATATATCTTTTAAAACAATTTCCTAATTTTTTATCTAGACATTCAATAACTTGAATACTCAGATTCACCAAAACTGATACATTAATACATGCATTATTAAGAATTATGCAAGAAGAAAAATCATGTTTTTTCGTTTTTTTTATATTTTCTATATCTGGGTAGGAATAAATAATTTAAAGCTCAATACTTATAGGGGTTTCCATCATTTTTGCTTCAAGGCTTCTTTTAAATAGATAGGTCGGATCGGTTTGTAATCTATAAATTGTGGCTGCGTGGCAATTAAACTTAGCTTTTGGCACATTTGATCTATCGAGACTTCCTGCACATCATAGAGTTTGTTTGTTCCCAAAAATAGTGAGTGAGCCTTTTGCGTGGCTGTTCCTGTTAAAATAAAGTCATCAAAGGGTAGGTGAGGGAATTCATCCGGGTGGATCGCCATGGGTTCGGATAAGGCTTGTTGATCGGCGGAAAAAAATTGGCAGTAAATATCCTGCTTTTGTGAATCGATAACCACGAGAATCTTACGGGATGTTTCTATGCAATAGGCAAAAGCTTGCAGCGATGTAATGCCAATAATATCCTTTTTTAGTGCTACTCCCATGCCTTGCGCTGCGGCCATGCATACGCGCAAGCCTGTAAAGGAGCCAGGGCCGACAATGGTGACAATTCGATCTATATCTTTTAATGTAAGGTGATGTTTCGTAAGCATATCCATAATAGCCGGCAATAGGTAATCGCTATGCCCAGATGGCATGTGTTGGCAACTATGGTCGATAACAACGCCTTGTTGGCTCAGTGCGATAGCTGTGTATTGCTGAGAGGTGTCGAATGCTAAAATGCTTGTCATGGACGTCTACTTCTTATATCACTATTTTCATATAGATGGGGAACGTAACATGTCTTTAATAAAAATAACAGCTTCTGATGATTTGCTTATAGATTTAGCCTATGGCACGACCAATAATTTTACGGGACAAGTCATCTATAAAAACCCTGAGTGCTATTTGCACGAGGATGCATGGGTTTGTTTAGAAAGAGCGATGCGTTTGGTTAAACCCCTAGGTTTGCGTTTAAAAATTCTAGATGCATTCCGCCCGCAAGAGGCTCAAGAAGCCTTATGGAGCATCGTTCCAAATGAACAATATGTGGCAAATCCAGCCAAAGGTTCTCCACATTCGCGTGGTGTCGCTATTGATTTAACGTTAGTGGATGCATCGGGGCAGGAGCTGGATATGGGGACTGTCTTTGATGACTTTACAGAGCAATCTCATCACCAGAATCAAGACGTTTCTTTGCTGGCGCAGAAGAATAGACTGTTGTTGCTTGGAATTATGACCGCCGCTGGATGGGATTTTTACCAAAATGAATGGTGGCATTATCAGTTATTTCATGCTAGAAACTATCCATTATACAGCGATGCGCATCTGGAAAGCCCCATGATGGCGTAACCTGTTGATTTTACTTATGCAATTTTAACATAGGTCCTATGCAATAATAGTATTTGCTTGGTTTTCATAAAATCTATAGAACTATCTTTAGTTGAAAGGGTTTGTTCCGAGTAAACCAGATTTTCGGGCTATGCCCGGATAGGATCCGTTTCGGATCTGAAGGGTCATTTTTAATGATCCTACGTCTCCCAGACGTGAAGCCTCCCTGTTAAACTAAGCCGGGTTATCCCGGCTTTTTTTTGTCTAAATTTTTATTTTATAACAGAGGTTCGCCGCAACCTTTAGCTATTTCTAGGCGTGCGAGTTTTTTGAGCCTGGTAACCTCGGCCCATTCTTTGGCTTGCGGGTGGAGCAGGGGGTAGACGGTTACGTGTATATGACCAGGCCTTAATGTAATTCTTTTATCCGGGAAAATCTCTCTTACGCCATTTAAAGCTATTGGGCATATGGGCGTTTGTGTATCCACGGCTAGTTTGAATGCGCCGGATTTAAAGGCTCTGACTGCTTTTTCTGCAAAAAAAGTTCCTTCTGGAAAAATCATCAGGGATGTTTTGTTATGTAAGGCTTTTTCCATCTCTTCTAAATCCGAGAGGCTTTTACTCAGAATTTTTCTTTCAATCGTCAGGTGCCCTAGTTTTTTTAAAAGCCATCGAAAGGGCCCAAAGGAAATGACTTCTTTTTTGCTGACCGACGCAACACCAGCCGGTAGTATAGCAGTCATCAACAGGGCATCTAAGTAACTCGTGTGGTTGGCAATAAAGATAAGTGGGCCTTTTTGATACAAATCACTTTCATTGTGAATGGTTACGCGAATAAAAGCCAAGACAAGATATAGGCGCATAATCCCTCGGGCTAAGATCTGAGCCTTTTTTGTATTCAATAGAGCAATAAAAGGAAGGCCCATACATAAGATGGGAATAGCCAGCATGACTAAATACGCTGTATATATGGCGCGTAGAATTGCGAACGTATCCATGACAGAGACGTGTCCTGCCGCATCCTCCGAGCCTTGAGGGCTTTCTTGTTCATGGGACTGAGGTTTATAGTGCTTGACCAGTAGAGCCAGAGCCTCCACGTTGATGTTCTGGTTTAAAGCAGAAACGGGAATCTTACAACCAAAAGCCTCTTCGACCCGATGGACAAATTCAATGCGCCCCAAACTATCAATGCCAAGATCACTTTCTAAATCAGAATGCACATGCACATGTTTTAAGGGCAGGTCGGTTTCTATTTCAAGAAGAAAATTTTGCAATAGACGCAAAATTTTATCCTCTGTTCTTTTGAAATCACTCATACAGTGAGATCCTGTTGCCAGCAAAATATACTCTATTGTATCACGAATATTTATTTAAATAAAAAATATATTGCAAAAAATGGACATTGTTACTATATAAGATAGTGTAAAGATTGTTTGTGGAGATTTTATTATGAAGTATGTTTTGTTGGGTTTGTCTGTTATCGTTGCCATGCCGTTGATGGCTTCTAATTCGGATATGGATTCTGAAGAAATTTTTATGGGAAGAGGTTCTTTGGTATCCTCTTATGATTCAAGAAGTTACGTAGATCGTCATACAGCCATGACACCTTCCGAAGAGAAAGAACGTTTCGAAAGGATATTTTTCGAGGAAGTGTCTTCTGAAAAAAAGACAGCTTACGTGCCGCCGAAATCCTACGATCCTGCACCATATGTGCCCCCAATGGTCTCTGATGATGAAATAAGGCAGGAGAGAATTCGTAAACTTTCTTTTATTCTTTCCGCGCTACAACAAAGAAATGACCCAGAACATTTTAAGCCTATCCAAGACTGGGATAAATATTTCGAAAGTTTAAGTCCACGCGAACAGAATCTTGTCGAGCTTGATGATAAATCCTTTAATGCCGTTATTGAATATTTAAAAGACCTGCTGAATCAAGAATATAGTTACGAATACGATACAGCAGACACGGATGATTCGGTTGGCAGTCAAGTTTCTGAAGATACAAGCTCTAAACCATTAGAAATCATTAGTCTAAAATCTTTTATCATAGATAAATGTAGAGCATTTTTTCATAAAAAATAATAAGTTAATATTATTTTAATCAAATTGAGGTACCATGATTCTTATAGATAGTTGGAAGGATTATGGATTATGAAAAAATTAACACTCGCTTTTCTACTTGCTGCACCGATTGCTTTTTCTTCTCTAGGCTATGCTTCAAAAGAAGAAAGTAAGCCTGCAGCTTCTGTGGTGACAACGGCCGTCAAAACGCCTCTGGCAGAAATGCCGGCTGGTAAGTATGACTTGGATCCTATCCACTTCAGTGTCACGTGGAGTGTGAAGCATATGGAAATGATGAATTATGTGGGACGATTCACAAGGGTTGAGGCCACGCTAGATTTAGATCCAAAGGATCCTACAAAAAGCGGGTTAGTGGTAAAAATTGACCCTAAATCCTTATTGACGGACTATAGCTTAGGCAAAGAGCACACGAAAAATGAAAAGTACATTAAAAGAGATTTCGAAAAAGAACTGATTATGCAGGAACAATGGTTCAATAGCGAAAAGTTCCCAGAAATCACATTCGTTGTGAAGAAAATAGAGAAAATCAATGACAAAGCTGGCGTTATGCACGGCGACCTCACGTTTCTCGGTGTTACAAAGCCTATCAAATTAGATGTTGTCTATAATGCTTCAATGTTAGCAAAACCCTATGATGGTCGCCCTGTTATTGGTTTTAGCGCAAAGGGTAAAATTAATAGAGCTGACTTTGGACAAAAAACAATTTTTGATGCTATCCTTTCCAATGAAGTTGAGCTGATGATTGAGGCCGAATTCTTAAAGAAAGCCTAAGCCAGCAACATTGAGAAAAAAACGTTTACCATACCCAGCCTGATTTAATATGATGGCTGGGTATTTTTATGACATAAGGATAAAAACCATGCGCATTCAACCCAAAGCCATAGATCAATATCCCTGGTATGTACGTTTACTTTTTAAGGCACAAATCAAAAAATATGGGGAAGTTTTTCTTTCTTCGCAGCTTTGGGCTTTATCGCCGCGGTTGTTTTTGGCGATGTCATTTTTCTTTGGTAGTCTAGAGCGCAAAACATCCCCCATTTCTCCTGCCTTAAGATCTTTGATTTTGGTGAGGATTTCTCAAGTAAACGTATGCAGCTTTTGCATAGATTTAAATACGTCTATATTATTGAGTCGAGGCGTTAGCATGGAAAAGGCTATGGCTTTAAAGGATTGGTCGCATAGTGACGATTTTACGCCTGCCGAAAAGCTCGTGCTCGAATATGTAGAAGCCATGACCCTATCAGACCGGGAAGTGACTGACGACCTATTCCAGAAATTAAAGACCGAATTCAGCGAACAAGAAATCCTGGAAATAACAGCCATCGCCGCCTTTCAAAATATGTCGACCAAATTTAATTCAGCCTTAGATGTACCCGCACAAGGCTTTTGCACTTTGCCTGAATAAAGCTTATATCCGCCAACCTATATGTAAGGCCGCTATACCCCCGGCTAGATTGATGTGGGATACGTTTTGGAATCCGGCTTGCTGCATCATGGCTTCCATGGTTTGTTGATCCGGAAAACGAGCTATGCTTTCCACCAGGTATTGGTAGGCCTCTTGATCGCCTGCTACCATTTGGCCGATTTTTGGGATGACTTGAAAGGAATACTTTTCGTAGGTTTCCCTTAAAAAGGGTAGGGATACTTTGCTGAATTCTAAACATAAAAACTGGCCGCCTGGTGAAAGAACCCGGAAAGCATCGTTAAGGGCTCCTTGGGTGTCCGTGACATTGCGCAAACCAAAAGCAATCGTGTAAACATCCATAGAGCCATCCGGAAAGGGGAGCTGGCACGCATCACCGCAAACCCAATTTATTTTTTCATCTAAATGACGTTGTTGGGCTCTTTTTTTACCGACTTCCAGCATTTCAGGGTTAATATCGCATAAGGTAAGGCTCGCATCTGGAAAGGCGTCATGCATACGAAAAGTGATGTCTCCCGTACCGCCAGCCACATCTAAAATGCGCAGATGATTCCGAGGGCTAATTTGTCCGACCATGAAATTCTTCCACAGACGATGAACCCCACCGGACATCAGGTCATTCATTACATCATATTTTTCTGCAACGGATGAAAATACGCGTTTGACTAATGTTTCTTTCGCCTCTAGGGGCACATCCTTAAATCCAAAGGGGACGCTCTGTAGTTGTGACATTTATAATCCTTCTTGGTTTTTTATTTTTATGTAGGTATCGGATGCAACACCGAGAAGAACGTCTAACGTTTCTGCCGTGGCTTTGATATGGTTATGGAGGGCTATTTCTTCCGCGTGTAAACCATCTAGAGAACCCCTTGAAAATACGCCCTGACTGTAAGGATCTGCTTTCATATCGTCTAAATTACATTTGGCGATAATCAACGTGTCGCATGCATACGCATCTTGAGAGTCAATGAAAGCGTTAAGGCATTCAATTGAATCTTCCACCTCACCCAGTTTTTCAAGAATGCTCATGGGTGGGCAAAATTCTTTAAAATCTAAACCGGATTTTTCTAACAAAAGGCTATATGTATCCGGTTTGTTTGTGTCTATAGGATGTGTGGAGGGAGAGAAAAATTCCGCCGTTGATTCCAATGGATTGTAAGAGGCAACAGCATGGAAAGAAAGGCTGCTGAGAAGAAAAAAGAAGAAAGGTATACATCTCATTTTATTTTACATAATTTTAATGGAACATACCTCGTAATAAAGCAAAGTTTTGCGGCGGATGCAAAGCAAATTACTCGTATGTGATGCCTTCGACCAAGAAACGGGGTTGTTTTTTTTGTCTGCGCAATATATTGGCATGCCCTAGAAGGAATGAAGTGCTTATGGGGCGTTGATTTAACATGTATGTCCAACCGTAAGGATTCTTTTTCAAAAACAGCGTCACGGTTTCACCATTTTGTCGTAAATAATTCTCCACCGTTGCCATAGAAACATAAACCCACGGCATTTTTTTTGATGTTCTACCAATTCCTGATTTTATGGGCAGATTCGTATTCTTCTTTTTTGGCGCCCACGGTGTGTCGGTATCTAAACCCAAATACTGTAATTTTTCTACCGTTGATGCGCTCGGTTTCCAATGACGGGTGGATTGACGTTCCAGGCCTACTGTATGATTGTCTAATCCTAAAGAAATAATGACTTTATCTAAATCATCTACTGTGCGGATGGGATTATTTTGTATAGGTGTTGTGTTTTTTTCGGCACAATAGCCTCGAATGCCAGAACGAGCTAAATATTTATTGATGGATGTCAGAGTTCGTTTAAAACAAGCCTCCATAACACAAAGGGGGGCCTTCAATCGATAGGCAACTAAAAGCTGATATTTCTCGTGTTCTTTCCAAACTTTATTTATTCTCTTCATAATCAAGTACTCCTGGTTCTTTATTATATGTAAGTCTTAAATTTCATAATTCAATGATATTATTCATGAAAAATATATTTTCTTTTACCTTTTAAAAAACCACACCTTTAAGAAAATATATTTTTATGGGCATTTAAGATTTATCCTGTTTATTTTGACAGTTTAAAAGAACACAAGTGCTTCAAATTTGCTTAAAATTTATGTAAAAAACTTGACAATGGCAAACTAAGGGCTTAAGAACCCAGGTATGCCAACTTACTTTGGCAGAGGAAGACTATCGTTCATTACAACAGTGAAACCCTTAACAGGAGGTTTTATAGGAGTGCGTAAATTATGAGAGATTCTAAGAAAAGTTTTCAACATGCGGACCTTGTTGAGACCGTAACCAGGGCTGTTATGCCGGAGGGTATGGCCGCATCACCAGAAGGTCAAAATGTCCCCGTTCCGACGCGTAATCGGCGAGGCCGTAAAGGAAGTCGCAAGGGCAGTCACCCTTTGCGAGATTTAAGACTTTCCAGAGAGATGACTTTGGAAGAGCTGGCTGAAATATCGGGACTTTCTCCATCCTATCTTTCCCGATTAGAGTCAGGTTCGAGACGACTGAACGTTGATACCATCAATAAATTATCCGATGCATTGCGATGCGATCCCAGTGATTTATTAAGTTCAACCGATAGTTGGATCAACAAAGGTGGGGTGTCCGGTTATAATCTTCACAGCGCACAAACAATGGTTCAAGGAAGAGGAGGGCACTATCGTCCGAATTTATCCAACAACCCCTCATCCTCTGCAGTTCTTTCCAATCAAAAAATTCCTTTATACGAAACAGATATTAAAACAGGCATTGTCGATTTTACATCGCCTATGTGTCATATACCCGCGCCTTCTGAAATTGCTGGTGTCCCGGGTGCCTTTGCCTTTACGGTTTATGATCACACCATGGAGCCACGTTTTTACCGTGGAGACCGTTTATTGGTGCATCCTGGCAAACCCTTATCTCCACGCGCAACCGCCATGGTGATTACAACAGATAATCGTGTGATCATTGGTGAGTTTGTTGCCTGGCGCCAGCTATCTGACCTGGATGAAAAATTCCATGCCGCCAACGATACCGGCGAGACAAAACAAGAAGAGTATATGCTCGAGTTAAAACAATATAAAAATGCTGACCCCAATAACTTTTCCCGCCGAGAAGGGGATGCACCTTTGGGGCAAGTCTTATTAAACCATAACGAAATCTCGAGCATAGCTCGCGTTATTGGTATGGTCGAGGCTTAAGTTTAATGGATAGACAAGCTTTCTTATGCAGCAAAGCTTGTCTATTCATTCCATTCTACAGGAACTGACTTTGTCGGAAAGGTTTGCTTGTTTTCCAACTTTTCATAGTGGGTTTGTGCGATTAGGATTCTAATCTTCGTCACGCCTTTTTCCATATCCCCTTCAAGCAACTCAAAGACAAGCCTGTCGCCCTTTGTTATCTTCATTGAATATGTATTGTCATAGCCTTTAAGAGGATGAATTTGCCCCCGAGCCTCACCATTTGCCAGAGCTGTAATGAGGCCTTTTATTTTTAATTCAGTAGCTAAAGTTATATTTTTCATAGCATCTGGCGCGCTTACAACGGTTACATCCTCATAGGTTTTTTGCACCTGTTTATCGTTAGATGCGCTTTTAATCTTAAAGATATCTGCGTTTGCTTTAGCCCGTTCTAAAGCTTTTTTAAGCTTTTTATCCGCCTTGCTTATCTTTACTGGTTTAAGCACAGCTTTTTTCGTCGCAGGTACAGCCGCAGGTATTGAACTAGGGGTAGGGGGCGATGCCGATACCAAGGCCTCCTCATCGCTGGATGTGCTTTGACTGTCTTGACTGTCTACAGGGATATCCGTGTTTTCCATCACATCACTATATTGCTTGGATTCCTCAAAACGGTTCAGGTTACTCAAAAAAGCAGCATAGCAAAGCTGTGCATTCTGTACGTTACAAGAGACAGCTTTTTTATAGAGGTTTTCTTTTTCTTGTATTTGTTCCTCAGTATCCTTTGGAAGGATTTCTGCCAGCAATAAGATAGCGGGATGAAAACCGTTATCTATTGCCATACGACAATATTTTTCCGCTTGTTTTTTATCCGATGGTTGTTCGTCAAATCCTTCTGATAAGAGGTATGCTATGTTATACATAGCTTCAACAACACCGAGGTCAATCGCTTGACGGTAATACTCAAGCGCTTGTTTCTTGTCCGCGGATTGTCCATCAAATCCTTTTTCTAGTAAGACGCCTGCATTACACATGGCTTCAGCAACACCGAGATCAATCGCTTGACGGTAATACTTAAGTGCTTTTTTCTTGTCCGCGGATTGTCCATCAAATCCTTTTTCTAGCAAGACACCTGCATTAAACATAGCGTCAGCAACAC
>JAGOMX010000061.1 GCA_017993335.1 Alphaproteobacteria bacterium | reverse complement strand
TCAATTAAGCAGAATATTTCGGTTAGAGGGATCATAGCTTCTGTCTCCTAATTTTCGCTAAAAATTAAGGTAGATTTTATGATTCCTCCATAAAAATTCAAGAAAATCCTTCAGTTAAGCGGAGTTTAATCCCGAACTGAGGTTTTTATAAGAATAGGCCATGGTTACTTAATAAATAATAAATATATCAATGAATATTGTAAAGAGCGCTCTAATAAATTTAGAGATGTCTCGCTTTTTCTAGAAGCGTTGGTGAGACTGGGTTTGTTTACGGGCTACTATTAACTGACTTATGTTGAGTTTTAAAATACCGCAAGTGGCTGAAATCTCTAAATTTGTGCAGTCCTTCCAATTCGTACTTTGTACTTACCCACAAACATGAGTTTTTGACACAAACCACATCCCCAACAGGACCCTTAGTGTGACAAAGCACGCAAATGGATCTTTAAAATCCTTGGAAAGGTTGGGTTGCGGTGCTCGGACATCAAATTCCAAAAAATGGCAGAAGTCAGGACAAAAATCATACACCACTCCACAGCCCCGAAGCCTTAAATCTTTTCATTTCTACGTCTGGAAAAAATAAAGGGGCCTTTTGGCCCCTTTAGATTTTGTTTATCTGTATTCAACTTAGAACTTAGTTGCCGCACCCAACAACAAGCTATTCCCCTTGTTAGAGGCTATGCCGCCGGATGGAGCCCCTGAAGAAGATCCATAATTCGTCTTCAGGCTATTTTGAAACGCTGCAGCCTGATTTGTTGACTTTAAGTTAAAGGCAACGCCTTCAGCAAAAAAGGCAAAGCCAGGGGCAATCGCGCGGTCATAGGATAAAGAGTGAGCCTTCACCTTTACATTATCACCGTTAAACTTACGTTGGCTTGTATAGAAGCCATAAGAAACCTTGTTCTTACCATACGTGTAGGCAGTTCCAATGCTAAATGCCTGACCAGCCGTAAATTTACCCAATGGGCCAACATAGGGGTTTGCACCCGCAGCAGCCCCCGGCGCAAGTACGGATGGAGCATTCTTAACTTGGCGAGACTTACCGTTATCCATCCACTCCAAACCAAAATCAAAAGACTTGTAAGCCAAAACACCACCCAAAGCATAACATTTCGTGTTGTGTAGAGGCGCCGTTGCATAAGCCTTATACAAGTTAGATTGTACCAATCCGCCGCCCTCTTGTGGCCGTGACTTGGCTGTCATACCTGTTGCCGATAAAGATAAGGTTAAGTCTTGTGTGATGGCATTCATATAGTTAATGCCCAAAGCCACACTGTTCAAGTCAAAAGGCGCCTTCGTTGATTTTGTGCTGTTACGGCTAACCGGTAATCCATCAGTCCCTTCACCCTTATGCTCGCTGTTGGGAACATAGGTCAGCGCTGCCTGGAATCCGGAGTAACGAGGCGTCACATAAGTAATTTTAGTCGCATACTTCGTTGCACCAGCCAAGTCAGTCGTATTGAGTTGCCCCGTTACACTCTTAATAGCATTACGATAGTTACCATCAATACCACCCGTTCCACCCAGAACCGTAAAGGCACCGCGAGCTGCGAAATTTTCCGCACCCTGGTAATTTCCAAAAAGCAAAGTTCCCCAACGACCCTTCAATCGAATTCTATTTTCGAGCACATTTTGCGAGGCACCTGTGTTTCCTGTAATACCTACAGTCCAATCAAAAAAAGTACGGTCGGTCCAGTCATTATCCATACGACCAGCCACCTTAAAATCTAACCGCGAGTCTTCAATAGCAAACAGCGTCCCCTTACCCTTATCTTCGCGAATGCTTTTGCTATTTTGATAGGAGTGATACGTAGCCTTCGCTTTTCCGCTGATTTTAAGCAGAGCAGGCTCACTCGAATCTTCTTTTTTCTTATCTGCCGGTGCCGAGTTAGCGCTTACGTTTGCCGATAACCCAATAAACAACAAGATGGCCGATGCGCTTTTGTATATATCCTTCATAAAGATCTCCAGTTTTTCAAAAAATAAAAAGACGGGCCATGCTGTAGCACAAATAAGGCCCTGACGATATTTCATGAAAAATACATACAATGGGTTGCTATATCAAGATCTTGATCATAGATAAAATTTTATTCTTTTGGCTGTGTCGAGAACGACACATATCCATTTTATTGAGACTTAGAAAAGACTCGTGTCGCCCAACAATTTAATAATAGCCGGACCTAAAATAACCGCCATCAGCGTCGGTAGTGTAAACAAAACTACAGGAACAGAAAGCGTTGCTGGCAGCTTCGCGGCTTTTCTCTCGAAATTCATCATGACTTGCGTTCTAAATTCCTCAGAAAGGACCTTTAAGGATTCAGAAATCGAGCTACCCTGTTCTTCCGCTTGAATAAGTGTGGTTGTCATACCATAAATCAACGGCAAGTTTACACGTTTACGTAAATTTTCATAAGCAACTTTACGATTCGGCATAACTTCTAGCTCTATCGCCGTCAGCAAAAACTCACGCCCCAAGTCTTTATTGTATTGAGAAACCTCTTGCGCTACACGCTCCATGCCTTTTTCGATACCCATTCCGGCCTTAGAACATACGACAAGCAACTCCACAGCACTGTGCAGATCTTTCGAAATCCGCGTATAACGAGAATTGATAAAAAAGTGGATGACCCGATCGCATAAAACCAAACCAACAAGACCGGAACCCACAACCATAAGAAACTTCATATAAAAAGGCTGAATCTGAAATTTAGTGACCGTAGCAATCAACAGCAACATGGGTATCATCATGCCTATGGCTAAAGCAATTTTAATCAATAGCACCGTTTGACTCGCATTTTTTGGATTCCATCCGGCCTGTTCAAACATGGTTTTGTATTCAGACTTATCTGTATTCATCGTCATATCAAATAAATCAGAAACGCCTGTTTGATGAACAGCCCCTAAATCCATTTTTCTATTATGCGCACCCGCGGCTTGAGAACCCGTCTCATTAGCAGCAGCCCTCACACGCACTTGCATATCCTCTTTTGCGTATTTATTGCGAATAATCCAATAAATAAATATGAAAGAACCAAATGTTGCAAAAAAGATTAGTATTTCAGCTATACCCATGACCATGCGCCCCTTATACTTTCATATTTGTCATTTTGCGTATAATGACAATTCCTATCGTCATATACACCATCAAAAACAATGACAATTTTCTACCCGCAGGATCAAACCTCAAGGTATCAATTGTTTCTGGATTTATAAAGTACATCAAAACCAGCATGATTAGAGGCAAAGACCCCACAATAAGGCCCGTTGCCGTGGCTTCAGCAGATAAGGCTTTTACTTTCAAGCGAAGCTCTTGCCTTTTTCTCAAAAACGCACTGATGTTAGATACCAGCTCCGATAAGCTACCACCGGCTTTCCTTTGAATAATCAGAGCAATCGTAAAGAAACTGAAATCGTCAATTTGGATGCGTTCAGCCGCATTAATCATGGCTTCTTCAAAATTCACACCAAAATCTATTTCTTGGTTAATTCTTTTAAATTCCAGACCGACAGGTCCTTCCACTTGTTCGGATACAGTAATAAAAGTTTTCTCTATAGTTCCACCCGCTTTTAATCCTCTGGCTACGATGTCAAAGGCGATAGGAAAAGCAGCTAAAAATTCTTTTTCCCGGCGATCTTGCATTTTTCTTAAAATAGATATAGTCAAACCCAATCCTGCCGGAATTCCGAATAGAGCCGCATCCGACCAATCGAGAACCATCAATACTTTTAAAACAAAGGTGGAAATAACACCTGTTCCAAGAATAATTAAAACCGCCAACCCCGTAGAGATACCCGCTGTTAATTTTTGTAAAAAGCTGGTTTGCACACCTCTTTTTTTATTCAAATTCTTAAAAAAATCATCCAATTTTGTTTGTAATAACTTCTCATGATCGGCCTCAAAAAGGCTATAATCTTGAGACGAATTCATTTGATCGCCTTGATTCCTTAACATCCTTAAACGAGACTGTATGAGATCTTCCCGTTCTTTATTTCGGCTTGATTGCAGAAGCACAAAAACCAGGCCTAAAAAAAGCCCCCCAAACAGGAACGGTAGAAAAAAGGTTAACTCACTCATATCGGCATCCCCAACGCAGTCTTCATTTCTTTTTCTAGATTAAAATAGCGAACTTTTTCCATACAATACGGCTCTTCATCGGTTACATTAAAATTACCGATAATTCTTCCATTGGCATCCATACCCTCATAGCCAAAGCTGAAGATATTACGCGCATCAATATGGCCATTTTCATTGATCCCACGAACCTCCATGATTTGCCCAACGCGACGGATACCATCCCGCATACGAGAAATATGCACGATTAAATCTACCGCATCGGATATATAGCTGCGGACCACTTCGTTTGGTAAACCAAATCCCGCCATCAGCACCATATTTTCCATACGACTCAATGCATCTTCTGCCGTATTGGCGTGCAGAGTCGACATCGAGCCATCATGGCCTGTATTCATCGCTTGCAACATGTCAAAAGCCTCCGCACCACGACACTCACCGACAACAATTCGGTCTGGACGCATACGCAGAGAGTTTTTCAGCAAATCACGAATAGCGACTTCACCCTCACCTTCGATGTTTGAAGGCCGGCTTTCTAACCGAACCACATGAGGCTGCTGCAGTCTTAATTCCGCAGAGTCTTCTATCGTCACAATTCGTTCGGCTGGATCTATAAGCTGGGATAAGGCATTCAGCAGAGTCGTCTTTCCCGCACCCGTACCACCAGCGACAATGATATTTAGACGACAGCGAGAGGCAATCCTTAAAAACTGCAACATTTGCTCAGAAATATTTCCCTGATCGGCCATTTTCTCTAAAGAAATCGAGGTTTTCGAAAATTTACGAATAGAGATAGAAACGCCTTCCAACGCTAACGGTGGAATAATTACGTTCACACGGCTACCATCCTTTAAACGAGCATCTACCATGGGGCTAGATTCATCAACACGACGACCGACCTGATTGGCAATTCTCTGCGCGATTTGCATCACATGCTTATCACTACGAAAGGTTAAATCCGTTGGAACCAACTTTCCCTTACGCTCCACAAAAACCGATGTGGGGGAGTTAACCATTATGTCCGTAACGGTCTCATCATGCACCAGAGCCTCTAAAGGGCCAAGACCAATCATGTCATTTACGATATCATTGGCAATATGCTGGTGTTCTTTATAATTGATTTGAACAGAATTTTTATTGGTTAGCTGCGTTAAAAATCTTTCTACCTCCGCCAACAAATCAACGCGGGATAATTTACGGGCAGCCCCAATGTCAATGGCTTCAATAATCTCTTCAAAAGCCTTATCCCTAAAGCTATGCAACGCGGGAGGCAACTTCAAAGATTGAACGGAATAAACCTCTACCGCATCTATATTCAATGAATTATGAAAGCTCGACATGCGTTTAATTACCTTTTATTTATGCGACTGTTTTTCCACTGCCAAACAAATTACCAAAGAAGGAATTGTTCTGATTCGAAACCTTTGCTTGCTTACCCGTAATTAAACTGGCTAGTTTATAAATACCTTCTGACAAAGAACCTTTTTCAGAAGCCACAGGCACGCCTTCATTCAAACTTGGCAACGCCATCATTCCATCAAAATTTATAATCAAATCAATTTCGTGCGAAATAGATTCTTGGAATATCTGCGGAGAAAGCTCACCCTTTTTATGCTCACCAACCTTATTAGCAACAATCAGTATCTGCACTTCCTGACTTGTCCGTAAAAGACGAGCCAAATTGACAGACTCACGCACACTTAGCAGAGTCAAATCACAACAGATGACAATCACATTTGACATCGCCATCAACTTAAAATGATCTTTATGGTTGTAGCGAGGAAAATCTAAAACCGTATAATGGCATTGATTTAAAGGTATGGACAAAAATGAAGCAAGCTCATCCTTTGGAAAATCAAAGTGATCATCGAGTGACAAAGGTGCACTGAGAAGCGATAAATAATCACTCACCCGCGTTGCGGCTCGTGTCATAACCGATTCGTCAATGCGCTCTGGTTCTGCCAGCAATTCCCGCAGGCCTGTATTGATCTCTACATTAAAGAATTGACCGATACTGCCGTGATGAAAATCCAAATCCATCAAACATATACGTTTATAGTGCGCGTGAGCTAAAGCCCAAGAGCAATTTGCAGCTAGGGTAGATGAGCCAACACCACCTTTTGCACCAATAAACGAGATGAGCTTACCGGCATAATTAAAACCCTCTTGGTTCGCCAGGACCGCTGCCGTGCCTAAAACTTGCGTCTCAATACTTTGCATTAAAAGAGTTGAATTTAAAGGCTTGGCGATATAGTCCTTAACGCCCAGCTTAACCAAATCCCGAAACACACCAACGTCATTACGCTCACCAATCGCAATCACGATGACGCCTGGCTCACAAACATCGGCAAGGGCCTTCATATCCGTTATAGGGAACTCGGAACCTGTTATATCCACAAGCAATAGCTTTGGAGAACTGTTATGCTGTAAATACGTAATTGCCGATTTAATATTCGCTTGCTGCGCTTCGGTTTTTAATCCATAGCGCGCCATAGATAGCGAATTAACTAAATCCAATGTTTCCTTATCATTTACAAAGGCAAGAAATTTGTCTGAACGCAGTTGCTTTTCAATCATTTACAATCATGGCTTGATTAGAGCCACCCCACAGCATTTGTTTTTATTTTTATTGTATTACCCTGAATACAATACGTCTAGTCTGTTTAGATGCTAGCAGGTAAATATTACGAAATGATTACTAAAACAACCCTCTATCTTTTCGGAAAATATTCTTGAGGATTCTCAATTTCATACAACTCCCCAGGATATAAATCTCCTAAGGAAAAGGGGCCATAGCTTTCTCGTATCAGCTTTAAAACCCTTAAGTCAAAGGATTCCATGATATTTCTGATCTCCCTATTCTTTCCCTCTTGCAAGACCATCTCAAACCAAGAACGTCGACCTTTATAGGACAAGAGTTTAATTTTTATAGGTTTATATAAGATGCCCGCCACCTCTATACCGGAACGAACGAGGTCCATTTGCGACTCATCTAAAGAACCAAAAACTTGGACTCGGTAGGTACGCATCAATTTTGAAGAAGGTAGCTCCAGCTGCCGGGCATACTCGCCATCATTGGTCAGCAACAACAAACCTTCTGAAAGCTGATCCAATCGACCCACCGAAATCACACGGGGCATATCTTGTGGTAAATTATCAAATACGGTTGGCCGTCCTTCTGGATCATAATGTGTCGTCATTAAACCTGAGGGCTTATAATAGCACCATAATCTAACATTTTCTAAACGGGGCAAAGGCTTTTTGTCGACAAAGACACGCATACCTTCATAAATAAGGGTCGCGGGAGTAGAGACAACAACACCGTCCACACTCACACGCCCGTCTTCAATCCAACGCTCTGCATCCCGGCGCGAACACAAGCCAGATCTCGCGATAACCTTGGCTATACGCTCGCCCTTTTCATTCTCACGCATCGGAGGTCGTTGCCTTTACAAAGGTCTCGAATATTTTTTTATCAAACGAAGAAATTAAGAATTCAGGATGCCATTGCACGCCCATACAAAATTTATATCCGGGATGCTCAATACCTTCAATCACCCCATCTTTAGCGTAAGAGTTGATAACCACATCCTTGCCGACGGTTTTCACCGCCTGGTGGTGGGCACTATTTACATGCGCCGAGTCTTGCCCAGTTATCTGCTTTAATTTAGAACCATCCTCTATATCGATCACATGCCCGGCTTCATGGCGAGGATTAGGTTGCTCATGGGCCAAGTGATTTTCAATTTCGTCAGGTATATGCTGTATCAGCGTTCCGCCTAAAACCACATTTATAAGCTGGTGACCGCCACATATACCTAAAACGGGTATATTTTTTTCCAGAACTTTTTTGGTGATTTCAAACTCAAACGCCGTCCGCTGCTTAATTGTAAGAACGCGCTCATGACGGCACGTCTCTCCATAAAATGAGGGATCCACATCAAAATCGCCCCCGGTCACAACCAGACCATCGATTAAATGAACATAGGAATCTATTTTATGAATATCAAAGGGCAAGAGGACAGGAACCGCACCTTCATCAGAGATAACCTTGCAATAATTTTCCCGCAAAGCGTACCATGGGTATTTCGAATAATGCCCCCCATCTCTCCAATCAAGAGTCAGCCCTATCACTGGTAATTTCATGTATTAACCCTTACTCTGATTTTTTAGTTTTTCTCGCGCACGCTCTAAATCTGCCGGTGTATCCACGCCTGTAGGCTTGGAACTTACGATTATCGCGCCAATTTTCATGCCATCCTCTAATGCCCTTAACTGCTCCAGTTTTTCAGCTTTTTCTAAAGGAGAAACCGGCAGCTGTATGTATCTGGCCAACGCCTTTCGGCGATAGGCATAAATACCCACATGATAATAAGCATCCGTACTGCCATAGGGGACATTAGCTCTTGAAAAGTATAAAGCCCGGCCGACGTCTTGATTGTCCTTTTTAGACAAAACGATCTTGACCTGATTAGGATCCAAACGATCCTCCTCATTGTCAAAACGAACGGCAAGCGTGCCAATATCCACATCGTCTTGCTGCAACACATCTAATACGCGATGCAATAAAAGTGGATCTAAGTCGGGCAAATCCCCTTGCAAATTAATCACAAC
>JAGOMX010000060.1 GCA_017993335.1 Alphaproteobacteria bacterium | reverse complement strand
AATTAAAGAGGCATAACTTATTTTGAGAGTAATGCCTCATGGCCATTTTTTCGTGCAGTATGGGTTTCATATCTAGAAGCGAAGGAAGATCCTCCGTTGGCTTTGGTGCTTACATTAGTGGCTCCATAGGTCACGATCAACGGACGGGTGTTTCGTATGATTACTCCAACAAAAAAGGGGTTATTTCTGCGCGCATTTTAGCGCCGGAAGGGGCTCCTGCTTGGGCGCTTAATTCGCATACTTTGTGGAATAACGTTGAGCGGTATGAAGACCATTGGGCTGTGCTGCGCTTTCGTGGGGACTCGCGCGATGAGGAAAAAAATCAGCGCAGTCTGGACGCTCGAGAGAAATTTCTATCGTCTACGCAGACAGCTCAGACCATCATGTGCGCGCTGCCTTTGGAGTTTACTAAAGAACAGGCAGAGGCATGCGTTGAGGAGTTTCTCGAGGGACGTTTTGTATCTCGTGGGTTAGTGACTGCTTATGCTATTCATTGGGATAAAGATAACCCGCATTTTCATGCTCAGATCTGTCGGCGAGCTCTTGTGGATGGGGAATTCTCTCCCCGGAAAGACCAAGTCATCGTCACCAAACCAGAGCTGATGAAGACTCGCAAATCATGGGAGCTTGTTGCTAATAAGCACTTGGAACTGTCTGGGCACGAAGTTCGTATAGATTGTAGATCTAAAGAAGATCAGGGGTCGTTGTTTTTGGCGACTCATCATGAAGGCTGGAATGCACAGATGCTCGCTTCGCGTGGTGAATACTCACGGATTGTCACGGACAATGAGGAGATCCGGCAGCAAAACATCCAGATTATGTGTGAACGGCCTGAGGCTTTGATTCATGAAGTTGCTTTGAAGCGGACAACCTTTACCCGTAAGCATATTGAGGATGAAATCATCCGTCGGGTTGGCGGTGATGAACGGCTGTATGGGATTCTAAAAGCCAAGGTAGAAGGCCTTGAGGTGCAGTCTGAGCATATTTTAAAGCTTACCAGTTCCGATATAGTCTATGAGGGTTATGCCTCTGATGTGCAAGGCTTGGCGGCAAAGTTTACGGACAAATTGTTGGCCGATCGGAATGTTTCTCATGAGGTTGGGCAGAATCTGAACCGGCAAGCAATCTATACGTCCACTTTATATAAACAACATGAAGAATCCTTGTTAGGCATGACCGACAGCCTTAATCAGCGAGCAACAAAAGTGATTTCAGCTGAAAAGATTGATGCCGGCATTGCGAATATACAAGGATGGATCTCGCGGGAAAAATGCACGGAATTTAGGTTTTCTGATGAGCAAACCAAGGCTATTCATCACTTGTGTTCTGGCAGAGACATCCGGGTGTTAAATGGTAAGGCGGGCACCGGTAAAACCACTTTGCTGAAGGCTGTGGCCCAGATTTATGCCAACGAGAGGTATAACGTCATCGGCGCTTCGTTCCAGGGTAAAGCTGTTGAGATTATGGAACAGGAAATTGACATTCCTTGCCGGACTATGGACAGCTTTATAAATAGCTGGGCCAAGTACGAGGAGAAGAAGGCTGCGGTAGAAAGCGGGCGTATGTGGGGCAGTCCGTATATTCATGCATTTTCTCGCATGAAGGAGTTAGAAAAGAATCGCTTTACCAGCAAAGACGTCATTCTTGTGGATGAAGCCAACATGATTGGCGGGGCTTTGTGGGAGCCGTTCTTGAAGGAAGTTTCATCCCAAGGCGCCAAAGTTCTCATCATCCAAGATCCAGCGCAAATTAAATCCCGTGACCCCGGTGATTTTGGACGCCTATTTGCAGAGCGTTATGGTTGTGCCGAAACACGCAACGTGGTGCGGCAAAAGGTTGAGTGGCAGAAGCAATGCTCGGTGATGTTGAATGAACATCGGGTGTTGGATGGTTTACGACCCTACCAAGAACAAGGTCATATGCATTGGTTCGAAACCCAAGTGAATGCTCATGGCCAGTTGGTAAAGGATTATGTGGCGCATATGAGGACTTATCCTTATGAGTCCCGTATGGCGTTGGCCTACCGTAACACCGAAGTTTACGAGCTCAATCAGCTCATCCGTTCTGAGCTTAAAGCAAAAGGTGTATTAAAAGAGCACTTCCAAGTGAACGGCTCAGAATACTCCATCGGAGATGTGATTCGTTTCACTCAGAATGATCACCAAGGCCGGTTTGTGAAGAGCACGAACTTCTGGTCGGAGTACAATAAGGGCGTCAAGAACGGCACCATTGGAACCATCTTTGCTTTTGATGCCCGCCGGCAAGAGTTGAAAGTAATCCTGGAGGGCGAGCGTATCGTCAAGTTCAAGGCCGAAGAGTACAAAGACTTCACGCTTGGCTATGCCATGGGCGTACATAAGTCTGAGGGTTCAACCTTCCATAGAACATTCGTCTCGCCAGACTCTTTAATGGACCCATCCACAACACTGGTAGCCATGTCGCGTCATCGGTTTGACTTGCAGATTTACGTCAATCACGAACAGTTTGTGGACTTTAAGGACTTGGTGGATCAGCTGAGTTATGGCGGTGTGCGTGAGACCTTGGCCGACTATCAGGTCTCGGACGCGCAAAAGCCTTATTTAGCAAGGGTGCAGGATTATAAAGACCTGATCGCGGAAGTGGGTACTTTGCGGGAAGAGATGGAGTGGGCTTCTCAGCAAGTTAAGAACAAAGATGTCGCCAAAGATGGTGATACAGAAAATAAGCCAGACCCTCTTTACAAGCAAGGTGCATACAGCGCCTATCAGCAGCTGTTTGAACAGAAAGAAGAAGCCGCAAGAGAAATCCTTGCTGATTGGGACAACCATGTGCCACATGTGCGTCTGGCAGGAATCAGGCGTGATGTGCTGGAAGTAGATGCGGGCTATCGCACTCGGTTACTATCCGATCTTGAGCACAGAGCCTCCATATCAGCGCAAGGCTATATAAGTCTGGTTCGGCAAACCAGAATCCTTTGGTCAAAAATCGAGGCCACACACCCAGGCGGTCTTTCACAAACTCACGAGCTTTTTAAAGATTATGCCGATCTTAAATCAAAGCGTGATTTCATGGCCTCAGTCATCCATGAGAACCCTCGTCTCTATAGGCAATTCTTCAGCGTTAAGCAGGAGGAAAACACCGAAGCCCACCATGATTATTGGGGCGAAAAAGTGACGCCAGAAGAAATGGTCTATTTTGCGGGTGTTAAAGATCAAGCCAAGGCTCACTATAAAGAGCACGCGCGCAATACCTATTATGAGGGTTTATCCGATCAGCAAAAGCAGGACTTCAAACTGGTAGAATCTTACGTGCAAATGCGTAACCAAACAGCCACCATCTACGGCCAGCTGAAAAAACTCGACGAGAATGCGTTTCAGTTTTCTTTCAACACCCGCGTCACACAGGACGAGTTTAAAAGAACGCAAAGCTGTCGTGATGAACTGGCGTTGCAGCTTGTATCAGCAGGCGGCCAACTTCAACCGCATTTCGAACAGCTGAGGATAGATGAGAACAAACTGCTAGAACATGCCATCTGTGGCCAAACCAGGGTTGTGGTGAAAGAGTATAAAGAGGCAGATGTGGCTCAATCCCGTGCGGAGTTGGCTAATAAACTGCTGTTCCAACAGAGCCATCAAAAATCCAAGCAAATTATAAAAGAAGCCAGCCTTGATTTTAATCGCCTCAAATTTGACGTGGCATTTTACCGGGGCGTAAAGGAGGGAATGATTGACGGAGCTTTGAACCCTGAAGATGTTTACAAGCCCATCAAGGGCTACCTGGAGCCATCACAAGAGGTCGCACGTCTCTGGAGTATGGTCCAGGCCAAAGGCAAGGAAGAAAAGACCCTAGACGATCCCATAGCGATCATGAACAAAAGTCCAATGAAGCAAGAATGGCTGCACATTATCCATGTGCGCAATGAGAATGCTGTAACATTAGCCCAAAACCAGTCAGCAATGGTCGCTATGGCAAACATGAATCCTGGCTTTGAGGTCAAACTCTATGAGCACGTAGCAAGGGTAAAAGAGTTAGAGACGCAGCCGATGTTGCAATCATTGCTGGACAACGTCCTGAAGGAGATTAAGTCTAAGTTTGAAATCAAGTCTAATACGGGCCTCAGCACCACCGAGCTTACCAATGTAGCATCGTCCTTCCAGAGCCTCTTTAAACAATTTGATGCCACCAAAGAGCTGGACGTTATGGAAAGGACAGATATCCGCTATCAAATCAGCGACAGGATGAAAGACCTGAACAAAACCCTATCGCCTCTAATCGCTGATCTAAAAGCCGTCAACGAACCCGTAGGAGCCAAGCTGGAGGAAATGTTCCGGAGAGAGCTGCAGCGAGAGCAATCCAGAGACAGGGGCCGTGGGATGGAGATGTAGGGAAGCATTATGGTGAGATTTAACTAGGGTTGGCTCTTTCTAACCCCTTTATCTTTCCTTCAAGCTCGCTCATATCTGCAAGCAAGTCCTCAAACGAAGGTTTTTCACCGAACAGCATAGTTTCTTTGGTTTGGGCGTAATCCTTTTCTAGCGACTCCAGTCTTTCTTGTGCCGGCAATAACTTTAAATTATCCGACCAGATTGACTCATAATTTGCCCAGGCCGATGGAAATAGCATGGTCTTATTTTCAACCACATCTTTAAGCAAGGCCGAATCATTTATAGCCTTTTCAGCATATCCTGCCTTGTGTAGCATGCTTAAATCATAATAATGCCTAGAAATTCTCATGGGCGCTAATTTTTCTGAAGGGCGATAATGCTCTGCGTGGAGCAGTGTAGCTTTTTCCCAAAAGGTTCTTACCGGTGAAAGGCATGGAATTATAATGGCTTCCTCGTCAAAGCCATCGAATGCCTCCGCAATATATGATTTTATTTGCAACTCTTCGGTGGGATAAATATTACCGCGCACGCCGAACTCCAGTAGCACACTTCTTCGGATGTAGTTTTGATCGCCGTAGCCACTTTCGGTAAGGATTTGCGGATAATGAAATCGCAACGATTGCAGGTCTTCATCAGGCCCTAAATCCCAGTCCTCGCCAGCAAGCTCATTCTGCATAGATTCTTGCAGAGCATTTTGCATGTTTATGCCAACAAAGGTGTTGCAGACTTGTTTTAACTCATCCAGAAGTTTATCTCTCTTTTTCCGAGAAGGTGCCAGCATAGGATCTTTATCCCCCACAAAACCTAAATCCGCACGGTTCAAGGTGATGTCACAATCTTCAGAAAGTCTATTGATGAGGTTGAATCCTTTTGATAGTGATGTGCCTCCTTTAAAGACCATGCTCACGGGCAGAGAGAGTGAAAACAGCTTTTTAAGGCACCAAGTTATCCAAAAGTCCTTTTCCACAACCATAGGCAGAACGCCTTTGCGCTCCGCAACTATAGTGAAAGCATCTCGCAGATCTTTTTTCGTGAAGTTTTGTTTAAGCATCGAGCAGTATCCGCTTTAAAATTGGTTGCATCCATACAGGAGCCTTCGGCATTAGAGTTATTAAATCATGTCTATCTTTATCGTTGAGCGAAGAACGAATGCGCGGAACCAAAAAATCCTCATCCATGTTGTCCTTTCCAAAATAGTACAAAGCCTGAATGACGAGGCCAGCTTTGGTTCCCGCCCCCAACATTTTCTTTGAAGACACATGGATAAATTTTAAAGCCTGGTTGCCGATCTTAACCACCTTTGAGAGGCCGTCGGTTAAGTACACAGCTTGAGTAGGGACCTGCTGAGTAAGACCTAAATAATGAGCAGCCTGTGTCGGATTAACCTGCAGATGGTAATCAAACTTTTTGGCAATCACTTGCGCAACTTTATCAGGATCAGGTGGAATCATACCGAGTCGCGCATTAACGATTGGAGTGTCATAAATCCCTGTAGCAAGCTTACGGATAACGCCCCGCTTACAAAGACGAAAAAGCGCTTGATCAATGGAGTTGCGATCTGTAATGTCAGCAAAATCCACAGCACTAAAAATCCATCCCGACCCCTTGGAAGAAATACGCTTCTTTATATCTTTTGTCTTCATAACACTTTCTCCATATATAAGAAATACTATCAATTTTTATGACATAACTCAAGGGAAAAGAGAGGTGGTGACTAGAATTGCGAAAATTAGGAAATTAACCTGAATTGTAATGGCGATCAAAGAAAATTAATATGCACTAAAGCAGGGCACGTAGAAATTTTTTATGCTACTACATATTTTTTTGATCACTGACCAAATCCGTCCCATAAGCCTAGACCTATAGCGCTTCTGGAACAAAAAGCTATTGGTATTAGTTTAGGGATGTTCTCTCAGGGGTAAGCTCTAAGGTCTAGGTGTAGCAATGGTTTCACTTTTAAATAGTCCCTAAAGCACCTGAATTAGGGAGGACGCCAGTTCTAAGCCCCGAATCATCTTACCCGGCATAACAACTGCAGTTTGTTTTTTCTCTATACTTTGCAGTTGTTCCCCAGTTTCATATTCAGCAAGGTAGTCATATGAGGTACAATAACGCTCTGTGGATTAATAGCTCGATCAGGTTATGAGCTTTATTCTGCATCTTCTTTACCTTTGTCAGACGAACTTGGCTTGGTCTTGTTTAGCTGCTGTTGGCGATAGGCGTCAACGTTTTGTTCGATCTCGTCACCTGTCTTCATAGGTAACGGGGGTAGATCGATTAATGCGCGCGTCTGGTTTACTTGTGCTATTCCGACCTGCTCCATACCCTGTCCTAGGGCATAGAAGAATGTCTTGAACTCAGGCCTGAAGTTGGGGAAGTGATCATCAAGCCTATCTTTTAGCCAGTCGCGTATCGGGCCTAAGGTAAAGATGTCTTTAAAGACTTCTTGGTTAGCCATTTTTTGCATATCACATTTCGCCTTATAATATGCGCTTGGATCCTTATCCAGGATCGCATTTTCGAGACGATTTGCAGCATCCACCCAGTTTTCATAAGGGACATTAGGCACAAACTCAGCGACTGCACCTACACCCGCAATACATAGAGTTATAGGCCCTCCGGCTGTGGCTGAGAGAACGCTGAAGACCGGGGTAAATACCGCAGAATCGATGGCGAAATCCGTGATGCCATCACCGATTGCTGTGGGCAAGTCAGAGCCCTCAATTAAGTAGTTTGAGCCTATTTTCGTTCCCAAAGCGACAAAAGGCATCGCTTTAAATATTCCACGTGCTAAAGGTCGTTGATACCAATGAGGCTTCAGGGGCCCTTGACCCGATGGTACGTTACCGCCTACAAATTCCTCAAATACTTGATGTGTGGTAGGACTCTTGCTTGCCACAAATCCAGGTTTCTTGATATCAACCTCAGTGTAGAGCGCATAGACTTCAGCGGCCAGATGTTGCTCAGCCTGATCAAGAGCGCCATTGATACCGGCTGCATAATGATTTTGTTGGCTTGGAACACGACCATTAAAAATGTCTAGTTGTGCCTGTTTTAAAATCAAGTCCATCTCATATGGAGAGAGTTTAATACCATTGGCTTCCAGGTACCCCTTAAAGTTCTTTACGAAGATCTGGAAAGGATCATAGAACATAGATTTATACTCAAACTTAGCAGCGTCCGCTAGTTCACGGGGTATAGTCGTCAGATTTTGATATCCCAGTGCTTTTGCATCATCAGCGTAGGCTGTGAATAATTTTGCTAGGTTCTCGTTAGTCAATGAGGAATTGCCAGCTACGTAACCTGGGACAGCATCACCACCCGTTTGGGTTGCAACCCATCTGTGTCCTCCTTCATGACCAGGAACATTCTTTCCGTTTGCGCCAGGAGTCTCTTCGGTGCCCAAAGCAATGTGTTGGGCGCCTAGCTTTTGGGATCCGGAAGCGCCGGTTAGTTTGGTTCCCTCTAGAGATGGGTCCTTAACGCAAAAGCCTTTGGCTTGGTGATTGGGTATTAACTCATCAGCAAACAAAAATACAGCCGTTTCTTCATTGGACAGACCAGCAAATGCCCTCTGGCCATACCAGGATTGAGATTTTGCTAGATCAAAGTACTGCTGAAGTTTCTCCAACGGAACATGAGGATCTTGAACATAAATATTCGTGCCGGATATCCGGTATTTGAATTCAACGCCCTCTACTACTATTGGTTTAACTAGGGCCTCAACCACAGGCATCGTGGTTGGCACCCAAGCATCTAAACCAATGGCAATAGGTAATTGATTGGGGATATTCGATTGTCGAGTTTGACTGTTATCCGTTCCTTGAGGGACACATCCAGCTTCATTCGTATCCCCTTGGCCGGGGGTCGTGTTAGCAAACGGCACAAATGGTTGCGATGAACCAGTCTGTCCTGGTTGCAGGGTATTCTGCAGATGATCCACAACTTCGTGTAATGGCTTGTAGCTATTATGCCTGGTTTCGCCAGATGCGGTTGCCTGTGTAGAGTTGCTCGTAGCTTCAAGAACAGCATCTGAGAAGCCAGCTAGTTTCTGCAAGGCAGTCAAATCTGTGCTTGTGACTTCAGGCGCAGGTATACTCTGGGTTTTATCTGAAGTAAGGGGCGCCTTCTCGTCCGTTGACTCCTTTTTATTGAAATCAAAAGTATGCTCAAAGTCCGGTTTCTCTCCAGGTTCTCCGGCGTAAACATTTACCTTACCGCTTCCCAGTTGTCCTTTTACGCCGACAACCACGTTATGTTCGCTGTTTTCGAGCTCAGCTAAGACTTGTCCAGATGTATCTATTATTAAAACTCCAGACGTGCCATCTTTCTCGACGCCAGCATTTACAGTCTTATTGCCCTTGTCATCGGCAGATATATTAGCTTTAAAACCATCTTTCTCGACGCCAGCACTTACAGTCTTGTTGCCCTTGTCATCGGCAGTAATATCGGCTTTAAAACCATCTTTCTCGACGCCAGCATTTACAGTCTTGTTGCCCTTGTC
>JAGOMX010000059.1 GCA_017993335.1 Alphaproteobacteria bacterium | reverse complement strand
GGCTCTATATAGTCTATAAGGAGCCGCCTGCGCGGCACTCTTGCGCCTGGATTCTTCGCTAACTCCGCTGCGCGGAGCCGCACTCAGAATGACGGGGGTAATGATACTTATTTATGATAATTGGTATAAGTATACATATATAGGCGCCTTAAATCTCCTCAACCATCGTTTGTCATACCTGCCTTCGCGGGAATGACAGATGGCGAGCGCAAGAGCGCCGCTAAAGCGGCTTCTTTATGATAAGGCTACCCAGTTTCAGGCGTCAGGTTTTTTTATCTGGCGCCTTTTTTTATGGCGTTTTTCTCAGAGATTTTCGATTCTCATTAATCGAAGGTACAGGCTTCGTGAGTCACACAACAGCTTATGGAGTTGTTCCGGTAAGGGGTAGGGGGGTGATTTCGTACTTTCCTCCATGCACATCTCTTGATCTTGTAGGCACTCGTCTGAGCTTAAGAG
Source organism: Alphaproteobacteria bacterium (assembly GCA_017993335.1). Classification (GTDB taxonomy): domain Bacteria; phylum Pseudomonadota; class Alphaproteobacteria; order JAGOMX01; family JAGOMX01; genus JAGOMX01. Next base: position 8,591 of record JAGOMX010000059.1, on the reverse strand, counting down.
TGTGTTAGATGAGGCGTCTTGTACGTTTAATAGCCATGTCACCACTTGACACATACGAATCGCTACTCTTGCCATTTCTTGTTCGATGAATTCTGCGTGAGACTTTGTTAGTGTATCCATTTCAAATTTACCCTGATGCGTCATATAATATCGGCTTGCATGGATTAATTCTGTGGCTTCCCGATAAAATTTTTGAATGAAAGCAGGGTCGAGACTATTCATTTTTCTCAAATCTTGTGTGTTTTATGTCACTTTATTCTAGACGAATGGTGTTAATATTCCGTATACATGCATGTACAATAAGACAGAACAGGATTTTTTATGATCGTCACCGTCGATGGTCCCAGTGGCTCAGGTAAAGGAACTTTATCCAGAAAAATTGCAGACTATTATAATTTAGCTTTTTTAGACACAGGTCTTTTGTATCGAGCTGTTGCGGAAGAAGCCTTAGGGCTAGGTCTTCCTATAGATAATGTCTCTGCCATAATTCGTGTGGCGCAAAATTTACATGACGTTTCTTTGGAAAAGGAAAAACTGCGCAGTGACGAGGTTGCTGTCATGGCGTCTAAAGTGGCAGTTATACCTGAGGTTCGCCAGGCATTGCTCGAATTCCAGCGGCAATATGCGTATAAATCCCATCAGGGGAGAAATGGTGTGGTGTTAGATGGTCGCGATACGGGCACAGTTATCTGCCCAGATGCGGATTTTAAAGTCTATTTGACATCTGCTGTTGAGGTGCGGGCACAGAGACGACAGAAAGAGTTGCAGAATTTAGGAATCAAGAGTATATATAGCGAAGTCCTGAGTGATATGATTGCTCGGGATAAGCGGGATTCGGAACGGGAAATTAGTCCCCTAAGACCCGCGATAGATGCACATATTATTGATACATCAGAAAAAACCAGTGATGAGGTGTTCCTTATGGTTCGCCAAATCATAGATTCTGGTCCACATCATTTTACATCATCTATCTAAATTGACACCATCCTTCTGTGTTCATGGTGGACGCAAGGATTTAACAAGGGATCAACTATGACGAATACACAAACGAATACGGAAACCACAATGATGGCGGGCGAAAGCTTTGCGGATTTGTTAGCTGCTAGCGCCGTATGTTCTAATAAAATTGAAGGTACAGTTGTACAAGGAACAGTAATTAGTATCGATAAAGACATTGTTACAATTGATGTGGGTTTAAAATCAGAAGGCCGCGTTTCCTTGCGCGAATTCGCTGCAGCCGGCACAAAGGCTGAGCTTAAACCCGGTGATAAAATCGAAGTTTATGTAGAGCGCATGGAAGACCGTGATGGTCTAGTGCAGCTTAGCCGTGAAAAAGCACGCCGTGAAGAATCTTGGGTTGATTTGGAAAAAGCTTTCCAAAACAACGAGCGTGTTAACGGTGTCATGTTTGGTAAAGTTAAGGGCGGCTTTACGGTTGATTTGGGCGGAGCGATTGCTTTCTTGCCTGGCAGCCAAGTTGATGTTCGCCCCATTCGCGATACAGATCCATTAATGGGTATTGAGCAACCTTTCCAAATCTTAAAAATGGATCGTGCGCGCGGTAACATCGTGGTATCTCGTCGTGCGGTTATGGAAGAGTCCCGTACAGAAGCTCGTGGTGAAATCATTGCCAACCTAGGCGAAGGACAGGTTCTAGAAGGGCTCGTCAAGAACATCACGGATTACGGTGCATTTATTGATTTAGGCGGCGTGGATGGTCTATTGCACGTTACAGATATTTCATGGCGTCGTGTGAATCATCCTTCTGATGTTTTGCATGTAGGTCAAAAAATTAATGTACAAGTGATTCGCTTTAATTCCGAGACACAACGTATCTCCCTAGGCATGAAGCAGCTTGAGGATGATCCCTGGAAGGGTATTGAGGCTAAGTATCCTGTAGAGGCGGCTCTGCAAGGTACGGTTACGAATATCACGGATTATGGTGCTTTCATTGAAATTGAAGATGGCGTCGAAGGTCTTGCGCATGTATCCGATATGAGCTGGACGAAAAAAGGCGCGCATCCAAGTCAATTCGTGTCTGTAGGACAAAAAGTAAATGTGAAGGTATTGAGCATTGACTCTGACAAGCGTCGTATCGCTTTAGGCATGAAGCAATGCATTGAAAACCCATGGGAGGCTCTGCTGAAAAACTTTAAGGCAGGTGAAGAACATGAAGGCGAAATCAAGAATATCACAGAATTCGGTTTGTTCGTTTCCATGACTGACGATATTGACGGTATGGTTCACATGTCTGACATTTCATGGGATCAATCCGGTGATGTAGCGATTAAGACTTTTGAAAAAGGGAAGAAAGTAAAGGTGAAAATCCTGGATATTGACCCTGAAAAAGAGCGCGTTGTTTTGGGTATCAAGCAACTGGAAAATGATCCATTCCTTGAAGGCCTAGAAAACATGGAAAAAGGTTCCGTGGTTACGTGCGAAGTCACAGGCATTCAGGAAACAGGTATCGATGTAAAAATCGGTGAGATTACCTCTTTCATCCGTAAGGCTGAATTAGCAAAAGACCGCGAGGAACGTCGTACGGATCGCTTTGCGGTTGGCGAAAAAGTCGACGCGAAGGTTACTTCTGTGGATCATAAAGCTCGTCGTGTTAACTTGTCTATTAAGGCACGTGAAATCGATGAGAAGAATAAGATCATGGATGAATACGGTTCAACAGACAGCGGTGCAAGCCTTGGAGATATCTTGGGTGCGGCATTAACATCTGCTAAAGAACGTAAAGAAAAAGAATCTGCAAACAAGAAGTAATTCTTGTTCTTAAAGAATAAAAAGCTCTATGCGGTAACGCGTAGGGCTTTTTTTTTGCTTAAAATTCATCTTTTATTAATCACTTATAGTTATACTGGTTCTATATTGTTATTGGGGTATGGTTATGAAAACTACAATAGATGTGTTGTTGAAGGAAAAAAGTTCCAACGTATATTGTATTCATCCAGAAGATAGCGTTTATGAGGGCGCCGTTAAAATGGCGGCCGCCAATATTGGTGCGTTGTTAGTCATGGACGGCCCAGATATTTTAGGTATCTTTACAGAAAGAGATGTCCTCACCAAGGTTATCGCTAAAGGATACGATCCTCAACAAGTGGCTATTGCGGATGTTATGACCCATATCGTGGTATGTGTCAGTTTAGATACCACCACAGAGGAAGCCATGTCCATTATGACAGATAAGAGGATAAGACACTTGCCCGTCATGGATAGGGGCGAGCTCGTTGGCCTTGTCTCCATAGGAGATGTTACCAAATGGCTGAGTACCGTGCATTTACGCCAAACGCAAGAAATTGATGAATTAATACATTACATTCATGGCGGCTATAGCGCGTAAGGGAAATCCCCCTTTTCTCGATCTAGCGCCTCGTCATGCCATTTACAGTATGTGTTAATAAAAAATCAGATCAGTACGACTACCATGCATTAAATGAATCTGCCCAAGGTGTTAAACTACAAATGTTGTCGAGAATCGTGTCTTATACCAATTATCATAAATAAGTATCATTACCCCCGTCATTCTGAGTGCGGCTCCGCGCAGCGGAGTTAGCGAAGAATCCAGGCGCAAGAGTGCCGCGAAGGCGGCTCCTTATAGACTATGTAGAGCCACTAAAGTGGCACTTGTGTGCCTGGATCTTTCACTTACTCCGCTGGCGCGGAGCTGCGTTCAAGATGACGGGTGTTAGGATACTTATTTATGATAAAAGATATTAGATGACAAAAGATGTCGATGTTAGCAGGGCTTATTACTCAGGTAATGAAAGTTGACAGGGATGCCAGATTTTGAGGCTCCGCTCGAGGATGACGGGGGTATGATGCTTGTTTAGGATAAATGGTGACGTATCCACTAGCGCGTCACTCTCTATTTACATAAATGTTCAGCGCTAGTGTTGTAGATGTTCTATCTATAATTACTTCTTGTTTTTATCATTGCGGAATGCCGAAAGGGTTACGACATTGCTTTTGTCTTTTGATTTTTCTTCGCTGGATTTTTCGTCTGCCGCATCCGTCTTTTTCGAGAGGGCTGGAGCGTTAAGGCCGGGTTCGTCTGGTGTGAATTGCAAACCAAACTTTACCGATGGATCCATAAAGCTGACCAGGGCGCCATAAGGAATAACGAGTCTTTCGTGATGGCCGTTAAAACTTAAAGTTACGCTGAATAATTTTTCTTCAATACTTAAATCCCAAAACTGATGTTGTAACACGACGGTTACTTCATCCGGGTGCTGTTGCCGTAAGTAATCGGGCATGGTGACATCCGCTCGGTCTGTCCGGAAGGTAATATAGAAATGGTGATTCCCAGGTAGTCCTTTTTTCGAAACGCTTTGCAGCGTTTTGCGGACCACATCTCGAAGTGCTTCTTGTATTAGCGTATCGTAATCTAAGCTGTTCACTTTATACCCTCAATCTTGCAAGCGGTCATCGTACATGTAAGTGGGGGCTTCTGTTGCCCGGCGCCCCCCGACCGCGTACGTTTAAGTTAAGCAGCAATCGCAGGAACTGCAAAGGCTTGCTTAGCGTTATCGTTCATATTATTCATGTTTAAGTTTGCACTTATAACAACGGTCCGATAACGGTGGTGCCTACCGAGCAAAAATCATATTTTTACTGCGCGCGTCGATCCTATTTCGCCCCCACCAAAGCACATGCAACACATAGGCTATGGTGGAGGCGCCGGGTACCGCCCCCGGGTCCACTACGGATATTCTATATAACGTTTATCGCCATAGTTAGTTACCTAACATTCTTATTATATACGTTTTATACATATAAAATCAAGAAAAGACTCTGTTCTTTAAATATGTATACAAAAAATTGTTGGCAGGCGGTTCTGGCTGTGCTCTTATAGAGATGGATAAATTTAAGGAGTGTTTTATGGCCCTGAATGATCAGCAGAAAGCTGAAATTACACAACAGTCGACAGAAACTTTTCAAACGAAAAGGGCTACCGTACCCGCATTAGAGGACATATTGTTTGAGCCTATAAAGCTATTGGATCATGGCTTTGTGCGTGTCATCGATTATATGGGGGATGATAGTGCTATCGTCCAGGCGGCTCGTGTTTCCTATGGTAAGGGAACGAAAAAAGTTAATGAAGACCGTGGTTTGATTAATTATTTGTTGCGTCATCGGCATACAACACCGTTTGAGATGTGTGAGATAAAGTTTCACATTAAGGCTCCTATTTTTGTGGCGCGTCAGTGGTTGCGTCATCGCACAGCCAATGTGAATGAATACTCGGCTCGATATTCTATCGTTCAGGATGAATTCTATCTGCCGCAGGCCAGCGTCTTGGCACAACAATCATCTTCTAATCGCCAAGGGCGCGATGAAACGTTGAATCCTGAAGAGGCTAAAATCGTTTTAGATATGCTAAAGCAAGATGCAACACAAGTATATGATCACTATCGTCAAATGATTAATACGGATGAAGAGGGTGTTGTTCAGGATGAAACGAAGCCTGCTTTAGCCCGTGAATTGGCGCGCATGAATTTAACTCTAAATTACTATACAGAGTTTTATTGGAAAATTGATTTACACAACTTACTGCACTTCTTAAGTCTGCGTGCGGATAGTCATGCACAGTATGAAATCCAGGTGTATGCATTAGCCATGATGGATGTGCTGAAAAAATGGACGCCTTATTCCTATGAGGCTTTTATGAAGTACCACTTTAATGGGGCGCATGTATCCCAGCAGGGTATTGAAATCATCCGTCAGTTGATTGCCGGAGTATCCCTTGAGGATATTCAAACGGAGATGAGTCCTCGTGAGAAACGTGAGTTGTTTGAAGCCTTAGATTTAGATTTTCAAAATTTATCGAAAACAAAGGCAGCATAAAAGAATTAGATGAATTTTCTGTTGTTGCGGTATTAAAAGTTTACAAGATAAACCCTTGGTTTTTCGGGATATGGCAGGGTGGTCGTTTTGATGAATTCAGACGACCTTATTTGCTTCTATTCTTAAAAAACCTAAACTTGGCAGACGTAGCAATATGACGATTCACTTTCCTAAGTCCCTACATTTAGGGCCCTATGATGCAGCGATTATCCTGCGGGAGGATGGTACGCTGGAAGCCTCTATCCCGCCTCTGGATCAATCGGATGTGCCGGATAATATTATTACAGGTGCAGCCGTGATGCTGGCGTTACAGAATGAACGTATGTGCGGTTTAATCTATGAGAACTTTTTGAATGAATGCGCTTTCGAGGATGTGATGCCGATTAATGATTTTTAGCGTGGCTTTCATGGGCGACGCTGCATAATTGGTTTGGGGTGCTGGGAAGGGATTTTAAATACTGATTTTTTACCACGTCTGTCTTAAAAGGAACTGTGTGGGGTGTCTCTAGGTTATGTGCGGGCCTGCAGTTACGAATAAAGTCTCGTATATCTGAGCGCATTGCGCATATCATTTTTTCATAAATAATAATGTTTCTTTTCCGAAAATCATTGGCTTTTAACAATAATATAATCTCATCTTTATCGTCTTCATAAGAGATGTATATAACGCCGTTTTGAATATGTAGCAGGGGGAGAACTTTCGTTAAAAATTTGGCATGGGTGAATATGCAGGTGTATTTTTCGTTATTGGTCGCGATGCTTGTAAGGCTTTGTGTTTTGGGTTCTTCGAAGAAACGATTGGAACAAAAATGTAAATCTCTTTGTTGAAAGGCCGACCCATTGGATCTGTGCGCGAGAAACACATGGGTTTTGAAATGAAGGCTTAAGGCTTCATGATCTTTTGACGGCGCCGCGACCATCAGGCTGGTTTTCGTCAGTGAGGGTAGTTCTGGATTCGATAAGCGTCGCAAGGTAAACGTGAATTCTTCTAGCAAAGAAACATCATGCAGTAGAAATAAAAAATTTTGACGTCCTGCATGATGACACGCATAAAATGTATCTTGCCAATAGCGAAGGGTGTTTTGGGGCACGCGGGGCTCTGCTGGTTTTATTTTTACAGGTTTAAAGTCTATAACTGTTCGTTCGTGTTCTAATTGAGCCAAATAAAAATTGGATAAGCCTATGGTCGGCTTGTAACGGGCGGATGGCATGACAAAATCATCCATAGGCGAGGATGCATGACACGCGGACGTTGAGAATAAAGCAGCCAAGATAATTTTAATTATTTTCATGCGATCTCTTTGGGTTTAGGACTAAGAATACGCTCGAGGATGGGAACTTTCAACAGGAATTTCGCGCTAATCAGCCAAGAAAGACTAATGCCGATAAGAACGCAGGTGAAAAATTTCACGAACATAGGTATGCTTGTCTCATTAAAGTAATATTGCAACCACACCACAATTGTTTCATGCAGTATAAATATACCGAAAGCATTCCGGGCCAATGACGTCCATAGGGCTGTGGGTTTGGAAAAGTATTTGTGAAAAACAGCCAGTAAAAGCAAAGCCTGAGTCAGACATAAAAATCCATGCAACGTGGTGCGCAGTAGGATAGGCGGGGCATATTTTGGTATTAAAGTCATCCACGTGGATGTATCTACTGAAAACCAACCGCCACTAGCGCGAGCCGTCCGCATAATGACTTCGTTATACGTTGAGTCGTAGTAGCTGGTCGTATAAAACATAAAGCCGAAGGCAAGAGCTAGATACAAAATGGCAATCTTGTAGAGGTTGTCTGTAAGCATTTTAAGGAAGGTGCTATTATGAAGTAACCCGCTCTGCATAAGGGCGGATCCAGCTAAAAAGTACACAAAAATTAAAATCATCCGGGATGATTGCAGGGAAAAAATCCAACCAAAATTTGTCCACCAGGGTGCTCCCCATAGGATATCAGATATAAATAGGATGATTGCACTCATTAAACCAAAGGTCATATAACCAAACAGGGGTCGTTCTGCACATTTTTGAAAAAAACGCATGGTCAAACGATAGAGTGGGGGAGTAAAATAATAAATACCGATTAACAACAAGGTAAAGCCGAGTATGCCATGCAAGACCCACATGGGGCCGGCTTGAAAACGTTCGTGGAAAAAAATATCGCGCCAAAATTCTAGATACGAAATTCCGGGTTCTTCGTGCTGTTCATATTTTGGATAGGATAGTAAGGGAACAAGAAAGGTAATGCCAAACATATAAATGAGGCCTAAACGAAAAAATCTTTCTTTTACATACGAAAAAAAACCACGATGTTTCAGAGATGGTAAAACAAACATGCCAAAAATAAAGAAAAGCATGGGCATGATAATCGCTTGGTTATGCACATAAAAGGCATCGAAAATGGGCGTGCGTTTTTCGTCCCAAAAAAACCAAAAGAATCCCCACTTCTCCGCATAGGCATGCAAGGCATGGTCAATTGCCATCAGAATAAACATGAATCCTCTTAGATGGTCAATGTAGTGGAGTCTTTGCTCAAGGGTTTTGGTTGCCATGCCTGTGCTCTCGTCTTTTTAAAATTATCTTAGCGTGAAAGCCGGTAAAGCAAAAGATGTTTATTTCTGAGGCCCTTTCAAAACGTCTTTTTTGGGTGATTTCGTCGTCAAGGTTCCGCTTCCGGTGCTCACGTACGAAGAGGTACGCTGCGCTCCGGTTCTCACCTTTCCTATAAATCCCTCCAAAAAAGCC
>JAGOMX010000058.1 GCA_017993335.1 Alphaproteobacteria bacterium | reverse complement strand
AGATAGCTATGCATTTGGCAAAAGGCGGTGCTATTGCATGCTGGTCTGCCATGGCTTTTCATGGTCTGACCGATCAAGTTCTGACTAAAGTATATGTGATGTCCCCCTATGCCCTGAAGGCAAGGCACTATTTTACCTATCACATTGATGGTTATGAATATGTTCTTATACGTGTTCATCAAAAACATTTCTGGGGAACAGAAAAGCAATCTGAGGATGCCGTTAGATTCCTAGTGACGGACATAGAGCGGACGCTCCTGGATGGATTGATGCGTCCACAGTATTTTGGTGGCTTCAGAGAAGTACTACATGCTTTCGAAGAAGCCCAAGACGTTATTGATATCAACAAGCTTGTAGAATATGCTATGCGTTGCCCTGTTTCTGCCAGGAAAAGGTTAGGGTGGGTTTTGAGCCGGCTTAATGTAATAGGCTTGGGGGATAAACTCGTTATACCCGAGACAGCTTATTTTGATAAACTCGACCCTGTAGGGCCTAGGCGGGGTAAATTAAATAAGACATGGATGGTAATGGAGAATTTTTAGTGGAAGCGAATGTTCTTAGGCGTTACATAAGTGACACCAGAGAAAAAACGGGTATTGGTTGGGAAGTGATTGAACAGGATTACGCTCTCTCTTGCGTGCTCTATGGGATAAGTTCTATCCATGAACTGAAATCTTCCCTCGTCTTTAAAGGTGGAACCGCCTTGAAGAAATGTTATTTTGGCGACTATCGATTTTCTCAAGATTTGGACTTCTCAGTCAGGGGTGATAGCCCAAAAGGAGAAGAACTTCTACTACTGCTGCAGCGGGCCTGTATTCAAGCTGAGAGGATGATGGAGGATGTGAGTTATAGTTGTAAGAGGCGGCCGGAGAAGGCCTCGCACCCAGAACAACAAGAGGCCTTTGACATAAATGTTCAATTGCCTTGGCATAAAAAATTTGGAACATCCGTTAAGGTAGAAATTACAATGCAGGAAAAGGTCATTTTGCCACCTGAGGAGTTAGTCATTATTAACGATTATGGAAGTCGAGTAATGGGAGCGATTCATGTATACAAACTTGAGGAGATCATTGCCGAGAAAATAAGGGCTATCTTGCAATTTGCCAAAAAACTGCACGAACGGGGTTGGAGTAGGTCAAGAGTCAGAGATTATTATGATCTTTGGCGAATTCTTGGTCAGTATGAGCACTCAATTAACAAATCGATACTGCCAGAGCTAATACACAAGAAATGCAACGTTAAGAAAGTAGCCTTGAATTCTGTAGAGGATTTATTTGAAGGCCGTCTTATGGAGTTTTTGAATGAATGGGATATGTGGCTTTCACCCCTTGTGGCGGATATTCCTGATCGGGATATGGTAATAAATGACCTCAGGAAGAAATTAGGGGTTCTTTTAAAATAAGCTCCCGCTATCGGGACACTATTTTGGCCCGAATTTTAGTATAATGTAAGCTCATGGTTAAATGAAATATCCCAAGCCAGCGCGGCTTAAGGTTGTTCCCACACATCTCCCCACTGGATTTTTTTGGCCTTTTTATAGAGGTCTGCCTGCCGTTTAGAAAATTTTTGACAGGAGAGTCCTTGGCTATCACAAGTCTCGAATTCCACGAGGCCACTGGATTGATTCGGTTTTTTAACTACGCGTGCTTTTCCAGATTCATGTGCATGCCGGGATGCAATCAAGTAGCTATATTTTTCATCTTCATAAGCCAGTGTCCCCTTGATGTTTTTATGGGTTTTGGATCTTTGTAATCGAGAGGAAAAATGGCACCAATCGTTAGGACTCATAGGACAGAGCTGGCTGTGGGTGCAAGGGGCCAAGATGTGCGCCCCTTTTTGTATGAGGATGTCTCTGGTGTTTCGGATGTTCTCGAATCCTTTTGGTGTTCCTGGTTCCACGATAAGTAAAAATTGGTGTGTTGTATGCCAGGCGGCATTTATCAGTTCTGCTTGCATATCTTCCGGGATTTCGTTGAGGACATAAGATATGCATGTGAGGTCAAACTTTTGATCAAGGGTTTTTTGTTTTATAAAATCTTGTATATTTTGCTGGATCCATTGAACTGGGATTGGGTTTTCATGTTTTTGGTACAGTTGATCCGCTAATTGCAAGAGGGCTTTGGATTGATCTAGACACTTAACTTCTTTTAAGGGAATATTAGGAGAAAAAGCCCATAAAGCGCTGCCAGGGCCGCATCCTAAATCTAGCATGGAGTGCAGAGAATCGGCATGCTGCGATAAATGATCGGCCATTTTCTGCAAGACAGAATAGGTTGCTGGCATACGAGCTTGCGCATATGCATAGCATAGGGCTTGTGTATCTAGGGTGATCTTACGGCCCGAACGATAGGCTGCGCTTAACAAGCCATAAGCGTTTTTAAGTTCTTGTATAGAAAAATTGCCGGCTAAAGATTGCAGAGCGCTGTTTAACGGCTCCATTTAGTCTCCAGCTTCGACTTCAGAGGCCTCGGCGGGTGTTATGGCCGTGGGCATCGCGTTAGCTTGTTCCTCTGCAGAATGAATAACGGCTTCTTGTATCCATATGTCATACACGGGGTGCTCTAAGGCGGCTAGCGCTGGGTTTGATGAGAACATCCAACCGGAAAACACTTTTTGTCTTTGCTGTCCTTGCTTGTTGTCGAATATTTCTAGAAAGCAGGCAGAGTCTGGTTTATCTTCTGGGGGGGATCGGCTTGCGCTGCGCACATAGATCTCCAGGCTACCAAAATGAACTTTTTGGTTGAGGTGTACTTCTGACGTAAAAACCCGTGCGCTGACTTTATCGAGTCCTCGCAAAATGACCTTGTCGGTTTCAATCCAGCGGGATGGATCAGGCGTTTCTTCGTTAGCAAGGGCAGCTACGTTTGCCAAGAGAAATAAGGCGAAGAAATGAAAGATTTTCATGATTTTTTCTCATCTTCTTTCTTGCTGAAAATAACTTGCCCGATCATATCTTCTAGGCTGACCGCGCTTTGTGTGTGTTCAATTTTTCCATTATCCGCAAGATAGGTGTCGTCCCCGCCTATACTGATGGATACAAATTTAGATCCCAGTAAGCCACTGCTAACAATTTTCGCGGAGCTATCTTTGGGCAGTTTAATCTGTGGTTCAATTTCAAGAGTCAATACAGCCATATAGGATTCTGCATCTAGCATAACGGAGGATACTTGGCCTATGCGCACGCCACTTAATCGGATGTCGGATCCAGCTTGAATGCCTTCAATACTCTCAAATTTTGCTGTCAGTTTGTACCCATTTGTGGTGTCCAGTTGACTGCTGAAATAGGCAAATGACAAAAAGAATCCGGCGATTGTGAGCACCACAAAGCCCATAATGGTTTCAATAAGATTGTGTTTCATAAAATAAGGTCCTTAAAAGATAACATATAAGCTTATGCCATAGGTTGCCATGGTTTGTAAAACTTTGCTTTTTTATTTACCGATGGGGCATAGGCTTTTTTTGTGCCGGTCAAGTTGGGTAGGTGGGGCTTAATCCAGCTAAAACCGACTGGATTGGCTTGATCCGGTGTTTTGTCGGAAGTAAAATGCAACCATGCGTGCCATTCCGCGGGAACCTTAGAGGCCTCAGGGATGCCCTTATAGATTACCCAACGACGAGGTTTCCGTTCAGGTTTAGGGTTAAAATAAAAACGTTCTTGATAGTACATGTTGCCATAATCATCGGATGCAATATATTTACCCTTGATCCAAGTTAATAAAGTCGTGCCATTCATCATGATTCTCTCAATAACGTCTTTTTCCAGCTCCAGTATAACTGATTTCACAAAATTCTTGCAATGTAAGAATTAATGGGTATTATTGGCCTTAAATTAATATAAAGCTGCAAAGGCGGGTTTTTAGGGCTCGCTTTTTTTATAGGTTTAAGAATTTAGATGGTTTTAGAGCAGAAAATTGAGGAAATGTTGGAGCAACCTTTGCGTGAGCTAGGTGTGAACATTGTTCGTGTTAAAATTTCCGGCTCTCAGCGCAAAGTATTAGAAATAATGATCGAGCGCATAGATGCTGAGCCTGTAAGGATAGAGGATTGCGTTAAAGTCAGTCGCGAAACTTCTGCTTTTTTGGATGTAGACGATCCTATCGATGGCGCCTATTCTCTAGAGGTTACATCTCCTGGATTGGATCGGCCGTTGGTGAAAAAGCACGATTACAAAAGATTTGAAGGCTGCGAAATTAAATTAGAGACGTTTATGCCAAAGGAAGATCGGAAAAGATTTGAAGGTGTTTTGGTGGATGTGGATGAGCAGGGGTTTGTGCTTCGTTCAACGACAGCAAAGGGCGTGTCAGATATACCGTTTATTTACGCGGAAGTTAAAAAAGCAAAATTAGTTCCTGATTTGGACTTTTAAGAAAGAGAGAACCAATGATGACAGCAAATTCAAATGAGTTGCTTCAAATAGCAGATGCAGTTGCTCGCGAGAAGGGTATCGATCGCGAAGAAGTTATTGCTGCAATGGAAATGGCTATTCAAAAGGCCGGACGAACCAAGTATGGCTATGAACATGACATACGCGCAAATATTGATCGCTCCAGCGGAGAGATCCACCTGGCGCGCTATCGTCATGTGGTGGAAGAAGTGGATGACGAGATCACGCAGTTAACCCTTGCCGATGCCCGCAAAATTAAGTCGGATGTGCAGGTGGGAGAAGCTATCGTAGATGCTCTGCCGCCGATTGATTTCGGTCGGGTTGCGGCACAGACCGCAAGACAAGTGATTATCCAAAAGGTTCGTGAGGCCGAAAGAGAAAAGCAGTTTAAAGAATTCCAGAATCGCAAAGGCGAGATCGTTAATGGTGTTGTTAAGCGCGTGGAATTTGGTAATGCTTTTGTGGATATTGGCCGAGCCGAAGGTCTGTTGCGCCGTGAAGAGACAATCCCCCGGGAAACGATTAAGGTGGGTGATCGTATTCGCTGCTTGATTATGGATGTCCGTAATGAGCCGCATGGATCGCAAATATTTTTGTCTAGAACTCATCCGCAATTTATGGCGGAGTTGTTTAGACAAGAAGTTCCTGAAATATACGATGGTGTGATTACCATTAAATCTGTTTCCCGTGATCCGGGTAGCCGCGCTAAGATAGCGGTTTATTCCCATGATTCCAGTTTAGATCCTGTTGGGTCTTGTGTAGGTATGCGCGGTAGTCGTGTGCAGGCTGTTGTGGCTGAGCTTCAGGGCGAAAAAGTTGACATTGTGCCGTGGTCCTCTGATATTGCGACGTTTATGGTCAATGCCTTGGCTCCAGCGGAAGTCTCTCGCGTGATTGTTGAGGAAGATGATAATCGTATTCAGGTAATCGTTCCGGATGAACAGCAAAGTTTGGCCATTGGACGGCGTGGGCAGAATGTTCGTTTGGCTGCACAATTGACCGGCTGGGAAATTGATATACGGACCGAAAGTAGTGACTCTGAGCGTCGTGCTATGGAAACCGAGACTTTGGTTGTCTTGTTTACCAAGGCTCTGGATGTGGATGAGGTGATTGCTCGCTTGTTGGCTGCGGAAGGATTTACCTCCCTGGAGGAAATTGCGTACGTGGATCAATCCGAATTAGTCTCTATCGAAGGATTTGATGAGGATGTGGCTGCGGAGTTGCAGACTCGTGCAAAAGATTATTTGGACGCGGAAGAAAAGAAAGCCACGGAAGAGTATAAAGAGCTAGGCGTTTCGGAAGAACTCGCTAGCCTTGCTGGTCTAACGCCGGTAATGCTTTCCACCTTAGGTCGCCATGGTATTAAAACTTTGGATGATTTTGCGGATCTAGCTGGAGATGAAGTTCTTGAATATCTTGCAGGAACAAGCATGACTCTGGATGAGGCAAATGATTTAATCATGGAAGCGCGGGCTCATTGGTATGAGGACGAGCATAAAGCGGTCACCAATGAAGTTGCCGCATCCGATGACTAAAATGTAGAAATAAAATAGAGTAGCAAAGAGCGTAAACATGAGTGAAGATAAAAACGATAATGGTAAGAAGACGTTGAGTCTGACGACTAAATTAGACCCATCAAAGGCTGCCACGGGTCAAGTGCGGCAAAGCTTCTCTCATGGCCGCTCAAAGCAAGTTGCTGTTGAAGTTAAGAAAAAGAAAGTCATCAATAAACCTACAGAGGGTCAGCCCATTGTTTCCGAAAAAATGGCGCAAGCCATGGCGGCTATCCCTAAGGGATTGACGGAAAAAGAATGGCATGCTCGTCTGAATGCGGTAAAAGCTGAATCGGAAAGAGCAAAGCTCGCTGAAGAAGCGCGCATCGCAGCCGAAATCGAAGAACAAAAAAGAAAAGAAGAAGAACAGCGACTTGCGGAAGAAATTAAAAATAATCCTGCAATAGAAGAGCCTGTCGCGTCGCCAGCAGAGGAAGTTGCCTCCATCGAAGAGGATGAAGAGGAATCTGTTCCAGAAGCGCCTGCAAGCTTTCCTGTTAAAAAGGCAGCAAAAGAAGACGAAGATGCGGCTGATGATGATTCTGACTTTAAGAAAAAGCAGAAGCATGATGCCGTAAAAGCATCGGTTGTTAAAAAAGATGCGTCTCGCCGTGAAGGTAAAATGACCTTGGAAAAGGCCCTCATCATCACAGAAGTAGGTGAAGAGCTTGAGACAAGACAGCGCAGCCAAGCAGCCGCAAGGCGTGCCCGTGAAAAGGCGTATAAAAAGTCGAATCAACAAGCCTTTGAACCGAAGAAAATTGTTCGTGAAGTGATTATCCCAGAGACAATTACGGTTCAGGAATTAGC
This sequence comes from Alphaproteobacteria bacterium, assembly GCA_017993335.1. Classification (GTDB taxonomy): domain Bacteria; phylum Pseudomonadota; class Alphaproteobacteria; order JAGOMX01; family JAGOMX01; genus JAGOMX01. The sequence continues at coordinate 2,329 of JAGOMX010000058.1, read as the reverse complement.
CAATCGTATGGCGGTTCGGACGACGGAAGTTATCAAGTCACTTATGAAAATGGGTGTAATGGCGACCATCCATCAAATGTTGGATGCGGATACAGCCGAACTCGTGGTGGAAGAAGCCGGGCATATCGTTAAGCGTGTCTCTGAGGCCGATGTGGAAATTGGTCTTGGCGGTGTTAGTAATGATGTGGAAACTTTAATGCCGCGTGCGCCTGTTGTAACGGTTATGGGCCATGTGGATCATGGTAAGACTTCCTTGTTGGACGCTATCCGAGAGACTGACGTGGTTGCCAAAGAGGCTGGTGGAATTACGCAGCATATTGGAGCCTATCAGGTACATCTTCCAGAAACTTTAAATACAATTACGTTTATCGACACACCAGGTCACTCTGCCTTTACGGAAATGCGAGCTCGTGGTGCCAAGGTTACGGACATTGTGGTTTTGGTGGTGGCGGCTGATGATGGTATCAAAGAGCAAACCATTGAAGCAATCAGTCACGTCAAGGCGGCTGGTGTACCTATGATCGTGGCGATCAACAAAATCGATAAGCCAGGTGCAGATCCAAGTCGTGTACGCACAGAATTGCTTTCCCAAGATATCGTGGTGGAAAGCCTCGGCGGTGATGTGATGGATGTGGAGATTTCTGCCAAGCAGAGATTGAATATTGATAAACTCCTAGAAACAATTCTTATACAGGCCGAAATTCTCGAACTAAAAGCGAATCCAAATCGTGCAGCGCAGGGTGCTGTTGTTGAGGCCAAAATGGAAAAGGGTCGTGGCTCTATTGCGACTGTTTTGGTTCAGCATGGAACTTTGCGCATTGGCGATGTATTCGTGGCGGGTTCGCAGGTAGGTAAGGTCAGGGCGCTTATTGATGAGCATGGTGTGAATATTGAATCTGCTGGGCCTTCAATGCCTGTGGAAATTCTTGGCTTTAATGATACCCCTTATGCCGGGGATGACTTCCACGTGGTGAACAATGAGGCGCGTGCCCGTGAAATCGCGCAGTATCGTTTGCATCGGGATAAAACGCTGATGGCGTCGAAATCTAAAATGACGTTAGAGGATATGTTTGCGGCGCAATCCAATGTAGATCGTAAAGAGCTTTCCATTGTTATTAAAGGCGATGTGGGTGGTTCTGTTGAAGCCCTCGTGGGTAGTTTAAGTAAGTTTAATAATGATGAAGTTCATGTGCGTGTCTTGCATTCAGGTGTGGGTGGTATTACTGAACGCGATGTTATCTTGGCCAATGCCTCGAATGGATTAATTGTGGGCTTTAACGTGAGAGCGAACCCCCAGGCTCGTGATCTTGCGAAAAAAGAAGGTATATCTATCCGCTACTATTCCATCATTTATGATGTTATCGATGACGTGAAAGCGGCCCTTACGGGTATGTTATCACCAACGCTTCGCGAAAAGTATTTAGGTCAGGCTGAGATACGCCAAATCTATAATATTACAAAGGTCGGTAAGGTGGCTGGTTGTATGGTAACAGAAGGTACCGTCAAACGTGGGGCTAAGGTTCGTTTGCTGCGTGATGATGTGGTTATCCATGAAGGCACACTTAAAACGTTGCGTCGTTTTAAAGACGAGCTTAAGGAAGTTAAAGAAGGCTATGAATGTGGTATGGCTTTTGAGAACTATCATGATATTAAAGAAAACGATAAGATTGAATGTTTCGAGATAGAAGAAATAGCCCGGACGCTTTAAACGACGGGGCTGCCTTAATAAACCAGGAGATATCTTTCTGGATTGTTTTGCGCTCGTTTATCTTTAACCTCATATTTTTTCCGACAGTTTTCTGTTTCCTTGTTCTGATGGCGCCGACCCTTTTGGGTCGGAATCCTCCTTATTTTGTGGGAACCGCTGTCAGTCGGTATATCCTATGGCTAGCGAAAAAAATATGTTATTTAGACTGCGCCGTTGTCGGTCTTGAGAATGTGCCTGATGGGCCTTGTGTGTTGGTTAGCAAGCACCAATCGGCATGGGACACTTTTGTTTTTTTAGCTTTTTTTCCAACGGCGGTTTATGTGTCAAAGAAAGAACTAGAAAAAATCCCTGTTTTTGGCTGGTACATAAAAAAGCATGAGAATATTTCCATAGATCGATCTCAAGGTAGAAAGGCTATGCACGATTTACGTGTGCAAGCTAAAGATCGTATCGACAATAAGAGAAAAATTGTAATATTCCCGGAAGGCTCACGAACAGCGCCCGGGCAAAAGGGAAAATATCAAAAAGGTGTGCAGGCTTTATACAAAGACCTTTCATGCCCATTCGTACCCGTGGCTTTAAATTCAGGTGCATTCTGGGGTCGGCGAAGCTGGATAAAGT
>JAGOMX010000057.1 GCA_017993335.1 Alphaproteobacteria bacterium | reverse complement strand
GGAGATATCCTATACAGAGCTCTTCTTCACCGATACTTTATGGCCTGATTTTGGTCGAAAAGATATCGAAGAGGCTATACTTGATTATCAATCACGCCAACGCAGATATGGACGATAACCGTGACCAAAACAAAAGAATTCATACTTCGTATTTTTTCCGTACTCGTTTTATACCCAGCGGTAGTGTGGAGCCTCATACTCGGCAAATGGACAACCTTAGCCTTAATTTGCATCGCGGGAACGCTTTCGCTTGTAGAATGGTTCCGCATGACCTTAAAGGCTGAAACCTTGACCAAAAGCGTGAGTTTTTTACTGGTGGGGAACGCCTACATTTTTATGGGATGTTTTTTATTTTGGTTTTTGTCGACCGAGCTTTCATGGTCGATGATGACGATTCTGTTAAGCTTAATTTTTCTCTCGGACATCGGTGGATATGTGTCTGGCAACTTACTAAAAGGCCCCAAGCTCATACCACGCATCAGCCCCAACAAAACCTGGTCAGGAGCCTTAGGCGCCATTTGCTTTACCCTAACGGGAGGCTATTTATTTTCCATGACCCCTTACTATGACGCAACGTTTTTATCCTTCATCCCCTTGCCTTTATTTTTTGTATTTATTTCTGTCATTGCACAAATGGGGGATATTCTTGAATCCTGGACAAAACGGCAACTCAATGCAAAAGACAGCGGCTCCCTCATCCCAGGCCACGGCGGAATTCTCGACAGACTCGACAGCGTCCTTGCCGTTACCTATGGCATTTTCTTGCTAAAGGTAATAGAACAATTTCTTGGGTCAGCGGCTTAGCTGAAAACCCCTTACCCTCACCAAACCGCATAAAAAAGTAAATAAAAAACATGCGGCACAATTATTAGTGGATACAAATGAGTTAGAACCCAACTCCCTAAAAAAATAAAAGTAGTGGGCTCTGTTTGCAGCGTCGTTGAGTAAACACCCTTCAATACGGGGTAAATTATGTGGATTGAGCTAGAGGCCTTCTTAATGTTATCAATGTTTAAGCTGAATAAAAGGGCAAACATACCAGAACATTCACCCCAAAGTTCTGGGAACTGTAGTGATCCATTTTTATACTGCCAAGAATGATTTGGACTATCCATCAAATTGTTATCCACCAAAATGGGGGTATTATTTTTAAAAACCTCAGGATCAAATTTAACCAGACATGTCATCCACCTTTCGGTCATGTCCATATAAGGCCCGACAATGTCACGCACCGAGTCGAAAAAATCCTCGGCATTATTCGCCGAGGTCGAAGCATATGAAAGATAATTGCCAGCATAAGATTGCTTCAACGCCTCGACCCCCTTCATGTAAAGATCCTCATAATATTTTGAATAGTTGAGATAATGAACAATGTCAAAAACCATTACGCCGACAAGACTGGCAACAAACATACCTTTTACCCCACGCCACAAATAGTTCTTCCACGTCCGAGATGTTGAACCATGAATCCTCCGATAATGTTTCATAGCACTTCCCAACGTTAATTCATTCACGTCAGCAGAAGGATGCGCTAGCTCTTTTATTAAGTTCCATCCAAAAGTCATCACCCAAGGCAGACCTATACCCAACAGATAGGGATATCCTATATACGTCACACCATTTACATAACCCGCCACAGAGTCTACCGTATGCTTTTTCCAAATGAACTTATTAAGGCCCATCAAGCTTTCTGGTGTTATGCAATAACCCCCAGTGCTACAGAATGTGGGAAGAGTGTTAATCGCATATAATGGACGTTCACCATCACTATGAATGAAATTAATCCAACCCATCGGTGGAACCAAGAACTTCACCCAAGGCAATTTATCAATACGAATTACAGGACTCAGCGATGAAGGCACAACAGCCAATGCCCCGGACAAAACAAACCCAACAATAATGAGCCCCTGCCCCCATTTCAATACGTTGTAATTTCGGAACAAAAAACCTATTTTCCGTGAAGCATAATCATACGGATCTTCTGGAGGTGGATCCCCAGCCAATAATTGGCACGTATTAACAATAAACTCCTGATTTATCCCCGGCAAATATCTCAGGCGCCACATCCATTCAAAGGCATGAATCCTATTTAACCATGTTTCATCGCTCATCTTGCACCTTATTTTTAACCTTTTTTTAGCTTTAAACAGGTGCTCCCAATCCTTAATATAAATCATAAGATTTCTATCTTCATAAAGACGGGATAAGATATCCGTCTGCAATTCTAACTTTAACTTTATCATTTGTATTAAGTCAGGGTTTGCTTCTACGTGGCCTTGAAAATATCTACATGTTCCACGAAAGGATAATTGATCCTTGAATGACAGATTCGGCAATATAGCATACCGCCACACATCTTTTGGGACAGACCTCAAACAAAGAGGCAGCGCCTCAATAGGCTCGGGTTCCTGAGGGTTATCTATCAGAATGTATAAAGGCTGATCTCTGACAACAAGGGGGATATTAACATCCTCTAAATCACTGGCATACGATGAGCAATTTAAGAATATCATGCTGAGAAGGACTATCCTTAAAATTTGCATGCAGACTCACCTCTTAAAAAAATACAGACCTTTAATTGGCAATTTATAGCTCACAGGAAAAAATGTCTAATCTTTTTAGGGCCCAGGGCCTACGCATGAAAAATTTAAGAGAGGGGCTATCATCCACACCTGTCATACCTGCGAAGGCAGGTATCCAGCGAAAACTATGCGTTGCGAAGCAACTCTTTATTTATGTAAAAAGGAGCCTCTTAGAGGCACTTGTTGTGCTGGATACCTGCCTTCGCAGGCATGACAGGTACTGGGTGACATGTTCTATCTATTTTCATGCGTAGGTCCTGCTTTAGGGCCATAAATCGATTGTTTTATATGGGGAAAATCATACTATTTATAGAAATATCCCCCTAAAACAAAACAAACACCAGACTCAGATAAGCGCCCGTTATAAACAGCAGAGCAACACAATAGCCCATGATTTCGCGTAAATGTAAACCGGCTATCGCCAGTACAGGTAGAGCCCAAAAAGGTTGCAGAAGATTAGTCCAGGCATCACCCCATGCCACGGCCATAGCCACCCGTGGTAAGTCGGCCCCCATTTTTACAGCCGCATCTAGAACCACTGGGCCCTGTATCGCCCATTGTCCTCCGCCCGAGGGAATGAATAAGTTTAAAATAGCGGCACTATAAAAGGTTAGCAAAGGAAATGTCTCAACCGTTGCATTATCCACAAACCAGTTGGATATGATTGCCGCTAACCCTGAAGAAGAAATCATGCCCATAAGCCCCGCATAAAAAGGGAATTGCAATAAGATAGGGCCAACTTTTGAAGAGGCTTCCGTCACTGCATTCAATAAAGATCGCGGCGTTCCATGCAAGAAAATCGCCAGAAAGAGTAGCGTAAAATTAATATCATTCAACGTAAACGAAAACTTATCTTCATAAAGCTGAAAGAAAATGTAGGCAAAGCCTATCGTGGAGATCAAAAGAGGAAACAAACGACTGTTTTCAAGCCATTCCGCCGGGTACATGCGCTCGCCAGATTTTTTTTCCGCCACAACCGATTCAGTTAAAACAACGGGGGTATTCTGAGGCGATATGCGGCCTAAAAACCAGTTGGATATAGGCAAGATGATAAACATACCCACAACGGCCGCTATATTTAATGGCGATAATAAGGTCTGAGAAACGGGAATCGTGCCTTGGGTCAAATGTTCCGCAAAATGTCCTGGTGTGGCAATAACTAAAGGTATAGATCCAGATAAGCCCCCGTGCCAAACAAGGAATCCGCTGTAGGAACTGGCAACAAGCAAACGATAATTGGCTGTTGGTAAAACCTTATAAATCTCTCGACACAAAATACCCCCAACCACAAGACCCAAACCCCAGTTCAGGTAGGACGCCACCAGAGCGACAAGCGTAATCACCACAACCGCCTGCCCCGGTGTTGCCACATTAGCCGCAATCTTGGCTAAAAATTTCTTAGATGGCGGTGCAATGGCAATAATATAGCCACCCACGAGAATCATAACCATCTGCAAAGTAAAAGAGATCAACCCCCAAAACCCCTGTCCCCAATAAACAACCATGTCTTTGGATGAGGCTGGCGTTAAAAATACCCCCATCAGCAAAATGACAAGCGTCAAAAACAAGCATAATAGAAAGGGATCTGGTGTATATTCGCGCATCAATCGATCAAAAAATGCGGCAAGCCGAGCTATCATGAATATCTCTCCGAGGGTCAACAATTTTTCGATCTTAAGCGAGCGCGATAGCCTCTGTCAATCGAACATACAGGCAAAAAAAATCCGCCCCTTTTAAATAAGGGCGGATTTTAAAGAGAAACTATAAACCTTAAAGGATTTATTTTTCCTGACGGACAGCGATCTGATACAGCTTATTCAAACCGGCAACCGCTACAATCCAGAGGAGAATAACGATACCCACGATCACCGCAATATACGGCATAACGGATAGGGTATCTGGCGCGGCTGTCAGCATCAATAATGCCATGGAAATATATCCACCACCAGCCTTACCCAAACGACCGCCAATCACATCCACGGCAGCCTTACCTTTAGATTTCAACTCGGGATCCAAAGGTATGTAAGCCATTTCCTTTGTCGGGTCAAACAAAGCATACTTTGTACCCTTACTTAACAAGCCCTGAATGGTTCCCATCGTCACCGCTAACAACAAGCTTGTGGTACCCCACAACGTAGCCAAAGGCGACATAGATTCTTCAAAGATTACAAAGATAAAGAATATACCACCCGTAACAGCAATCATAATCGGTGTAATAATTGCACCTATAAACCAACCAAAACTACGGACAACGCTCTTAAATAACAGTATGGCAACAATAGTTACGAGACCTGTCCATAACTGTACGCCACCCATATATTCTTGATAAGCCGCACGACCTGGATAAACATTTTTTACGATTTCTTTCCAGTTGACCTCAATCAAATTGATGGAGATACCATAGGCTAAGATTAAGAGAGCTATATAGCCCAAGTATTTGGAAGAGGCGATCAATTTAAGACTTTCACCCACTGACAATTTAGGCTTTTTCGATTTTTTCGATGCACCTTCAGCTTTTTCAGCCGCATCATAAAAACGAATATCTGTCAGTACATTTCTCTGCATCCAGTGATAGAAAAATACCACTAATCCGGCAAAGGCTATAACCGTCATTGTTGTAAATTGAAGAGGCACAATAAAGTCTGCAACAGATTCTCCCTCTCCTCTTAGGGAAGAAGAATATTTTAAAACTGCACTAGCCGCCATAGGCGCAAAGTTAGCCAACAAACCAAACAAAGCGTAGAAACGTGTGGCTTCTTTTGTCTTTGTAATCTCGTTGGCAAACTGCCAGAACAACAAGGACAACATAACACTTCCCCACAACTCGGCGAAAGTGAAGTAAATGACGTCCGTCCAACCGGCATAAATTGAGAACAAATGCTGTAGACGAGGATAACTCTCTTTAAGCGCAACAACCGATTCCGGATTCGGCAAAATAAATTCGCTATTCGGGAAAATTACAAACCCATAAAGAGCAAAAAATGAGATAAAGACACCAGAAACCATATAAAAAACCGTTTCTGCTTTAAACAAATTTACAAGCTTTGTATAGATAATCACAAAGATTATCGCGACTGGCATGACGACCAATCCCTTAATAAAAGGCACAACCGCAGATCCTGCAGCCGGGATAATCACCGAATCTTTCGATACACGCAAAACCGTGTAAACAAAAAGAATCGAAAACATCATTAAACACATGGGCAAGAACTTTTTCATTTCATAATCATGTATTGGCCAAAGAGCCGCCCTTATCTTTCCAAATTCAGGTGTCTTGTTTTCTGCACTACTCACAATATTGCTCCTAAAATAATATTAACAATATAAGAATCTATACTATATCGTAATATATAGTACTTACTTATTCGTTAAGTTTTGACATTTTTTTACTTTAATGAAGAGTTAAATATTAATATAAACATAAAGATAATTCACTCTTGCAGATAACTGATTACTAAATTTACCCCCTCATGTCAATATAAATTGACCATAAGTCATGACCGCAAAAATGATCCTGCCAAGGGGATCAAAAAGAGCTTTCGTTTCGGATACTTGAGTAAATTTCTTGCTTAATTTGATCGGGACGTTATATTATCCATCACATAAATTAGAGAGCATTTCGAAATTCTATACAACCGTACTTAATAAATGGGATTTTGAAACGTCGATGTTTTTACAAAAGGTATTCTTGGTTTGGCGAATAATTTAAAGATAAACTGGATTCAAAATCCTACCACCATAAGTCTTACAAAAAGGCTGATTAAAGACTATCTTCCGCCTTATACAAAGGTTCTTTTGTTGGGATTGGCTTGCATGTTGGTGGGCGCGGCGAGCACTGCCTTTCTTGCAAAACAAATGCAACCTATTATTGACGACATTTTTATTGCACGCAATCCAGACATGCTTCTTATTGTGGCTATGCAGGTATTATTTTTGTTTTTATTTAAGGGCGCCTCCCATTACGGGCAAAGCGTAACGATGACGTATGTAGGCGAAAAAATTGTTGCGGACATGCGCAAGCAACTCATTCGCCACACCTTACAGGCTGACTTGAGCTTTTTTCACAATACATCCACTGGCGAGCTGATATCCCGATTCACCACAGACGTCAATATGCTGCACAGAATCATCAGTCGAACCATCACAAGCCTTGTAAAGGACGGATTAACACTGATTTTTCTTGTAGGATTAATGTTTTACACGGACTGGAAATTAGCGGCCTACGCCTTTATTGCTTTTCCGTTGGCTTTCTATCCGATTATTCGGATTGGTAAGAATATGCGTAAAAAGTCTAATTCGATCCAGGAAGACTACGCACAATTTACGATCACCCTCACCCAACTTTTCCAAGGTGCCCGCCTGATTAAATCCTATTGCATGGAAAAGCTGGAAACGAAAGAGACAGAAAAGCTGATAACTGGTCTTTTTGATAAAATCATGAAGGCGACAAAAACCCGCTCTATGACCCACCCCATCATCGAATTTTTGGGCGGCATTGCTATCGTTATCGTCATAACTTATGGCGGCACACAAGTCATCAGCGGCGAACAAACCTCTGGGCAATTTTTTGCTTTTATCACGGCCCTATTGATGTCTTACGAACCCTTGAAATCTATTGCGAATCTAAACGCTGAGTTACAAGAAAAGCTGGCAGGCGCCACCCGAGTTTTTGAAATTCTTTCGGTACAACCGCAGATTCAAGACAAGCCTGGAGCACCGGATTTTCAACTTAAGGACGGTAACATTATTTTTGATAATGTTCACTTTTCTTACACGCCAGAGAAGAAAGCACTTAATGGTATCCAGCTAGAGATTACGGCCGGGCAAAAAACTGCACTTGTGGGGGCGAGCGGCTCTGGCAAATCCACCATGGTCAACTTGATACCGCGTTTTTATGACGTGTGTGCCGGGCACATATCTATTGATGGCCTAGACATCCGTGATGTAACCACCCAATCCTTGCGCCAACACATATCTTTAGTTAGTCAAGAGATCATGTTATTTGATGACACAATCTACGGCAACATTGCTTATGGCAAACCCGACTGTACGGAGCAAGATGTGATGGCTGCGGCCAAGGCTGCGGCTGCTCATGAATTTATCAAAGACCTCCCCAATGGTTATCAGACTCTAGTGGGAGAAAATGGAGTAAAGCTCTCAGGGGGTCAACGCCAGAGAATAGCCATCGCTAGAGCCATGCTGAAGAATGCCCCAATACTTTTATTAGATGAAGCCACATCAGCGTTAGATAACGAATCAGAATTTCAAGTCCAAAAAGCCTTAAATCGACTGATGCAAGGACGGACCACACTCATCGTTGCCCATCGTCTGTCGACGATCATTGATGCGGATAAAATTTATGTTATCGACAATGGAACCGTTTTAAGTTGTGGCACCCATGAAACCCTACTGACATCCTGCCCATCTTATGCCAATCTATATCGTGGGCAAGATAAAGCAAGCGACGAGTTACTTTCCGCATGAAGCTGAAATTTTTGATAAAGAAACTAACAAAAAAACAGTGGTTTCAGGATTTACTTGCCTCCATCGCCTCTAGCTATATGCGCTTTGTCTACGCGACTACCCGTTGGGAATACATTAATCATGAGGCAACCCATCATCTTATCTGCGACAAGCAACCCATCCTTTTTTGTTTTTGGCATAATCGTTTAGGCATGATGCGCTTTGCCTGGCAATGGAGCAAACCTTTTCACATGCTTATTTCGGGTCATTCGGACGGCAGAATCATCTCTAAAACCATGTCAAACCTCGGCATTCAAACCGTTATTGGATCTTCATCGAGCGGTAGCTTTGATGCAACACGAAAAATACTGAAAGCCTTAAAAAATGGAGATGGCGTTGGCGTCACACCCGACGGACCAAGGGGGCCTCGCTATTCCGTAAATAACGGCCTCATCCAATTGGCGCAATTGGCGAAAGCCCAATTACTGCCTGTCAGTTATTCTATAACTCACCGTATTATCTGGAAATCCTGGGATGGCATGGTCTTTCCCTTGCCCTTCGGCAGGGGCGTCTTTATATACGGCTCCCCCATCCAAACAGATAGGCAAGCCGATCCACTTACACTGGCTAATCAATTACGAGAAGAACTGATCCACATCAGTAATCAATCGGATACTCATATGGGAAAACAAATTATCCCGGAAATACATCAAACGGCTGAGGATAGGATTTAATGTTACAGATAATTTATCAAATTTTATCCTCTATATTATCCAAAAGAGCACCAGCTTATTTAGAAAAACGATTAGAACTCGGTAAAGAGGACGCCTTACGTTTCACCGAACGGTATGGTATAGCCTCTCAACCTCGCCCCCCTGGATTTTTATTATGGATCCATGCCGCTAGTGTTGGAGAGTCTCGTTCTGCGCTTGCCTTTATTCATGCCATCTCGGAAAGGCGAGTGGATTGGCACATTTTAGTCACGACCGGAACGCTTTCTTCCGCACGGATCATTCTTAAAGAGATTCCTGACAATACGAT
>JAGOMX010000096.1 GCA_017993335.1 Alphaproteobacteria bacterium | reverse complement strand
GTCGCAGCTTGCACCGCTTCACTGCTCCGCCAGAGGCGCAACACTCGGTAATGGTGGGTGGTTAACCCTTTCCATGCCGGGACTTTCACCCGACCAGATGCGCCCCGCTTCGCGGCGCGCTAACGCTTGGGCTCAGGGGCGCGCAGCGAAGCGGAGCGTCCCTTGGAGCCCATTGTTATAAATCACTTTAGTTTCATCTCTTCAATCCAGCTCATTAGTTCATTTTGAGAGCTAAATTCTTTTAGCTTTTCAATGACAACCATAATCGTAGTGCCTACTATATTGATGAGGGTGAATAGCTCTGAGTCAGATATAGATTTATTACCACCATGTGCGACGCCACTTCTTTTTCCATAGTAATCCCGAACTATTGCTATTATTTTTTTTCTGCCTTCGAGCTTGTCAGCCATAATGAAGGCTACCGATTCAGCTACAGTACCTCCGATTGAATTGCCACTTTCTGCTTTGAATAGAGCCTCTAATGCAACTATTAGAAATAAGAATGCATTGCTTGACTCATTCTGCGTAAGTGCAACTGAAAACCAATGAATGGCTCTTATCAGTGCTTCTTCCAAATTATTTGCTTGTTGTTTCAATAAGGCATCTGAAACCAAAAATATGCCAATTTCGTCCATTCTTCGAATTGCTTCTTCGTTGATCTCAAATGGCCGAACAGATCCGACAGAATCGCCCTGCGTATTAAAGCCGGTTTCTGAAACAATAAATCCTTGCCTTAGAGATTTAGGGTGATCTCCTTTGAGACCTATACGAATATCCTCAGATAAGGGATAAATTGCCTTCGATGAAAATCTAAGAAGGTCAATTGCTCTGCGGACTTCTTCTTTGGCGAATTCGAAAGCCCTGACTGGTTCTGCATTTACCTCAACAACACCAACGCATCCACCTTGGAACTCGCTTCTACTTTGTTGTTCGATAAGTTCCCGGAAAATTATCTTAGATTCGTCATTGTCTTTTGATGTTTTAATGATGGCGCTGGATTTACTGTTGATATTTTGTATCAGGTATTCGTCGCCTGGAACAAAGCGAACCCTTCCTATAACTAGGCAGGCAGATAGCACTATTCCTTCGATCTTAAGAAAAACAATATTGCTCTGATTAAAATTCGACAGCTCATTCCCTAGTTCACTAATCCTATTTTCAAGATCGCATTCTTGGTCGGAAAGCAATTCAGCAAATATAGTTTTAAGTTTCTTTTCGATATATTTAGATGAAAACTTTTTAGAAAACTGTTTCTGCCCAAGAAGCTTCGACACTACATCATTAAAAGTTCTTGCGGCTTCATTCGTTAAGCTGTAAGCAACTCCATCATGCATTTGAAAGCCAAGCAATTCGGATTGCTTGTCGAGCGGTAAAGTACCCTCCGCAGCACTTCTAAGCTGATCCGCCAGTTTATTGATGAGTTGCTGATTCATTGTGATTAATAACGTGTTCTAGGTTGAGAGACTGTCCAAAAATAGCTTCTAGGCCGACAATTCACAATTACTCAATTTATATTGGATTTGGTTATCGGTGATCTGCCTTAACAGGAGACGCGCAGAAGCGCAATAGACCTGTGATTCACTCGATATGGGATTTCGTTCATAATCTTTACTCAAGCGGCGCGAACGGCCGAGCCATGCAAACGTTCTTTCGACGACCCATCGCCGCGGCAGGACATGAAAGCCTTTAGCCCTTTTTTTCTTCTTTACAACTTCTAGGTCACAGTCAAACATCTCCTTTACCCATTCAGAAAACGCCTTGCCAGTATACCCACCATCAGCCCAAATCTTTTGAACGGTATCCAGACGCGAAAATAATTTTTGGAACACCAGGCGAGCCGCCTTGCCATCAAAGATATTCGCCGCATGCACCATCACGATTATCACACAACCTATTGTATCTACGATGATATGGCGCTTTCGACCTTTGATCAGCTTGCCGCCATCAAACCCAATTTCCGCCACGGTCTCGGGTGTTCCCTTCACGCTCTGACTATCAATGATGGCCCCGGATAGATCGGGGTTGCGGCTTTTTTTTAGACGGAGTTCTTGGCGTAACGCCGTATTGATTTTTTCAAAAATTCCATTGTGCGTCCACTTATTATAATAATAGTTGACGAGTTTGTAACCTGGAAAATTATTTGGCAAATAACGCCAAGGACAGCCTGTTTTATTTAAATAATAAATAGCATTAAGTATCTCCCGTAGGTCTGATTTTCTTGGGCGCCCAGTGGTATAATGGTCAGCTTCATTGATGATTGAGCTAACGATTTCCCACTCTGCATCAGTGATGTCACTAGGATAATTAATCGAGCGAGCAGGAGTGTCATTTTTCATAATTAATCTACAAAAAGCGTCATAAGTATTTTTGAAGGCGGCACTCTACCATAACTAGTGTTTATAAATCAATAGGATAGTTACTAGACAGCCTCTGAGACGGGCCAGTTGTGTGCTAGCCCGGCCTAGGATGCTTGTGTACTAGGTCGTGTTGACATTCAGTTTGATATCCTGGCATAACTGCATGTTATGGAGCCATCAAGATGCTGAGAACGATACTCCGCGACGACCAGTGGGACCGCATCGCGGGGTTACTGCCGGGCC
>JAGOMX010000013.1 GCA_017993335.1 Alphaproteobacteria bacterium | reverse complement strand
CATGGGGACACGATGCTGCAAATGCTTTAAAATAACCGCATCTACCTCTAAAAGCTGAGGCCTCACAAAATCGACTAAAATGTCACAAGAAGATGCACCAGGGTGAAGTGAAGCAACAGATGTCATCGCCATAAATCTATATCTACCTTTTCATATTTTTGTGTGAATTAAACACTGGTTTCATCAAAAACTCAATCACTAGTTCTAAATTCTTTCATAATATCAGGCAATCTATCCGGCATGTCCTCGGCTAAAAGTCCAAATCCTATTTGTTGAGCCGCACGCACATGAATATACACCCCCATCGCGGCAGCCGCCAGGGGCGACATTTTTCCGGCCAACAACCCCGCAATTATCCCCGCGAGCACGTCCCCCGTACCACCAGAAGCCAAGTCATAGCATGTCTCTTCTTGTACGATCGTCAGGCCCAACGGATGCGCAATCACTGTATCGGCACCCTTCAACAAAACGATTGCCCCGCTTAGCTTTGCCGCATATTGTACTTTTTGTATTTTGGTTCCATTCACCTTAAAAAGAGAAGAAAACTCCCCCTCATGGGGCGTCAAGACGACCTGATCGTGCAAATGATCAAATAGCGTCTGCGGATCATCTTTAAACACATGCAAGGCATCCGCATCCAGCACACAAGTTTTCTTTTGTGCAAGCCAGGATAGTACAGCTTCTCGTGTGAATTCGTTGCGACCACTCCCGGGACCAATCAAAGCAGTCGTGTATCGAGAATCCGCCGCAAATTCAAAAGCAGAAAGGACAGGCTTCGTCAATATACCCAAAGAATATTGTTTATAAATCCCCTGGCTTTCCGGCACCGATTCAATTTGAACCAGACCGACACCTACACGCCTGGAAGCTGCTGCCGACAATAAGGCTGCACCGCACATATCTCGCCCCCCTAAAATGCATAAAAAACCACGATTATATTTGTGGCTATAGGCATCTGGGAAAGAATAAAAAGAAGACCATAACGATGGATGATTGATATAAATCTCATGCTGTAGAGGTGGTTGCAACCCGATGTCATGACAGACTATACGACCACAACAGGTTTTACCTGGCAACAGTAATTGACCCATTTTCTTAAAACCAAAGGTAACCGTTATATGCGCCGCAACGGCGACACCTAAAATCTCACCCGTATCGCTATCCACTCCCGATGGGATATCCACGGAAACCACTTGCGCAGGTGAATCATTGATGCGCCGAACGATCCATTCATAAATGCCAACTAAAGGCCTATTTAAACCTATCCCAAACAAGGCATCCACAATAATTCCCTGCTGAATAATCACAACCTTTGATGCATCAAAATTCTGATCGTTAAGGAGCAAAACATTTACGGGCCAACCCTTTTGTTTAAGCAGGTCTGCGATGAGTAAGCCATCTATACCATTTTTACCCGGGCCACAAACAACTTGAATCGGTTGCACGTTGTATGCCGCTTCTATTTCTGCCATAACACTGGCAGCGGCTTTTTCTCTTAAGTCAGACTCCGTAATCCCTGCGTGAAACGCTGCCTGCTCGCATTCGCGAATAAGGGCTTTGTTTAAAAGCAAGCCTCGAGGATTTTGATTCAAAATATGAATGTGAGAGTCTCCCTCTCCACTCGATACCCCTTCAGTTTATTCAGAAAACTCATTCCCAAAAGCGAGATATCTAATTCCGATTGCGATACACTTGCCGGAACATCTATTACAATCTGCTCACCAATCTTTATGCGATCTAAATTCAAAAGAGCACTCCATACCATTCCATTCGCCGTTGAGGATTGAGCATTAAACGATAAATTTTGACTATCAAATCCTAACCTCCTGGCATCTTTTGGACTTAAAACAACCCGAGACGCCCCTGTATCCACCATAAAACGTACGGGCTTACCATTAATTTCGGCTTGCACATAAAAATGACCATTATTTGCCATTTCAAAACGCATCTCTTTGTCACTGATGTTTTGGCCAGAGGATGGGGATAGCTTTGCTTTAAAGGCTTCAAATTCATAACGGTAGCTATAGGCTGTAAACAACAAAAACCCCAGCGCAACCCAGAATAAAACAGAACGAATCCACATGGATGAGTGAAATCCTTTTTTATTCCAGGACAGCAGCAAATACCCTAAAACAGCAACCAGCCCAATATAACGCATCCACTGGTCATGATCAAAATTTACCTCAGGAAAAACCCAAAACAAGGCGCCTGTCAAAAGGATGAGAATAGCCAGAATAACAATCATGCGATTGAGCATTGTTTGATTTTCATTATTTGTTTTATGTAATGCTATCAAACGCTGCAGGCAAAAGCAAAGAGGTTGTGGTTTCTTTTTCTTGTCCATTTTGACGGTAGTATATTTTAGCCTCTGGACCGAACTCATGAATAACTTGACGACACGCCCCACAAGGAGTTCCGCCATCTTTGTGTTCTGTTACCACAGCAATCGCTTCAATTTCTATTCTTCCGCGATGGGCGATAGCCGAAAAAATAGCGTTTCTTTCTGCGCAACTCGTCAACCCAAAAGAGATGTTTTCTACGTTACAACCTGTGTAAACATGACCATCTTTTGTTAAGACCGCGGCCCCTACGCGAAAGTTAGAATATGGTGCATATGCGTGGCTGAAAGCTGCTTCTGCTTGCTCAAGTAAACCGTGCTTAATTGTCATGTCATCCCTCTATTTTTGAAAAGTCCGCAACCTGTTCTATTGTTTTTGCAATTTCTGATAATAAATGCAATCGATTCTTTCTTATAGATTCCACTGGCGCATTGACGACAATTTTATCAAAAAATGAATCGATATAAGGACCCAGCAAAGCAAGGGACTCCATCACGTTTTGGAAATCATGGCGTTGCATTTCCAATTCGATATTTTTTTGTGTAATCTGCAACTGTTGATGCAACCGGGTTTCTGATTCTTCCTCAAAATGTTCGGATAAAATATCGCCCACATAAGACACGCCATCTTTCTTTTCTTCCTGTCGCACCATATTGTTCGCACGCCGGTAGGCAGAAAGCAATTTATCCCCGAGACCATCGGTGCGAGACAAGAATTGGTGTAAGGCATGAATACGCTGGGCCAATACTTCAAAACTATCGTTTTGCGCTACCGCAAAGACCGCATCTAAATAGTCGTGACGGATACCCTTTTCTTTCCAATACGCCTTCATGCGTTCCTGGAAAAACAGCTGCATCTCTTCAACGAGAACCTCTAAAGTCGTAACTTTTTTGGTGATACCGGCAAATACGTTATCGTAGGCCTGGTAGGCAGACCGCACCAATTTATCCAACGGCAAGCCGCCCAGGGATTCCATCAGCCGTATACACCCTATGGCTGAACGCCTAAGCGCATAAGGGTCCTTTGATCCTGTAGGCTTGATGCCAATAGCAAAATAACCAACTAATGTATCGAGTTTATCTGCCAACGCAATGACTTTGCCTATAGATGAGCTGGGCAGATCATCAGCAAACCCCTTGGGTCGGTAATGATCTGTTATAGCTTGCGCCACGGCTAAATTTTCTTTTTGATGCAAGGCATAGTACCCACCCATGATACCCTGAAGCTCAGGAAACTCACCGACCATTTGACTCATAAGATCCGCCTTACATAGTAGGGCCGCTCGAAGACAATCGTTCTTATCTAAAGAAAGAGTTTCGGCAAGCATAAGGGAAAGGGACTGAATCCGCTCAACTTTTGCCGCCATTGAACCTAAGTCTTCTTGGAAAATTACATTCGGCAAACCATTTGCATGATTCTCTAGGCGCTTTAATCGATCCTGATCGTAAAAGAATTTGGCATCTGATAAGCGCGCCCTTAATACACGCTCATTCCCCTTTATCAATTCAGCCCCGCCATCCTTTGGGATGATGTTGGCGGCGAGAATAAAATAAGGCGCCAAACGGCCTGATTTATCTTCTAAGGCACAGTAGCGCTGATGAACCCGCATGGATGTCATGAGAACGTCTTCCGGCAGATCCATAAAGGCTTCATCTATTCTACCCAGAAAACACACGGGCCATTCTACCAGTCCTGTGATCTCATCCATTAAACCTTCATCTAAACGTAAGCGCAGTTGATGCTTTTGCGCCAACGCCTCCACTTCCTTTTGTATATACTGACGCCTCTCTATATGGTTTACCATAACAAAATTTTGACGAAGTTGTTCTTGGTATTGCTCAAAATTTTTCGGCTGAATTTCCTGGGGAGATAAAAAGCGGTGCCCGACGGTGGTTGCCTTGTATTCACGCCTTTCATGTCCCAAGTCTAACAATCCTGGAACCAACTCTCCCCCAAAAAGGCAAAGAATTGAGCGCAAAGGCCTCACCCAAGCCAAAGCATTATGGCCCCAACGCATGGACTTTGGCCACGAGAAATCGGAAATAACTGCATTGATGATTTCAGGCAACACATCCCTGGTCTGTTCACCCTTTATAGATTTCATGGCAAACCAAAAGTCACCCTTATCAGTCACGCGCTGCTCGCACGCATCCAGGCTGGATAAGCCTGCAGACGTCAAAAACCCCTGTATAGCCGCATCAGGAGCTCCCACACGAGGCCCCCGCTTTTCTTCCATACGGTCCTCTTGTAAAACAGGAATATCTTTTACATGCAAAGTCATCCGCCTTGGCGTGATAAAGCTTTCCGCATGACTCCACACCAAACCAGAGTCCTGTAATTTTTTTAAAAAACGACTTTGCAATTGTTCAGAAGCCGCTAATTGCATACGAGATGGAATTTCCTCACACAAAATCTCGAGAATAAGATCAGAATGTTTTGTCATAGCTGCTCCAAATATACTGCACAACAGGCTTTTGCTAATACACGCACCCGAGCAATATACCCGGGACGCTCCATGACGCTAATAACGCCGCGCGCATCTAGTAAATTAAATAAATGACTGGCTTTAATACACATATCATAAGCTGGCAACGCTAGTTTTGCCTCGACAAGTCTTTTACATGCATCTTCTGCCTCTATAAATTGCCGCGAAAGCACATCCGTTTGTGCATGCTCAAAGTTATAGGCAGAAAATTCTCTTTCGGATCGCAAGAAAACATCGCCATAACTCATGGCTTTATCACCCGTCACACCATTCCAGTCTAAGTCATATACATTTTCTTTATTCTGTATGGGCATAACCAGACGCTCTAATCCGTAGGTGAGTTCCGCCATAACGGGCGAACAGGCATACCCTGCTATTTGCTGGAAGTAAGTAAATTGCGTCACTTCTTGACCATCACACCAAACTTCCCACCCCAGACCTGAAGCCCCTAAAGTTGGACTCTCCCAGTCATCTTCCACAAAGCGGATATCATGTAAAAGAGGATCAATATCAATGGCACGCAAGCTATCCAGATACAATTCTTGCACATTCTCAGGAGATGGCTTTAAAACCACTTGAAATTGATGATGCTGCTGCAACCGGTTTGGGTTCTCACCATAACGGCCATCTTTCGGCCGCCTGGAAGGCTGCACATAGCACGCAGACCAAGGATTTGGCCCTAACGCACGCAAAACCGTCGCCGGATGAAATGTGCCGGCACCGACCTCTACGTCATAAGATTGCAAGAGCACACACCCCTGATCACCCCAAAACTTTTGAAGACGAAAAATAACTTCTTGAAAGGACAACGAACCCACGCTAAGGACCCCCTTAATTTTAAAAACTCTCCTGAACTTAACCGTGTCACGCGTTCAGGTCAAGCTTGCTAAATATAAATCAATTCCTTACCACATATTTTCCTTATTGGCATCTTAATGCCTAATAGTGTTGCTGTGATGACACTGCGGTCAATTATTTCACATATTCTGTCAAATTTTACATGATTTCTCCTTAAATGAAAGACATAATCGAGGTATAACTTTAGGGAGTTAAACATGAAAATTACATCACGTCATAAATTTAATACATCTTTGCTGGCCATCATTTTATCCAGCTCATCTTTACTAGCTAATGCAGGACCTGCTTCAAAAGACGGAAAGTGCTGCGGCGCGCTTGAGGAATCTCTTCGTCGCCTAGAAAGCAAAGCCGTCATGTCGGATACAAAAAAAATACTCATATCCGGCCAAGTCAACCGCTCCATGCTATGGCTTGATAACGGCAACAAATCCAACATGTCTCACGTGGATAACTTTAACTCAGAATCCCGTTTAAACATTACAGGAAAAGCTAACCTGAACGACGACACCATTTTTGGCGGCGTCTTTGAACTGGGTTTCCGCTCCAACACATCCGACGAAAACGATGTGAAAAACTCACAATCCAACGCAACAGCGAGCAAAGAATTGATCATACGTCACGCCGATCTTTTCATAGATAGCGTTAAGTTTGGTAAGTTAAGCATGGGTCGCGGCGATATGGCCTCTAATCACACCATGGAAGAAACCGATCTTTCTGGAACCTCTGTGGTTGCTAATGGATCCAGCGTCTGGGCCATGGCGTCTGGTGCAAGTTTCTATGAAAAAACATCCGGCACGAACCGCAGCTATTTCGTACAAGCCGAAGACGACACAACTTTTGAGGGCGCATTCGGAAGCACAGATGGCTTAGATAGACACGATCGAGTTCGCTATGATACACCAAAGTATTATGGGGTACAGCTTTCCACGTCTCACGCCCACCAAGGCAGCGGTAATCTCTTTGATGTAGCCGCTCGTTTTGCAGGTAAATTCTCCGGTGTAAAAGTTGCAGCCACTGCAGCCTTTACTCGCAATGAATCCCTAAACGCAGACACATTTGCGGATAGATACAATCATAAACAATACAGCGCATCTTTGGGTGTATTGCTACCATTCAGCATGAGCCGCAAAGAAGATACCGGTATCAGCCTGATGGTCAGCGGACTAAAAAGAGACTGGGATGCAAGGGGCCAGAAAAATGGTTCGTTCTATCATGGAAAAATCGGCTACACCGACAGATATTTCTCTATCGGTAATACATCGGTTGCGGTTGATTTAGCGCAAGGCAAAAACACAACACGTTCTTTAGATAGCACCAATACCTTCGTGGACAACAATATCCAAACCAAAGCAAAAAGCTGGGGTGTATTTTTGGTGCAGAACGTAGATGTTGTTGCATCTGACCTCTATGCAGGGTATCGTAGGTATTCAGTTAAGAAGTCTAACTCTACCTTACGCTTCAACGATATCCATGCGGTTATGGCTGGTGCTCGTGTGAAGCTATAGGCCATAGCTTAAGGAAGTTATCGTGAATAAAAAAAATTTAGTAATAATATTATTCGTACAGTCTGCCATGCTCGTTATGGCAGGCTGTCAAAACTACGAGCCCTTGGAAAGACCCGATAACGGAGACCCCTCCTATAGAAAAGGCCCAGGTCTTTTCACAGGGGACGACGGCGTCTATGAAATCAATCTCGATTGATTTTAAAGGGCAGAGCCCAACTTTAAGCCATGAAAGATTAACCTCTTTCATGGCTTATTTTTATTCCTCGGATTTAAGCTGGATAAAAAATACCTGAGCGGTGCCATATACACGCTCACGCAGAAGCGTAAAGTTTCCTGGTAAATTCAATTCTTCCTTGGCTGCAATTTCTGCCACGATCAACGTTTTTTCATCGATCCAACCAGCCTTTAATAAATGAGGCAAACAGAGAGCCGTTAAGTTCTTCCCAAAAGGGGGATCCAGCAATACCAAGTCCATAGCAAATGGGGCCTGCGGAGGTTGTGTGGCATCGGCTTTCATGATTTTAGTGGAATCTGCCTCGCCCAATGACCAAACATTCTCACGCACCGTCGCCAAAGCGCGGGTATTTTTATCAAAAAAATAAATGAATTTTGCGCCTCTGGAAATGCATTCTATCCCCAAGGCGCCACTTCCCGCATAGGCATCCAGCACATTTGCACCTTGCACATAATCCATTTTGCCCTCTATATCCGCATGCGTTAACATATTAAATATAGACTCACGAACACGATCCATCGTGGGCCGCGTAATCATCGCTGGCGGCCTGGCTAAAGGGCGACCCCTATGTTTTCCTGCAATTACACGCAAAACAATCTCTCCATTTTAAGAACAAATCCTCCCCCTTCATAGGCGATCTGGCGAAAATTTACAATCTTTGTTGTGAATGCACTCGACCTGGTGGCCAGCCTGTAGTATAAATTAATAAATAATACGAATCAGCAGGCTACATAAAAATGAAAAAAATAAGAATTTACAGCTTTTTATGGTGCATATCCTTTCTGACCCTCCTAACGTCAGGGGCCTTTGCCAATCAGCCAGAAAAATGGCGCATTAATTTTCAGGATGCGGCAACACCTGTTATGCAAAAGGTTCATGATCTTCATAACTTGATCATGGTTATACTCACCCTGATCGCTGTTTTTGTGTTTGTGATCCTGGGATACATCCTTTTCAAATTTAGAGCCTCCAAAAATCCGGTCCCGTCTAAAACCTCTCACAACACCCTTCTTGAGGTTGTCTGGACAGCCATACCGGTTTTGATTCTCTTGGTTATTGCAGTGCCTTCTTTCAAGTTGATATTCTACATGGACAAGGCCAAAGATCCGGAAATGACGGTAAAGGTAACCGGTCATATGTGGTACTGGAGCTATGAATATCCGGAACATAAAATTGCTTTTGACAGCAATATGATTCAAGAAAAAGATTTGCAACCTGGCCAGCTAAGACTGCTCGAGGTGGATAACCAAATCATTGTTCCGGTGAACACAACAGTTCGCTTGTTATTTACAGCCGCTGACGTCCTACACAGCTGGACAATTCCCGCCTTTGGCGTGAAAAAAGATTGTATCCCCGGACGTTTGAATGAATCTTGGATTTATGTGGAAAAAACAGGGACCTATTACGGCCAATGCTCTGAAATATGTGGCATGAAGCACGGTTTTATGCCGATAGTTGTTAAGGTCGTTTCCAAAGAAGAATTCCAAAAATGGCTTGAATCCAACGGAACAAAGACAGCAAGCTTAACATCGCCCCAAAGTCTTAACAAAATTATATAACCAATAAGAATCAACGAGGTTAACCTAATGAGCGCGGCTACAGCAACACACGACAATCACCATTCCCATCACCCCACAGGGTGGCGTCGCTGGGTCTTTTCGACGAACCACAAGGACATAGGAATTATGTATATCATTTTTTCTATTTTTTCCGGTTTGCTAGGAGGGGCCCTTTCCGTTCTGATACGCGCACAATTGGCGGAGCCTGGCTCTCCCGTTTTTGGCGATAACTTTCAAATGTATAATGTGGTCATCAGCATGCATGGCCTATTAATGATATTTTTCATGGTCATGCCGGGCTTAATTGGTGGATTTGGAAATTATTTTATCCCCCTCCTCATTGGGGCGCCGGACATGGCTTTTCCACGTATGAACAATATTAGTTTTTGGCTATTGCCGGCTTCATTAATTTTACTGGGATTTGCATCCCTTACAGGCCTGGGTGCGGGAACCGGTTGGACCTTCTACCCGCCGCTCAGCAGTATGGTTGGTCACCAGGATGCCTCTGTGGACTTCATGTTGCTCGCTTTACATATTGCGGGTGCCAGCTCTATTTTAGGGGCGATAAACTTCATTACGACCATCTTTAATATGAGGGCACCGGGTATGTCTTTGCATCACATGCCTTTGTTTGTATGGGGAAGTTTGGTGACGGCGTTCTTGCTTGTTATATCCCTACCGGTTCTTGCGGGCGCCATTACGATGCTTTTAACGGATCGTAACTTTGGCACCACATTCTTTGATCCAGCAGGTGGTGGAGACCCTGTATTATTCCAACACTTATTCTGGTTTTTTGGTCATCCAGAGGTATACATTATGATTTTGCCAGCCTTTGGCATTATCAGTCACGTCATTACAACTTTTTCTCGCAAACCCATTTTTGGTTATCTGGGCATGGTTTATGCCATGGTATCTATCGGCTTTATTGGATTTGTTGTCTGGGCACATCACATGTTTACTGTGGGTATGGATGTACGGATTAATGCATACTTTACAGCCGCCACCATGATTATTGCGGTCCCGACGGGAATTAAAATTTTCAGCTGGCTCGCAACCATGTGGGGTGGATCCATTACCTTTAAAACGCCTATGCTTTTTGCTATTGGATTTATCGCTTTGTTTACGATGGGGGGACTAACAGGCGTTGCTCTTTCCAACCAAGGATTAGATATAATGATGCATGACACCTACTATGTGGTGGCCCATTTTCATTACGTATTGTCCTTAGGTTCTGTTTTTGCGATTTTCTCTGGATTTTATTACTGGTTTGGCAAAATGTCCGGAAAACAATACCCTGAAGTTATGGGGCAGATTCATTTCTGGACGACATTTGTTGGTGTAAACATCTTATTCTTTCCCATGCATTTTCTTGGTTTAGCCGGCATGCCTCGTCGCATACCCGATTACCCAGATGCGTTTTCACCATGGAATCATGTAGCCTCTATGGGCGCCTACATGACATTTGCGTCAACACTCTTCTTTATTTTCATTGTCTTTTACACGCTGATAAAAGGCAAAAAAGCCGAAGCGAACCCTTGGGGAGAAGGCGCCGACACGCTGGAATGGACTGTGGACTCACCCGCGCCTTTCCATACTTTTGAAACGCAACCGGTGATGAAATATACACACTAAATAAGGTGGGATTGGGCTCTACTCCCAATCCCTCTTCGCTTTTGAATATGAGTAAAAGTAGACGACGTTATTGAAAATGAGAGACGAAGAGTTCTTTTTGAATAAGCTATAGTATTTGAGAGTGTATGCGCGATGCCGAAAAAAATTATCCACCCTGACCTAAATTTCTCCCCTCGCCCATACTCAACGGCCATGGACTATTTTATGTTGTTAAAACCCAGGGTGATGTCCCTGGTCATATTTACCGCTATGATTGGCGCCTTTATGGCACCCGGCTCTATGCACCCTTACATTTTTTTCGTCAGCATTTTATGTATCGCTATCGGTGCAGGCGCATCGGGAGCCTATAACATGGCCTATGATCACGATGTGGATGCTATTATGCAACGGACAAAAAAAAGGCCCATACCTTCGGGTCGCCTGACCTCTGAAGATGCTGTCATCATGGCTACTATATTAAGTTGTGGAGCCGTTGCCACACTCGCGTTAGCCACCAATTGGCTAGCGGCAACCTTACTAGCCTTCACCATCTTTTTTTACGCCGTTATTTACACAATTTGGCTGAAACGCCGCACGCCCCAAAATATCGTTATTGGTGGAGCCGCAGGAGCCTTTCCTCCTATGATTGGTTGGGCTGCCGTGACCGGAGATATTACCATCGAGCCAGTTATTCTCTTTGCGATCATCTTTTTTTGGACACCGCCCCACTTTTGGGCTCTGGCTCTTTTTACATCTAAAGAGTACCAAGACGCCAACATTCCCATGCTTCCCGTGACTGCGGGAATTCAAGAAACGAAAAAACAGATTTTGCTCTACAGTGGTGTTTTATTTCTAACCTCTCTTGCACCATTTTTTATAGGGATGAGTGGCTGGTTTTACATCAGCATCGCTGTTCTTATGGGTTTAATGTTTATGTATTATGCCTGGAGGGTGAAACAAACAGACGATATAGCCCCGGCGAAAAAGCTATTTTGGTTTTCAATTTTTTATCTTTTTACACTCTATCTCGCTATTTTTATCGACAAACTGATTGGAGGCACCTATGCGTGAAGACAAAAGAAATAATTTAAAAGTCAAAAATCGCCTTATGCTCTTTACGCTCGTGTCCTTGTGCTTACTATTTTATGGGTTAAGCATTGTGAAAATGAAGGGTTTTTGACGTATCGTCTAAAGTTATAAATGGCTATTCATCCCCATAGAAACACAGTTATCCTTATTTGCGCGCTACTGGCAGCTATGACAGCTCTGGCTTATGCATCTGTTCCCTTATACCGTTTGTTTTGTCAGCAAACTGGATATGGTGGAACAACGCAAGTCGCTATAGCCCCCACCGGAGATATTCGTGAACGCTATATACGCGTTCAATTTAATGCAGATGTAAATCCCGCACTCCCATGGCGTTTTAAGCCTCTGCAACACGAAATAATCGTCCGCGCTGGTGAATCTGCTCTGGCTTTTTATGAGGCGGAGAATCTATCAGATCTTCCACTAAAAGGTATGGCCATTTACAATGTTACGCCGGATAAAGCCGGAATTTACTTTAATAAAATAGAATGCTTTTGCTTTATTGAACAAACGCTAGAACCCCATAAAGTTGTCGAAATGCCCGTACAGTTTTTTATCTCGCCAGAATTTGCAGATGATAAAAACGTAGAGGATATTTCAACCATTACTTTGTCTTATACTTTCTTTCCGTTTAAAAGCTAAATCCTTGATTTTAGTGGCGGAGAGCTGTATAATAGCTATATAAAAAGCTATGTATGAGGAGAAAATTTCATGGCAACGGATTTCAAGTCGAATCGAGTTCACACTTCTGCTGTACAGAGGGCGACCGAACAGGCTTATGTGGATGTAAGCCTTCGCAGTTACCTACTTAAGGTATACAACTATATGATGGGAGGTCTTGCTCTTACAGGCGCCATATCCTTCATAACCGCATCATCACCCGCTATGTTGCAGGCCATATACGGCACACCTCTTGTGTACGCCGTAATGTTCGGTCCTCTGGCGTTTGTGTTGGTTTTGTCCTTTGGGATTAACAAGATAAGTGCTTCAACGGCACAGCTGTTATTCTGGCTTTTTGCCGCAACAATGGGTCTATCGCTGTCCTCTATATTTTTAACCTATGAGATGGGTAGCATTGCCCGTGTGTTCTTTATCACATCGGCAACCTTCGGTGCTATGAGCCTTTACGGCTACACCACTGAAAAGGACCTTAGCAGCTTTGGATCCTTCTTGTTTATGGGTCTTATCGGGCTAATCCTTGCAAGTGTTGTGAATATATTCCTAGGCAGTTCAGCCCTTGAGTTCGCTATTTCTGTGATTGGCGTACTGATCTTTACAGGACTAACGGCTTATGACACACAACGCATTAAGGCCTCCTATTCCGACAATATGGGTGAAGAAATGTATGCAAAAGGTGCGATTTACGGCGCCTTAAGCCTATACTTAGACTTCATAAACTTGTTCCTTTATCTCCTTCGTCTATTAGGCGACAGAAAATAAACGAAAGACACTCAAAAAAACCCGTCATTTTTGGCGGGTTTTTTTATGCACGCAACTGGGTTTAAAAGATGGGGGTAACGATACTTATTTAGGATAAATGGTATAGCTTAGCCTCAGGGAATTGGCTTTTGAAAAAAGTGGATTGTCTTTTGATATATTGACGCGTTGCAATGATGGCTTTTTCTTTTCCTGATTTATGCCATTTTTTGAAATTTCAGCAGAATAGTTTTCGAATCCCAATAAAATCAATGGTTTCAGAAATATATTAGTGCGTTTTGTCACACTAAAGCCTGTGTTATGGCATGCGTGGGGACCTCAAAATCAGAAAAATCAGCGCTTTATCAGGAACTAAAGCTGTCCAAATTGTTCGATATGTCGATCGTAAATGTGTTGTGATTCGCCATGTGGGCAGCGCAAAAACAGAAATTGAGCTGGATGCCCTTATGAAAGAAGCCGAGTGCTTAAGAGAAGAATTATGTCGTCAGCTATCACTTTTTTCCTGAAACACGGCATGACAAGCCTCTCCTTCATGAAAAAAATTTGAGCCTATAAACAGTAACTCATATCATGTGTTTTGTGCCAAAAACTCATGATATTGGTACATTCAGACTGCCGAGTATTGCACATAGCGCTTATTTATGGTAGTCTAACTGTACCATGACAGAATTAAAAGGCTTTGATCAGAAATATCGCAAATACTTCTCTCAACTTGTTGGGAGAGGGAAGATACCCATAACGATTGGTGATGCGTCGATTATACTTGGCGTTCCTCATGATAAGGCCAAAATGATTCTCTATAGACTTGCTCGTTCAGGATGGCTTTTCCGGGTAAAGCAGGGAGTTTATTTGCCAGCTCCTCAGTCTTATAACGAAGGTCAGCCTTTTGTAGGGGATCCCTGGATTCTGGCGAACGCGTTGTTTGAACCTTGTTATATAGGAGGCTGGGATGCAATTTCCCATTGGGATCTTACCGATCAGATTTTTCGCAATACGTTTGTATATACGTCAGCTCCTCAGAAAAAGTCCATGCATACCTATTTAGGTCACATTTTTCTCGTACATAAAATATCAGAAGACAGATTATTTGGATTAAAAACAGTCTGGAAGGGAAACGCAAAGCTGAAGGTAAGCGATCCTTCTCGCACAATGATTGATATGTTAGAGTCTCCCCAACATTTTGGTGGAAGTAAGGTTCTACAGGAGGTTTTCAGAGAATATTTATCATCCGAACATAAGGATGTAGGTCTTTTGATAAAATACGCTTTGGATTTGAAAAACGGCGCTGTAATTAAAAGGCTAGGTTTCCTGTTAGAATCTGAGGGACTATTAACCTCAGAGGCGGAAAAGTTTCTTCTAGAGCAGAAATCCCAAGGAAAAGTTAAGCTAGTTCCATCCCAGAGCTGCCCTAGACTCGTTACTAAATGGCAGCTCTGGGTTCCTGATAGTTTTAAGAAAGAGAAGCAATAGTGATAACGAAAGAAGAAATACTTAATAAGGCAAGCACCTCGAACCTTAGTCCTATGATGGTAGAGAAAGATTACGTTCTAGGATGGATACTTGCTGGGATTTCCAATCACGCAGCTCTTTCTAGAGAATGGGTTTTCAAAGGCGGCACCTGTCTGAAAAAGTGTTACTTCCCGGAATATCGCTATAGTGAGGATCTAGACTTTACAATTAGAGGGGATGCATCGACGGATCCTAATTTCATCCACATATGTTTGTCAGAAGTTAGAGGATGGCTATATGAATATTCTGGTATTGAGGTTCCAGAAATTATTGTCCAGCCATTTCTTGGTACCGAGGGAAAGACGTTAAGAGGAAAACTCGGCTACATAGGCCCTCTAGATCAAAGGGGCTCATTAACCCGTCTAAAACTAGATATAACACAGAACGAACTCATGGTTGCGGCATCGGTTAAAACTTCTATATTTCATCAGTATAGTGATGGAGACGACTTCAACTATAATGCTGAAGCCTATTCTTATAATGAGATTTTTGCGGAGAAACTCAGGGCCCTGTTTGATAGGGCTCGTCCTAGAGACTTATATGACGTCATTAACCTATTCGAGAGAAAGGATAACCATAGCCATGATAAGGAAGCTATAAGGGACATCTTTATCAAAAAACTGGCATTTCGAGGGTTACCAGCTATCAACTCAGATTCTTTAATTTCTAAGATTCAAGAAGAAGAACTGCTTAGTGATTGGGAAAACATGCTGGCGCATCAACTGGGTAATCTGGGGCCAGCAAATGACTATCTAGCTGTATTACCAAAGGTGGTAAAGTGGGTTACTTCTGACTGACCTACATAACTCTACTATAGTATGTTATCTATGCGCCACAAACACATGATATAGGGAGGCATTAAGCTCAAGTTGTACCGCTTTCCATCGCTTTGGTAATAGCATGAAGCCTGCGCTGCAACAACTCTTTATCAATCAATTTAGTCTTGTACTCTGCGATCATTGTAGGGGACATGCTGCGACTTAAAGCATACTCCACAATCTCCTCATTCTTGGTTTTGCAGATTAGAATGCCGATGCTTGGATTTTCATGCTCTTTTTTTACATTTCGATCTAATGCTTCAAGATAAAATTGAATTTGGCCCATGTAATCTGGCTTGAAATCTGTCGTCTTGAGCTCTATGGCACAAAGGCAATTAAGCCCTCGGTGATGCATCAAAATATCAATCCGAAAGTCTTTCATCCCCACCTGCAAAGGGTATTCCTCTCCAATTAGGGTAAAATCAGGCCCCAGTTCAAGCAAAAATTTCTTGAGATTCTGAATGAGCGCTTTTTGCAAATCAACTTCCATATGATCCTCCGGCAGGCTCAGAAAATCAAAGATATAGCTGCTTTTAAAGATGTTTTTTGCATCACCGGGAAATTCTGTCAACACTGTTGACAGTTCTTTATTGGCGATCATTGTTCTTTCAAATGTGCAACCATCTATTATTCTTGCCAATTCCCTTTCAGAGTAACGATAATTGGACGCTAACTGGAGATAGAACTCCCTCTCTTCATCAGATTTAGTTTTTGAAAGTATGTGAAGATGATTTGTCCAGGTAATTTCTGTCAGCAGTGCTGACAGTTTTTCATGATCCTTGTAAGCTTCGTAAAATTGCTTCATTCTCCATATATTTCTGGCAGAGAATCCTTGAGTGCCTGAGTTTTGAGAAAGTATAAACCCAGATAGTTCCTCTACCATGCCTTTACCCCAGCCAGCCATACTACTTTTATTGCTTATAAATTGACCTATATCCCAATAAAGCTTGATAAGGGTGCTATTAACCTGCCTCCAAGCTCTATCCTGGGCCTCCCTTATCATATCAGATATCAGGGTGAATTCAGTTTCCTTTATCGTATCGGGCATCGTATCAGGCTTGTTTGGCATAGTAATCTCATATTGTCAGCAGTAGCGTAAAAAGGCATTTCTCTGAATTGATATCGAATTGTCTCGACAGTGTCGAGAAAATTCCGATCGTAAAATGACATGATGAGCTATGAGTGAGTCGCGAGGTCTCTTCGACCATATTAAAGCAGCCCCTATCTGAGCTTGGCCAAAACTGTCAGCGCTGCTGACAGTTTTAAGGGGAGTGCGGTAAATTGATGTTTAATCTCACAACCTCATGATTAAGACACTCTTTTACAAAATACCTGTGCCCACATCATCAAAATCCATGATAGGCTAGAATACATTCATTCATTAGGCGTCAAAGATAACACGGGAAAAACAAGCCTTGCATGGGCATAAAACCATAAAAACGACCCCCACCGCTATTTTCAATAGACGACCTCCAAGGGGCCTTTAAATGGATCTGTGGGCTGCGTAAAGATTATTCGGCTAATTCTGACATATGGCGTTTAAGGCGGGAGTGGAATCACATCAAGGATGACCTCCTCATTCAACTAAATGATGGCTCCTACAGCTTTGATCTCTTGGAACGCTATGAATTTGATGACGCAACCATATCCCTCTGGTCTTCCCGAGATATGATTGCTTTAAAGCTGATCAGCCTAGCCTTGGGGGCGCTGATGTCTGAGCATATTCCCAAATCCTGCTATCACATCAAAGACCGAGGAGGCCTCAAGAAGGCTGTAACCCATACCCATGCGGCCTTATCTGAGCACAAATATGTGATGCGCAGTGATATTAAATCTTATTACGCGTCGATTCGATTTGACGTATTGATGGGGATTGTCGAGACTTACGTCGATCATCCCATATTATCGACGTTGTTACACAAAGCATTGCATCGCACTGAAACACGTGGAGGAAACTTCTATGATTATGATCAAATGGGCATTCCAAAAGGTTCCCCGTTATCACCAATTCTTGGGGCGATCGCCTTGATGCCTCTAGACAAAGCTATAGGCCAAATCAAGGACGTATTCTACGCCCGCATCATGGATGACTGGGTAGTATTAACCAAGACTAAAACAGCATTGCGAAAAGTTGTGAAGGTCACCCATGAGATTGTAAATGGCTTACAGCTTCAACTTCACCCTTTAAAAACTTATATTGGTAAGATCAGTCATGGCTTTAATTTTTTAGGTTATTACATGGATGATCAAAAGATTCTTCCTTCCAAAGAAACAATCAGGCGTTTTCACG
The DNA here is from genome assembly GCA_017993335.1 of Alphaproteobacteria bacterium. Lineage (GTDB taxonomy): Bacteria > Pseudomonadota > Alphaproteobacteria > JAGOMX01 > JAGOMX01 > JAGOMX01. The sequence goes on along the minus strand of JAGOMX010000013.1, from coordinate 23,395 downwards.
AACGTGGCACCGCGCTTTATGAGCCGTCGCAAGGCAACAGAAATGTCTCGAACTACCATAAGAAAAACCCTCACGGGCGGGACATTTCCGAATATCGGGTCAATGAACCTACTCCAACAGAAGAGGAAGTTAAAGATATCCTTACAACCATGTTGGATCCGGCAGCCAGGAAACCCCAAACCCTTGTGACTTTGCGGAGATACGTCGGTCAATGGATACGCTGGCTGAAATGCGGACTTTCGACATTAAAGGAACTTGAAGCCTGTGTTCAAGCGCTACTGCCAAGCCTTTATTGTTGCATGGCAAGCGCCAAGGGCAACTCCTCGGCTTTGTGTCTATAAGTCTAATTTCGGTTTAAAAATGAAATCCGCAAACCCGGCACCCCGGACAAACGCCGCCGCCGCCGCCGCGCGCCGCAACCCGCGCGCATTTTCATGCGCACATAATTGCCAAATAGACAAACCCGACATCTCACTATAGCTTAAGATCGTGTGCATGAAACCCCAGTCCGCTATATTATCCCCACCATACCTGATGAGCGCACATACTGCATTCTGTGACAAATCTGCTTGGGCGACGTTCTGTAGAAATGAAGCGTCCATAGATATCTCTCGGGCGACACGTTTCAAATCACTCAGCGTCAGAAGCAGAACAAGAGTTTTTCTTAAATTGTCACCAACCGGGTTTACGAAGGTCATTGGATCCCTCATAACACACAAGGGAAGATCCGCTAACGCAGCCGGTAACACGAGAACACCGTTTGTCTCAGCCATTGTCGACAGGTCAACATCGATTGCGGTTTGTCCCTCTGGTTGATATCGGAAAGTACCTGAATTCAGTATTTGCAGATCTCTCTTCTCAAGCCATTTTGATGACGGGGTATTCGGTAAAAAAGTAATAGCCATTATCTGTTCTTTCGCTTTCGCTTGTAACGTCCTACCCAAAACAAACTGATGCCAAGCTTTAGATAACGATGCCAAACGATAAGGACTAACCACATCACACATAATGCCAGCCATATAGTTTTTCATATCTCTTCCGGTAATTGCAGGAAGAAGGTCTGGTTGCATAATGACCACAGAAGAGGATTGGGCTGGGGCAACAGCTGCAGCATTTGCTACAACAACTTGCTGACCTGAGCCGTCCTCATTATTGTTATTGTTAATTAAGCCAGAGCCATAGGCATCGAACTGTCCTGAAGTAAACGCCGTCATCAAAGCCGCAGCAATTGCGATCTTCTTTGTAGAACTAAACATTGGTAATAATCTCCATATATAATGAAACCATATCATTCTGATAATGGCTATCCTATGAAGGATATAGGGTCATTATTGCATTCTGTCAAGCATTCTGATCAGATTATGAACAGACCTAGTGCTATCAATCAAATTTACACGTATACCAGATTCAGGGGTTTCTGGTATCCACAAATAGAGGAAATACAGGCTCCCATTATGCTACAGAAACCAGTTACAAGGTAACGTCCCGAAACCTGTTCCCATAGCTTTTGTCCCTAAATGGACTTAGATTCGGGTTTAGGGTATAGTCCCCGAATACAAACGAAAGAACAAAACATTCCTTACATTCTGACTCTTTATTCCTTCTTTGGTTTTTGTGGCTAAATTATTTGTCACACGAAATGGCAGACGTCGGGACGGGGAAATGATACTTATTTAGGATAAATGGCATAACTTAGCCTCAGGGAATTGGTTTTTGAAAAAAGTGGATTGTCTTTTGATGTACTGACGCGTTGCAATGATGGCTTTTTCTTTTGCTTCTTCCAGGCTTATTTCTTGGCGTAGAAAGGAGGACAACTCTTTAACGCCCAGCGCCCTCATCACCGGCAAATCCGGTGCGTAAGACTGATGGATTAGCTGGGATACCTCAGGCAGAGCCCCATTTTCCAGCATCACATTAAATCTATGGGCGGCTCTTTGATGCAATTCGGCTCGCGGTCGGCTGACAAGGTATATTTCATATTGATCTCTTCTGGATACGGTAGGCATGGATTGCCACTCTACAATAGACTTACCGGTGGATCGTATAACCTCGTAAGCTCTGGAGAGTCTCTGCGTATCTCGCATATTCAAATGCCCCTCAATAAGAGGATCCAGATCCATAACTTTTTTATAAAATTCGATAATAGGCATGGATGTAGAAAGCTCACGGGCTTCTTGACGAATAGCGGGATCAATATCTGGAATATGCGAGAGCCCATTCATAAGGTTCAGCAAGTACATACCTGTGCCCCCCACCAATAGGGGTCGCTGACCGGCTCGTTGTGCTGTTTTAATTTCTGCCAGAACCAGCTCGACCCACATGGCCACGGAACAGGCTTGAGACCCAGGCAAAACACCATATAACCGGTGAGGGCAAGACGCCATATCCTCTAGCGATGGATGGGCCGTGAGAATAGGCAAGTCTTGATATATTTGCATACTATCTGCATTAATAATCACACCATCCATTTCCTTCGCCCACGCCACAGCTATAGCAGACTTGCCACTTGCCGTCGGGCCAGCAATAATTAAGGGGAGATCCTTTTGCATATTTAATTTCTTTTTTCTGCTATAACTCTTAAACTAATAAAACGATTTTCTAGAAAAAGTACAGAAAAACTATGGCGAACGACCCAAACAAACGCAGTTATTACAGCCTCGAGATAGGTCGCCTGATCTCAAAAGTCGTTAAACCTATCATGCGGCAGCGAGGTTTTTATGATGTGGACATCCTTTCCGAATGGGAAAATATCATCGGTGCCGAATGGGCCAAACAAACCTGCCCTCAAAAACTGAGCTTTAATAGCCATTCCCGCAGATCCGGCATCTTACATATTTTAGTAAGCCCTGGCGCAAGTGTATTGATTCAACATATTCAACCAATGATTATCGATCGCGTAAATACATATTTTGGCTATGAGGCCATCCAACGCTTGAAAATTATTCACGGTCACGTTCCTATCCTGAAAAAAAAGTCTTCCAAAAATAATGGCGATTCAGAAATACCTTTACCAACTGTTGAGGGAATCACGGATCCGGAATTAAAGTCTGCTCTACAGAATCTTGGGCAAGGCTTAATAAAAGAGAAAATGAAAACCTAAAAAAGTTATGATAGACTGTAAGAAATAAAGGGCTAGCCACATGACACGTGTAAAAATATACCAACCCGCGAAAACTGCTATGTCTTCGGGAAAAGGCAATACAAAAAACTGGGTTCTAGAATCCGATAATGGCAATTCTCAGTACATTGAACCGATTATGCAGTGGACCGCCACAACCTCAACCATAAAACAAATAAAACTATTTTTCCCCACCAAAGAACAAGCCATCCAATTTGCCGAAAACAAATCTTGGTCCTATCACGTGATGGAGCCTAAAACCAAAAAAATCATCCCCAAAAGCTATACGGACAACTTTGCCCGCCCTAAATGAGGGCGATGCCAAAATCCTACAATTTTTTATGGCTGCCATCACAGTATGGAGGCGTTTTTGTTTGCTTGCAGCCGCACAGTTTTACAGTTTCTGTTTTTACAGCCTCAAAACGCATAGATTTCATTCCCAACCCCTTATGGGCTCCATCGCAAAAAGGCTGAGACATACTTAAACCGCAGGTGCACCAGCAATAAGTTTTACCTTCTTCTAGGTCTACACTGTAGGCATCTTTCTGCGCACAAATAGGGAGATCCATCCTGTAAAAATCCTTTTTAATTTACCTTGAAATTGTATACGATGGGCACCATATCATAAATATAATGTAAAATGGATATCAAAAATGACCAGTCAAACCGTAAACATATACACCGATGGCGCGTGCACTGGAAACCCAGGTCCCGGAGGCTGGGGTGCTGTCTTGAAATTGGCGGAGCACCAAAAAGAAATTTTTGGCTATGAAGCAGATACAACAAACAATCGCATGGAAATGTTGGCCGCTATACAGGCTTTAGAAACACTGAAGAAACCCTCAAAAGTCATTTTACATACGGATAGTCGGTATTTGAAAGATGGCATCAGCCTATGGGTCCACAAATGGCAAACGTCTGGTTGGTTAACGGCAGATAAAAAGCCTGTAAAAAACAAGGATCTATGGGAAAGACTGCTATCGGCTACGAAGCAACATAATGTAGAGTGGATGTGGGTTAAGGGCCATAGTGGCCACGTGGAAAACGAAAGAGCTGACTTCCTGGCCAGAAACGCTATTATTGGCGCCATGGTTGAATCCGCATAGATTAAATAAACAGGGCCTACGCATGAAAAATACACAGAACCTGTCACACCTGCGAAGGCAGGTGTCCAGCGCAACATGTGCCTCGCAGAGGCTCCTTATAATCGTTTTACATTAATAAATAAAGTGTTGCTTCGCAACGCATAGTTTTCGCTGGACACCTGCCTTCGCAGGTGTGACAGGTGTGGGAGGCACTTCCTCTTTAAATTTTTCATGCGTAGGCCCTGATTAAATAAAGCTGGTGTATTTTATAGAAAATATTTATAAAGCAATTGTGAAGAATATATATAGTGGTAGAGATGACAAAATCAAAGAAAAATAGCCTAGGTTCTGCACCTAGTCAAAGACAACTTCGTGTGGGCGAAGAAGTGCGCGCATTACTCTCAGCCTGCCTTATGCGCGGAGACGTCTACATCGAAGACTTTGACGGGTCTCGCGTTACCATCACAGAAGTTCGTATGAGTGTAGACCTACGCCACGCCTTTGCCTTTGTCATGACTCTTGGTGGTGAAGAACTCGAGAAGAACATTGCTAAACTAAAGCAGATTTCTCCCTTATTACGTAGCTACTTAGCCAAAGGCATGAATCTCAGAACGGTTCCGATTTTGCATTTTGAACCCGACAAAACCTTTGATGAAGTCGATCGTTTGGAAAATATTTTCCGCCTTCCTCATGTAGCTCAAGATTTGAGTTAATTACTTGAAAAGTATTTCCGTAATCCAAGGATGGTTGAACGTCTATAAACCGTTGGGTATGAACTCAACCCGGGCCGTTACCATTGTAAGACATGCCTTAAATAAACATAAAGTCGGTCACGCGGGCACCTTGGATCCACTGGCCGAAGGCGTATTGCCACTGGCGTTAGGCGATGCAACAAAAACCGTCAATTACCTGATGGAAAAAACAAAAGTATATGAGTTTGAAATAACCTGGGGTGCGCAAACGTCGACGGATGATTCAGAAGGAGACATTGTTGCCTCTTCACCTCATCGGCCAACACAAGAACAAATTAACGAAGCTATTCCTCATTTTATTGGCCACCAAGATCAAATTCCACCTCAATACTCTGCCGTCTGGATTGAAGGGAAAAGAGCTTATGACCTGGCTCGCCAAAACAAACAAATGGATATACAAGCCCGCAATATCTTCATTGAATCGTTAGAACTCACCGCATGCCCAAGTACAGACCGGGCAACTTTTCGTGTGATCTGCGGAAAAGGTACTTACGTTCGAAGTTTAGCCAGGGATTTAGCCATTCACCTGCAAACCAGAGGCCATATATCTGTCTTAAAAAGAGTAAGGGTGGGAAATTTTTTAGCGGCCAATGCGATTTCCCTGGAAAAAATTCAAGAATTAGGGCATAAAGTCCTATCAGAGGGTTATGTGCACCCGATTGTAGATGTGCTGGACGACATCCCGGCTATCTACGTGAATGCGGAACAAGAAATGCTCATACGGCATGGTCACGCCATAGGCTTGACACCGCAACAGGCTATAGGGAACGATTCGGGTACAGTTTTATGCTTACTCGAACCAAAAAAAGCCCTGGCTATTGGGACACTAAATTCAGGATTTGTACAACCAAATCGCGTGTTTAACAAAACTTAAATTATATAGAAGGAGTATACGATGTCGATTACAGCAGAACGCAAACAAGAAGTTATTCAAGAACATGGTAAAACAAAGGCAGATACAGGATCTCCAGAGGTTCAAATCGCCATACTTACGGAACGTATTAAGAACCTCACAGATCATATGATCAGCCACAAAAAAGACGTTCACTCCCGTCGTGGTCTTATTAAGATGGTTGGTCAACGTCGCAGTCTTCTTGATTATGTAAAGAAAAAGGATACAGAGCGTTATACGGATCTGATTAAAAAGCTCGGTTTGCGTCGTTAAAATTATCAAAAATACTATAGACCGGGATGTTCCCGGTCTTTCAATATGAAGGTATATATATGTTTCAAATTCATAAAAAAACAATCGATTGGGGCGGCCGTCCTCTTACGTTGGAAACAGGAAAAGTTGCTCGTCAAGCGGATGGAGCGGTTATCGTAACGTATGGTGAATCCGTTGTTTTGTGCACCGTCGTGGCAGAAAAAAAAGCAAAGCCCGATGTGGATTTTTTCCCTTTAACAGTTAATTATCAAGAAAAAACTTACGCCGCAGGTAAAATTCCTGGTGGCTTTTTCAAACGCGAAGGACGCCCTAGTGAAAATGAGACTCTAACCTCTCGCCTCATTGATCGCCCCATTCGCCCTTTATTTCCCGCTGAATTCACCAATGAAACTCAAGTGACCTGCATGGTTATCAGCCATGATATGGATAACAATCCAGACATCATTTCTCTTGTGGGTGCATCGGCAGCTCTGGCTATATCTGGCGTGCCATTTCAAGGACCTTTGGGTGCCGCCCGCGTTGGGTATAAAGACGGTCAATACATTTTGAACCCAACCTACGAAGAAATTCGTGAATCTGCACTAGATCTCAGCGTTGCTGGTACAGCAGAAGGTGTATTGATGGTGGAATCCGAGGCCAAAGAACTCAGCGAAGAAATCATGCTGGGAGCTGTTGTCTTTGGTTTTGATCATTTCCAACCGGTTATTCGCGCCATTGAAGAATTTGCTCGTGAAGTAAATAAAGCACAACGAGAGACACCTGTTGCTTCGCCTTTAAAGGCTGAGACTTACACAAAGCTGGCCGCTTCTTTTGAAGCAGAATTGCGTGCTGCCTATCAAGAAACAGATAAGCAAACACGTAGCAATCTGTTATCTTTAGCTCGTGAAAAAGCTATGGAGACTTTTGTCACAGAAGAAGTTTCTGACAAAATCGTTTCCTCTTGCTTTAAGCAACTGGAAAAAGACATTGTTCGTGGCGACATCTTAAAGACCGGCAAGCGTATTGATGGCCGTGACACAAAGACTGTCCGCACAATTATTTCTGAAGTTGGGGCCTTTCCCCGCGTCCATGGCAGTGCCATATTCACACGCGGCGAAACACAAGCCCTCTCCTTTACTACTTTAGGGACAGCCCAAGACGAACAAATTTTAGATTCTCTCGAAGGCGAAAGTCGTTCACGTTTCATGCTTCATTATAACTTCCCCCCATACTCTGTCGGTGAAACAGGTCGCATGGGTTCCCCTGGACGTCGGGAAATTGGTCATGGTAAATTAGCTTGGCGTGCGCTTAATCCGATTATGCCCAGCAAAGAAGAGTTTCCATACACGATTCGTACGGTTTCAGAAATCACTGAATCCAACGGTTCTTCTTCTATGGCGACAGTTTGTGGCGCATCTCTCTCCCTTATGGATGCAGGCGTACCTCTACCGCGCCCGGTTGCCGGAATTGCGATGGGTCTCATTCAAGAAGGTGGTCAATATGCAGTCCTGTCTGATATTTTAGGGGATGAAGACTACTTGGGCGATATGGACTTTAAGGTCGCAGGAACAGACGCAGGTATTACAGCTCTGCAGATGGACATCAAGGTTACCAGCATCACAAAAGAAATCATGAAGGATGCCCTACATCAAGCCAAAGAAGGTCGTTTGCACATTCTAGGCGAGATGCGTAAAGCTATCGATGCACCAAGAGACGAAGTTAACGAAAACGCCCCTCGCATGACGAGTATTTTCGTACCAAAGTCAAAAATCGGTGAAATTATCGGACCAGGCGGTAAAGTCATTCGTGAAATTTGCGAAAGAACTGGTGCGAAGATTGATATCGAAGAAGACGGAAAAGTTACGGTTTCTGCAGCCAACGAATCAGCAGTACAAGCAGCGATTCAGTCTATCCAAAACATCACTGTAGAACCTGAAGTTGGAGCTATCTATCATGGTAAAGTTGTCAAAATCGTTGATTTTGGTGCCTTTGTCAGCGTCGTAGGCGACAAACAGGGTCTTGTGCACATCAGTGAATTGGCCAAAGAACGGGTTCCCAATGTAGAGGCCGTTGTGAAAGAAGGCCAGCAAGTTTATGTCAAACTTGTCGGTTTTGAAAAAGGTAAAATGCGCTTAAGCATGAAGGTCGTTGACCAGACAACTGGTCAGCCCTTAGACTCTGCTATCGCACAAGAATCTTAATTCATAGGGCCTGTTGTGAAACCATTAAAACCTTTGTTAATATCGGGAAAAGAAGTCTTGCCTCTGGTGGAAGGAGGCAAGGGAATTTCTGTGTCGAATGGGGAAAGTTCCGGCGCCTGGGCTGCGGCTGGGGGTGTTGGAACTTTTTCAGCTGTAAATCCAGATGCCAAGGATGAAGACGGCAACCTTATTCCCGTGATTTATCACGGAAAAACCCGTAGGGACCGTCATAAGGAATTGGTAGAGTACGCCATTAAAGGCGGCATTACACAAGCCAAAATCGCCCATGAAACGTCCAACGGACAAGGTCGAATCCACATGAATGTATTGTGGGAAATGGGCGGTGTCGAAGAAATTCTTTATGGTATTCTTGAAGGCACAAAGGGATTAATCCACGGGGTTACCTGTGGTGCAGGCATGCCCTATCGTATCGCACAGATATCTGCAGAACACGCCATTCACTACTATCCGATTGTTTCTTCTGGACGCGCGTTTCGGGCCTTATGGAAAAGAGCTTACAACAAATTTCCAGAATGGTTAGGTGGCGTTGTCTATGAAGACCCCTGGCTTGCTGGTGGCCATAACGGATTAAGCAATAGTGAAGACCCTCTAAAACCAGAATCTCCTTTGCCACGGGTTCAAGCCTTACGAGAAGTTATGAACTGTTTTGGTCTATTTACCACGCCTATTATCATGGCCGGTGGCGTCTGGGCCTTAAAGGAATGGGAAGAGTGGATTGATAATCCGATTCTGGGCCCCATCGCTTTTCAATTTGGTACTCGCCCGCTTTTGACACAAGAAAGCCCTATTTCCGATCGATGGAAGCAAAGGTTGCTGACCTTAAAAGAGGGGGATATTTATTTAAATAAATTCAGCCCGACTGGTTTCTACTCGTCAGCCGTTCGCAATGATTTTTTGCAAGAGTTAACGGAAAGAAGCCAACGACAGGTAGCGTACCAGACAAAACCTATCGGTGACCATGATACAGCCCTACCCATAGGCCCCCGCCAGCGTCTCGTTTATCTGACGGCTCATGATCATCTAGAGGCTAAAAAATGGATAGGGCAAGGCTTTACAGAAGCCTTAAGGACTCCCGATTCCACAATCGTTTTTGTCGATCCTCATAAGGCGGAAGAAATTCATAAAGATCAAATCGATTGTATGGGGTGCTTAAGCGCATGTGCCTTTAGCAATTGGTCACAAAACGAAGAAGGCACAACGGGTCGTAAAGCAGACCCGAGATCCTTCTGCATACAAAAAACATTGCAATCTATCAGTCATGGAAAAGGCCTGGATAACCAATTAATGTTCTCAGGTCACGCAGCCTATCGCTTTGGCACGGACCCGTTTTATAAAAACGGTTTCATTCCAACGGTAAAACAGCTGGTTGAAAGACTACAAACAGGTGAATAATAATATTTATGATAAAGAATATAACTTAAAAGGAGAAAAGACATGTTAACTATCGGCGATCGTTTTCCTAGTTTTACAGCAACAGCTGTTGTATCTAACGATGTCAATACAGCCTTCCAGGACGTCACCAACCTAACAGCAGGCTCAAAGTGGCAAGTATATTTCTTTTATCCAAAAGACTTTACTTTTATTTGCCCAACGGAAATTGCCCAGTTTAATAGCCTCAATGGCCAATTTGCAGAGAATAATGCTCAGCTTTATGGTGTCAGCACGGATTCAGATTTCGTTCACTTGGCCTGGCGCAGAAGTCATCCGGATTTGATGAACCTAGAGTTCCCCCTCATTTCGGATATTTGCCGCGATCTTTCCATTGCTTTAGGTGTTTTAGACCGCAAGGCTGGCGTTTGCACGAGAGCCACCTTCATCGTCGATCCTGAAGGTATTATCCGCTATGCTGCGGCGAATGATTTAAGCGTTGGACGCAACCCCCAGGATATTTTACGCACCCTTAAGGCTTTACAAACAGGCGAGCTTTGTGCGTGCAATTGGAATCCAGGCGACAGCTTTGTGAATGTAGCCTAATTTTAAGCATGGCTTGAAAGGCTTTTTAACGAGCCTTTCAAGCGACTGATGGTGATCAATTATTGGACACCCTGATTGCTTTCAAATGAGGTGAAAATTTACCCATAAACCACGACATCAATTTTACACTTTCCTCAATTGTCTGATCTAAATTATAGGATAGTGGTTTGTTGCTATTGAAATCATCTTCCTGTAATAGCTCTTTTTGTACGATCTCAGTACCTTGGGGAAATAAGACCTCAGTTAGTTCTGGTTTCACTTTTATCAATTCAAAGGCCATATCGGAATAGAATCGGTAGATGAAATTCTGCGGGTAGTCGGCCTTATATTCTTCATAGCCAAGCTTGTGCGCTATCGAGGCAGATAGTTTTCCCAAATCAATATTCGTTGAAATAATAAGGTCTGTTAAACAAGGCTCAATAAAGGCTTTGGTTTGTGTTTCATGCACCATCATAAACGCAGCCAGAAGCGCTAGATCAGCCTCGTTCGAAGGAAACACCTGCCCCTCATTAAGGATATCTAGAAACTGGCTAGCAAAGTTCTTGAGTGTTACCACCGCAAATCTACTTCCCCGACCAAATGTATTTTCACCTTTCAGTTCTTCGGCGTGAGCCTGGTCGTGACTTTGGGCTAAAAGGGTAAATGGGAATAAACAGCCGTGTCCGGTAAATCTGGTGGGGCTTATACCTTCAAGAATAACCCCTTTAGACAAGGCATAAAAAAAGGTTTTCAGCTGATAGGCACTGCACTCATTAAACATATAACAGGTAGAGAAAAGAGTGCCTTCTGCCTCCCATTCAAGCTTAGAGGAAGAGTGGTCATCGTATTCCTCCTCAAGCTTACGTCGTTGTAAATCCAGAATTCTATCCGCATATTCAGCCGTGATTCGCGCTAGAGGGTATGGGTGTTTTATCCACTTCTGTCTTACCGCTGTTTGAGCGAATTCAGGAGTCAGCAGGAGAGAGGTTGCCCGTGCCATATTTTGCTTTTTGATTCTCGTCGGCTCCGGAGAGGTAGCAGCCAGAAGCGCTTCTGAAAGACAGATCGCTATAAATTTATCTGTTTCTGACATGGCACTAAACCAATCTGCGTCCAAAAGATCAGTCGTCCTCTTCAATCCCATGACTTTTTTACAAAAATCTCTACCTTCTAAGCGATGTTGCATGACATACGCCATGCTATACCCCCATAAGGCTTCGATGCTGGGATCCATTTGCTGTTTGTCCTCTTTAGAAAACACCTCCTGTTCTAGAAAGCCATCAATATAAGCACATTCTTCATTATATACGACCTCGGTATTTGAGGCAGCAGAGGCAATCGTACTTGACGCGGTCGCGTCAATATAGTTGTTGCTAGCTAGAGCTGATGTGGATAGAAGCAAACATAAAATAAAGTTGTAAAAATATTTATTAATCGTAATCATAATAATTTCTTTCATGTTATATAAAATAAAAAACAATATCTCTAATTTTATCTTTTTAGACTATATATTACCTTGCGTTTTTGTCAATAAGTCAATTGTCAGGACCTACCCACATCCCCATCATCAGCACATCTAAATAACGGCCTTTTAAAAAGGATTCTTTTACAAGGACGCCTTCAACCTGAAATCCTATTTTTTTGTACAACTCAATGGCCCGTTGATTGGTTTCATGAGTGGTTAGCTTGATACGCTTTAAGCCTTTGGTTTTAGCTGTATCCAAGGCTTTCATAATCATTAAAGTTCCCAAGCCTTTGCCTCGATGTTCTGGTAGCAAACCCAACCCCATGCTTCCCGTATGAGCCTGTGTTGGTCGATCGGACGGGATAACATCGCACCATCCGATAACCGTCTCGTTTAAAACGCAGACAAATTGCGGGTGATTATTTTGAATATTATGGAGAACAAATTCTCGCATTTTATCTATAGAGGGACCCCGATCAAAGGCCAGATATTCTTGTTCTCGGGCAACACAATCTAAAACGTGCCAAAGGCCTTCTATATCCTTCTCTTCAATCGGTCGTATTTCATATTCCATCTCATGGCCACTCAACTACGGGTGGTAGAGACATCAATATAGCCTCCACATTTCCACCGGTTTTTAACCCAAATAGAGTGCCACGATCATGGATCAGATTAAACTCCACATAGCGTCCCCGCCTTTGCAATTGATGTTTTCTTTGCTCCGGCGTCCATGACTTATGCATGTGCTCACGGACTATTTTTGGGTATATATCCAAAAAAGCCTTGCCTACATCTTGTGTAAAAGCAAAATCATTTTCCCAGTTATGTGTATTCAGATTATCGTAGAATATCCCGCCGATACCTCTAGGTTCATTACGATGGGGTAGGAAAAAGTATTGATCACACCAAGCCTTAAACTGTGGGTAATAATCTTCGTTATGAAGATCGCAGGCTTTTTTAAAGGCCGCATGAAAATTTTTTGTATCTTCTTCATTTGGGAAAAAAGGTGTCAAATCCGCCCCTCCCCCAAACCAAGATTTTTCCGTAACAATATGTCTTGTATTCATGTGTACAGCTGGGACTAAGGGTGAATGCATATGCGCCACTAAAGAAATCCCACTCGCCCAAAACTGGGGATTTTTTTCAGCGCCTGGGATGGCTTTGGCAAAGTCACTAGTAAAATTGCCATAGACGGTAGATATGTTCACACCAACTTTTTCAAAAACACGCCCTTTCATCAAACCCATGGTGCCCCCACCTCCGCCTTCCCGCTGCCAAGACGTGAATTCAAACTTACCTGCCGGTGCGTCGCTAGGGCTCAAGTCTTGTTCAATTTTTTCAAAGGCCTGGCAAATATCGTTACGCAGATGCTCAAACCATTGAGCCGCCCTTTCCATTTGCTCAGGTGTAGACTGATACGGCGCGTTTTCTTTTTTTTCAGCTAAATTCATCTGTGTCCTCCCGGAAATAATTTTGTTTGTCTGAGTGCTTCCCCTAAAACCATAGCAGCTGCAACGGCGACATTTAATGAACGGCAATCGGGTACCATGGGAATAAAAACGGCTTGATCACACGAATCTCTGACGTCTTCTGGAACACCATCACTCTCCCGGCCGCATAAAAGTATATCGTTGGCTTCAAATAAAAAGTCCGTATAAGCATGAGGCGCGCGAGGAGATAAAAGTATTTTTCGCTGCGATTTAGTCGTTTCCATAAAAAATTGATAATTACGATGATGAAAAATTTCAACTTTTTCTAGATAATCCATACCAGAACGTTTCATTTTTCGGTCATTCATGATAAAACCACAAGGTTCAATGATATGTATCTTTGCGGCAAGGCAAGCGGAAAGACGTATCAATGTACCGGCGTTTTGAGCTATTTCTGGCTGATATAAAGCAATTTCCATGTATATGGTTTTAACAGAAAGACCCGCCCGTGCAATACAAAAAATTGTTAAAAACTCGGATTAAGGATTAAAATTATGTGGCAAATCGAATTTAACTTACCGCGATCGATACCAGAAACATGTCAAAACGCTATATCAGAGGTCTTTGAGAACATGCTTATTTTCGAGTCTGAAGACAAGAAAAGTTGGCATATCCAACTGATCCTAACCGAAGAGCCACACCAGGATATACAACAACAAATATATGCGATAACGGATTCTTTCCAGGTACCAAAATTCTCGATTCATATGGATAAGTTGCCGGAAAAAGATTGGCTAGCCGAAAACCGCAAAGCTTTTCCAGCCATGTCTATAGCTGGGTTTTTCATTCATGGCTCTCATTTAGAAGCCAGCAACAATGATGACTTGATTCCCATACAAGTGGATGCCTCCCTGGCTTTTGGTACCGGTGAACATGCCACCACCCGAGGTTGTTTAGAAATGATTGCCTCCATACAAGAACCCGAACCCGAGGGTAGCATTCTAGATTTAGGTTGCGGAACGGCTATTCTTGCTATTGCGATGGCGAAGCTTTGGAAACGAGACATCTGGGCCAGCGATATTGATGAAGACTCTGCCATTATGGCCTGGCAAAATTGTATTGATAACGAAGTTGGCACGCGCGTGCATACCCTGCAAAGCGATGGATTCCAGCATCCAATTTTAGAAGAGATGGCGCCATTTTCTCTTATAGTTGCCAATATCCTCGCTCAACCCTTATGTGAGCTCGCGCCGGAAATGAAGAACAATTTAAAAGCCGATGGCAGGATCATTCTTTCTGGTCTGTTGGTTGAACAAAAAGACTTGGTTGTCTCTACCTATAAAGAAAATGGTTTCGGGCTAATCGAGGAAAAAATTATTGGCGAATGGGTGACTTTATTGTTTAAAGCAATCTAATTTCCCTCTAGCTCATTTTGTTCTTGCCTAAACATGGTGAAAACACATACTTTAGTGGTTAAACATTTAAACTTGATATTAATGGAGGAAGCATGTCCGCACCCCTTATGCCAAAGGCAACAGCCATCTGGTTGCTAGACAATACAACTTTGACTTTTGATCAAATAGCGGCTTTCTGTCACCTGCATGTCCTCGAGATACAAGCCATCGCTGATGGCGAAATTGCTGCTGGTATGGCTCCCTTTGATCCTGTCGAACATGGTAGCCTAACCTTTGATGAAATTAAGCGTTGTGAAAAGGATGCTAGCGCTACCCTGGTTGCTATTATTCTCCGAGAAGAAGGCGCCAAGAAAAAGAAAGGTAGCGGTCGCTATGTACCCGTTGCAAAGCGCGCCGACAAACCGGATGCATTGGCGTGGATGCTAAAGCATCATCCAGAAGTATCCGATGCGGAGATTTGTCGTCTACTGGGCACAACAAGCCCAACCATAAACGCTATCCGCAACAAGACCCATTGGAACTCTGCTAATTTGAAGGCTAAGAACCCTGTGCTTTTGGGCTTATGCTCTCAGGATGACCTAAACCGTGTCCTAGATGCGGTGAAAAAGAAAATCGACTAAATTCTCGTCGAAAGCCATATAGCAAGCTTTGAGCTTTTCTTAATCACGGAAGACAAGATTGGATAAGCAAAGGCTTGCTCGGCACCATGAGAGAGCCCCGCCTCTTTGTGCTCATTTTCTTCCTCACGGCATTTGGTAATCAGGTGACGCAATTCAGGATCTTGATCGTGGCGCAGGGTATGTTCTTGGGCTGCATAATGCTCGTCGATAACCTCTTCCACTGCTACCGTACACGCCATTGCCGCCTTACGCCCCATAAGCGCAGTCCCCGCCCCCATGGCAAAACCGAGTATAGACCACACAGGCGACAAAACCGTAGGCCTCACCTTTCTTGCGGACAGAAGACGACTAAATTTATCCAGATGCTCTTTTTCTTGCTCCAGCATGTGCTCAAGCAAAGGGGATACCTCTGTACGACCCAAAACAGCTAACTGCCCCTTATAGATACTGACAGCCCCCTGCTCACCAGCTTGATTCACACGAATCATCCGCTGGATTTCTTGATTAAGCTGCCTATCGCCGGGCAAATTTTTTCTTTCTTTTGTCATCTGCAAAAACTCCGATTAGCGCAAGTATACTGAGAAATAGAGAATAGAACACGTTGTATCCCGCCATAGAAATACCAAACAAGCTCCACTGAACTTTATCACAAGACACATGCGCTTGCGATAAAACTTGCTGCTTAAATGCTTCTAATGAATCTGCTTTAACCTGAGATTTACAGGAACCAGGCAAGGCAACCCAATGATTTTCAACGGCCACCTGATAGGCGGCCACACCAGCACCTAAAAGCAAAAGCAGGGCCGATAAAATCAGGAAGAGGTTAAAGAAATTACGGGCAAATAAAAAGAGATGCGCAGCAAGACACAAGGTTACCATTAGATAAATATATCGCTGATAAAGACACAAGTTACAGGCTTGCAATCCAAAGACATACTCACTAACCCACGCCGCCAGAATCGCCAGACAGGATAAACCTAAAAGCAATGAAACTGTCTGTTCTTTCGATAGTGGCAGACGCATCCGTAATCTTCCTTAAAAGGCTTAAAATATATACTTAAATAAGATAAACCCACAAACCAACGCAATCAAGCCCGCAGACAAGACGAAAGATAAGTTTTTCTCGATAAAGACTCTCGCTTCTTCCCCGTAGTAGACCAACAAACCGGAAAGCATAAAAAACCGAGATCCCCTTGCAATGATTGAGGCTATAATAAACAATCGAAAATCAAAAGAAGCAACACCACTGGATATCGTCACAATCTTATAAGGTATAGGCGTTAAACCTTTCAACGCTATAAACCAAAACCCGTACAGAGAAAGCTTGTCTTGAAAATTCTGAAAAGATTCCTGAAATCCATAGGTTTCTATAATCCATAATCCAATAGACTCATACAAAAACAACCCAATATAGTACCCTAAAATACCACCCAGAACCGAACTTATCGTACAAAAAGCCGCAATCTTCCAAGCCTTATTTTTTTGTTTTAAGACCATTGCAATAAACAATGGATCAGGGGGAAATGGAAAAAATGAGCTCTCCACAAAAGAAATAAGGTTCAACCACCAAAAGGCCTGAGGATGAGCGGCAAAACTCATAATGGAATCATAGCTGCGTCGAATCATAAAAAATACAACCTTCGGAAATCGTTACCCTTATGGTATAACACACTATCGTCGAAAATGGCAGTAAATCTTGTAGTCTTATGACTAGGTTGGCATCAAAAACAGGCAAAATCGAAATGAAAAAAATACTCCATATACTTGCATCATATTTTTTTATTATTTCCATAGCCTCTGCCAGCAACCCCATCGTAGACAGCGGGGAGTGCGGTGCTGAATCTGCGGTCAAGAAGTCTAAAATGCAAGAGACAATCGTTAGAGTGAGATTCAAGAACGATGATGGAACATCTTGTCGGGCTTCTTTATCATCCCTACCCGATGTTGTGACTCAGTATATTTTATCATTTGTAACGGATATGGCTAACTTGAAAAGGATTAGCCTGGTTAGTCATGGATTCTGCAATTATGTAGACGCTCGGCCCTATATAAAACCGAGACGGGGAATTCAGGATCAGCAACTTATCGAATTATTAACTTACAAACCGAGACTTTCTTCAATTAATTTTTCTTCTCTTAACCAACACATTCGTTCTGGTTTTCAAGCTCTTTCTGCACATAGAGACACCCTACAACACATAACTTTTGATACTTGCCCGTACCTTGATTCTAATGCATTGAGTCACATCAATGGTGATTTTCCGCGAATGCGTTCGCTTGTGCTAAATTCGGTAAAATTGACAAATGCTTCGATTCAAACGCTGCTAAACAGATTCCCTAACCTTACCTCGTTTACAGTTTCAAACATCGAGAATATAACGTACCAAGACCTTGGCGATATTGTTAGCGGTCGACCAGGACTTACCACTTTGAGTGTGGAGAATACTACAGAACTTTATGATCAACAGGGATTTTCTGCATTTTTAGAGGCTCTTCAAACGATTCATACTCTTTGGATAAATGAAAGATGCCTTTATGATTATCATCTAAAGGCTATTGCGTACTACTGCACACAACTCAACTCCTTAAGCATTCCCCAATGTCAGGCAACAGATGCAGGAATCAAACCTATTATAGAAAACCTAACCCAACTGACCGAGTTAAACTTATGGTGGTGCACTCGGGTAACTGGAAATTCCCCGCGCCGTGGGTCTGAAAAGCTTACCTCTCTCAACCTGCAATACACCCGAACAAATGATACAGGGCTGCGGTACTTGGCAAAATGTTTTCCAAATTTAACCTCCCTAGACGTAAGTGCCACATCTATAACAGACGCATGCCTCCCTAGCAT
Source organism: Alphaproteobacteria bacterium (assembly GCA_017993335.1). Lineage (GTDB taxonomy): Bacteria > Pseudomonadota > Alphaproteobacteria > JAGOMX01 > JAGOMX01 > JAGOMX01. Next base: position 5,340 of record JAGOMX010000013.1, on the reverse strand, counting down.
TACTAAACTTACTTCCCTTGTTACACTCGACCTTAGCGCAACCCAAATATCCGATCTAGGATTGACTCAAATCGTCCTTGATCTAAAAAAGCTAAAAAAATTAAAAATTGCGGCCGGAAAAAACATCACCCAGATAGGCCTGGATAAATTAGTAAGAGATAATCCTCTTATTGATATTACAGGATACATCATGCCAACCGGAATTGAAGCCCCACATCGCAGTGATATTTTTTGGACCGCTCACTAGGCATTTAAGATTGCGGTAGAGTCTCTATAATCTTTTTCACGAAAGCATCCATGCCGAGCATGTTTTGGTCGCCGTTACGGCTTAATTCGTCGAATTCGAAAGCCATACGGACCACAACCAATTTTTTCGAAGGCACAACGATAATGTATTGGCCACCAAGGCCTATGGCTGCATAGGTATCTCTGGGTAGGCTGGGGAAATTATAGCCGGATGGATGTTTTTTATTCCCGCCCGCATTTAGCCAAAATTTTGCGCCATAGCGTCCTTCGGAGCTTTTTGTGGGCGTGGTAGAAAAATCAACCCAACCTTCTGGTAAAACCCTTTCGCCATTCCACATGCCATCCTGATAATAAAGCAATCCAAACCGAGCATAATCTCGGGCGGTGGCAAAGGCATAGCTAGACCCAACGTATGTCCCCACCGGATCTGTCTCGAAGACTAAACTCGACATTCCTATCTTATCAAACAGGTTTTCATAAATAAAATCATGGTAATTTTCATCCTTAATATGCTCCCGTATTAAAGACGATAAAATCGCTGTCGTCCCGCTGGAGTACATAAAGTTTTCACCAGGCTTATCTTTCAGAGGAAAACGCATGGCGTAATTCCCCATATCGGCAACTCTAAACATCATCGTATTGACCGCACTGGGTCCTGTATAGCTTTCTAGCCAATCCAAGCCGGTATCCATACGCAGAAGATTTTCGTAAGAAATATTTCTTCTTTCATCCTTTTGCCATTCATCAATCGGCACTTTATCGGTCACCTTTAGGTCTTTCTTGTAAACCAGCAGCCCCACGATAGCGTTGGTTAAACTCTTTGCAATGGACCAGCTAATATGACGCGTCTCGGAAGTAACCCCATGGGCATACTTTTCTGCAATGAGCTGCCCATCATAGACAACGATAACGGCACTAGATTTTCTTAATACATGCGGGTCATCGCCATTGGGTTCAAATATCTCCTGGATAGCCTCCATCAAATGTGTAACATCCAATCCCACGGGAGGCTTGCCGGCTTTTTCTCCTAAAGGCCACAACTGATCTTTACTATTTTTACTTTGACGGGTTTTAAGGTTATAGGTTTGGCCTAAAAATGTAAGCGACAGCTCTGGATTGACCAATGAGCAACCAAAACCCTCTTTAAAAGAAGCTTTTTGTGTGGCAAACCCAAAAAGAGACGCTTGAGCCGAACGATCCTGATGATCCACCTCGATGGAGGTGTAATTAAAAGGAAACTTTGCCAGCTCGTTTTTTTTAATAGAATCCGGATGCCTTTCCGATAAAAACACGTGAGAACACATCATTTTTGCACTATGGCCTGTGGCCAGCGGCATGACATTCCAAACATAAATGACAGCATACGAAGCCACAAACAAAAAGACAAGGCTAGCCAATCTAATAAAGTTGGATCTATTCCATAATTTATTCATCATATATCTTGCCCCCAAATTTTGGCTAAAAAGGATGGTATATAGAAATTTTCACATATGTCAATTGTATGAAGAAAAATCTAACGTTCAATTAACATCCCTTTATAAGCTGATTGTAAAGGAGATGAAGATTCTATCGCCATCGCCTCGAAATGGTGTTTAAAAAAACCCTGGTTTTCTGGAGATACCCACCCCACAACTGCATACGCATATCCTTGTGCATGCATATGATGTAAAGCTTTTGCGGCAAGGGCTGCACCCAAACCTTTTCTTTGATAAATAGAATTTACGCCCAGGGGCCCAAAAAAACCAGGCCGAGTTCCATCATAAGCAGAAAATCCTATAATTTTTCCATGATGAATTGCCAAGAAACACGTAATCGGATGCCCAGAAAAACACATGGAGACTTCATCCGCCCAAGAAGAACCAAATTCATTCAATACCCAATTCAAGACCTTCGTCTTCTCTAAAGGCATAGCCTGTCTGATGGAAATATCTTCCGGCACAGATTTTTCGGGGGCAAGATTGTATAAACGCACCAACATATCCAAACCTTGGTTATATGTATCCATAGGCTTCACGCTCATTTTTCAGTATTTTTATCTGGCCTGCCCACAACGGCAAACGTCAGTTTTTCAGGCTGAATTTTATCTTGGATGAATTTATTCATCTCTTTCAATGAAACGGAGGAGAGTATTTTTTCTCGTTTTTGAAAATAATCTATAGGCCTGCCTGCGAATTGAAAGCCGAGCAGAATTTCAGATATGGCTTCCGAGCTATTAAATTTCAACGGATAGGTATTCTTCATAAAAGCTTTCGCTCCATCCAGTTCTTCCTGGGTAATACCGTCCTTTTTTAAACGGATCCATTCATTGCGCAATACATCAATAGACTGATCCGCATTTTCTTTCGTTGTCCCGACCATGCCTATAATAAAACCAGCATCCTGACGCCATACATGCGAGGCACTCACCGCATAAGCCAGGCTTCTTTTTTCACGCACCTCATTATATAACCTGGAGGATGAATGATCTCCCATGATGTGCATCAACAATGCCATTTTCATAAAATCCGGGTCATCAAAATTCAAACCAGGCAAAGAAAAATAGATGATACTTTGAGGTATCGACATATCAATGACTTCCATACTATCGGTATGTTTTGGAGACATTCGATAGCCCGCTTTTCCCTTTGCTTTTTTAGGTAAGAGGCCAAAAGATTTATCTATATACTCGGCTAATTCTTTTTCTTCTATGTTTCCAACAACCGCAATGAACAGCCTATCTTGCGTTAAATTATTCTGAACATAACCCTCTATATCACGAAGCGTAATATTATCGATGCTTTTAAGCGTCCCTTCTACTTGATTCGCATAAGGATGCCCCTGAAATAAAACAGTTTGAATAGCCCGCATCGCCAAGGAACCTGGATCCGTTTCTTTATTGGCTAAACTCGTTTTAAGGTTATTGATGATAATCTTAAAAACATCTTGTTGTAAGCGTGGCGTGGACAGTGTTTCTATCAGAGCCTGAAACGCAATATCTTTATGCTCCACCAGCATCGCTAGCTTGCCATTAAACTTATCTGAATCCGCAAAAAATCCTAGCTGTATACCGTAATCTTGCTTATAGGCATCAAATATTTTGGGTTCTTTATCTTTTGTTCCTGATCCGAACATACCCGATGTAATGAAAGCCAAACCTTCTTTTCCTTCTGGATCACAACGAGCCCCGCCATTAAACAAGAAACTTAAAGAAATAACGGAGGTGTTTTTATCATACAAATACCAAAGAGAAATACCCCCTGGTGTACGAATAACCTTGGGCTGAATGACGGCTTGCGCCGGTGTCAGCATCAACAAGAACAACAAACCGATTATAAAACGCGTCATGGCTTAACCTCTTTCTTTTCTTCCGGCAAAAGACGACCCGTCATAAATTGATTCTTTTCAAATATAAGTTTGATGACATTTTCAATATCTTCAACGGTTACCTGGGATATATAATCCTTCCAATTTTCGATATATTGAATATCCGTCCCGCAGCCCAAAGCATGAGCGAAGATATTGGCGCCGCCAAAAGACTCGTCTTGCAAAAAATCAATAGAGGAAACAACTCGACGCTTGGCCTGTTGCAATTGTTCTGGCGTAATGGAAGTTTTCTTTAATTTTGCAATTTCTTCGATTATCTTATTTTCCAACTCATCCAGACTTTTCCCAGGAACGGGCTGTCCACTAAATTCAAGAGAAGCAGGGCCCCGAGACATGCCGCTTTTATAGGTAAGACTTATCCATGAAGCTATTTTTTGTTCATTGACCAAACTATCATACAATTGTCCATGAGCTCCTCCAGCTAAAAGATGCTCTAAAATCTGTAAGGCGAAATAAGCTTTAGGGTCATCCCGCAAGGAAGGCGCTTGATAAACTCTTATGTACATCGGCTCAAGCACGCGGGGACTCGATTTTTCCAGATGCACATGCACATCTCTAAAGACCGGCTCAACCAAAGACTTTCTCTCAGGGATTGTTTTGGCCGCTATGGGGCCATAGTATTTTTCCGCAAGCGCCTTTGCCTCTTCTAGATTTATATCTCCTGCCAGAATCAGCACTGCATTGTTAGGGGCATACCAGGTATCATAAAATTCTCTTGCGGCTTTTTGATCTAACATCCGCATTTCATGTTCCCAGCCTATAGGCGGAATCCGGTAGGGGTGATTTTGGTAAAAGGCCGCGTCCATGGCTTCCTGCAGTATGGCAGAAGGTTCATTGTCAATACGCATGCTCCTTTCTTCAAGAATGACAGGTAGTTCAGCCTGCACATCTTTTTCCATCAGCAACAAATTTTGCATACGGTCAGCCTCTATGCGCATGGTATCTTCTAGTTCGCTTTTGACAATTTCCTGGTAATACATCGTATAATCGTGACCTGTCGATGCATTTTGATCCGCGCCCATTCTTTCGTTTACTTTATCCAGCTCTTTGCCGCTAAGATTTTTTGTTCCTTTAAACATCAGATGTTCTAAAAAATGCGCAATACCCGATTTACCGGCAGGTTCATCTATCGATCCTACTTTATACACTAAAATTTGCTTAACGATTGGTGCGCGATGATTAGATAGCACATAGACTTGCAGGCCATTTGCCAAGGTAAAGTTTTTCGGATTAAAGAGCGCGGCCATGGATGGAGAAGTAAAAACTCCCAATCCATTCAACCATACAAAAACAAAAAGTATATTTCTCGTATTTTGTAAGAATTTACTCATCCCTTTGTTCCAATCGTTTTTTTTCTTCGTAAGGATCTAAAGCATGAACCTCTTCTTTTTCTTTTCCGCCAATTATTTTGCTGGCTAAAGAAACGCTCGCATTTTCCTTGTCTTGCTTATGCTCTTGCGCCAATTTTTTTCGTATAAAAGGATCTTTTTCCGCAGCCCTTGTCTTTTCGAGAATTTCGATTTCTCCGGCACTTGCCGTTTCATTCCCACTGAAACTTACCGATTTGCTGAACTGCTCAAAGGCAGTTTTTTGCGCGTCATTTTTATCTGTATAATAAACTTCGCTGACATCCTCTGCCGGGAGCGGTAAATGATTAAAATCTTTTGGTAGCTCTAAAGGCGGCGTTGTATTGACTGAAAAGGCATCATTATCAACACGATTGAAACCTAA
>JAGOMX010000012.1 GCA_017993335.1 Alphaproteobacteria bacterium | reverse complement strand
TCTTTTTTGGGTGATTTCGTCGTCAAGGTTCCGCTTCCGGTGCTCACGTACGAAGAGGTACGCTGCGCTCCGGTTCTCACCTTTCCTATAAATCCCTCCAAAAAAGCCAGTTTTGAAATGGCCTCATTTCTATATGAAATCCCGCTCGATATCGGCTGAGGATGAGACGCCGATGCGGTCATAGTTTTCCATGAGCCATGATTTTCCACTGGTATAGCCAGCTTCAAAAAGATACTCGATAAAGGACCATTCTGTATTCATGGTGGTGGATAAATCCAAGTTTTTAAACAGCTCATTATTGCGAATCAAGTGTAGGTGAATATTTTTAAAGGATTTATCGGTGATTACTTTTCTCTCCACCAGCGTAGAGATTAAGTGGATGGCGCGGATTTCACGTAATAAACAAGCATTGTAGGTGATTTCTTTATGGCGGTCGCATATAGCCTCTTTTTGCTTAGGCAAATCTTCACGGAAAGATGTCATGAGTTGAATAATCGCAATGTCTTTCGTCGGACAATTATAAATAAGAGGAAATAAAGCTGGATTTCCCACATAACCACCGTCCCAGTAATGCTCCCCATCAATTTCCACGGCTTTAAATATATTCGGCAGACATGCCGAGGCCAGTAGAGCCTCTTCCGTAATTTTCTTGCCTTTGAATATGTGTAATTTCCCTGATTTCACATGGGTTGCACATAAGAATAATTTTAATTTGCTGGGTTGGTGCAATAGAGAACAATCGAAAAAATCATGCACCAAATCACGCAGAGGATTAATATCCATGGGGTTTAAGTCGTAAGGCGAGTAGGTTTCCCGTAACATATTCATCCAGGCATAGGATGGTGACCCCCGTAGACTATGATTTCCGGTAAACATTTGGATCAGATTCGTTTTAAAAGGATTTAAATTCGTTCGAGCGGATAATAACTTCCAGAAACGCCGCATTTCAGCCCGTGCACCTTCGCGGCCATTTTTGTTGTAGCCTTGTAGGAGGGCTGCGGCATTCATGCCACCAGCACTGGTGCCGGAGATGCCGATAATTTCTATCCGGGTGTCTTCAAGTAAGGCATCCAAAACACCCCACGTAAAAGCGCCGTGACTGCCGCCGCCTTGAAGACCCAGAGCAATTTTTTTAACCTGTTGACGCATGGAAAAGGATCCTTTGCCTAAAGAATAGAATAATTCTATTAAGATTTAGCTAAAAAACTAAAATTTAAAGGAGATTAAAATAAGCTCAGCATTAATCAAAATTTAATATAATTTTGTGATAATAAAATAGTAAAGATAAGATAATTTTGAGGTGCATTGTGATAGAAAAATATTTCGATATCGTCATGACGGTGGAGCGTCTTCATCGCCTTTTCTTGGATGTAGTTAAGTCAGAACTAGACAGATTACATATTGTAAATATCAGCAATGTCCAGGCCGTTATATTATTTAACGTCGGAAAAAATAAATTGAGCGTTGGAGAGGTGAGTAACCGCGGTTATTATTTGGGCTCCAATGTCACGTATAACTTAAAGAAAATGGTGGAAAACGGCTACCTGGAACAAGAGCAAGCCATCCACGATAGACGATCCAGTGTGATTCGTTTGTCCCCTAAAGGCATTGAGCTCTATAATCATTTAGAAGCGATGCTGAACCGCCATATTAAAAATCTAGAACGCAATAATATCTCCAATCAGGATTTGGATTCCATGGTCAGGATTATGGATAACATTGAATCCTTTTGGTCATTTATGATCTCTCGCGATTTACGTATGTAAGTGTTAGAGACCATTTCAAAACGTCTTTTTTGGGTGATTTCATCGTCAAGGTTCCTCACGTACGAAGAGGTGCGCTGCGCTCCGGTTCTCACCTTTCCTATAAATTCCTCCAAAAAGCCAATTTTGAAATGGCCTCTGTTATTTAAAAAAACAACCCCACGGCTTTAGAAGTCGTGGGGTTATTTTTTTTTAGATAGCTTATTGCCTTTCCTGACGCCCGGGCGTACAAAGAAAAGAAATAGTTGGAAAGAGTCATCCTTGAAAAATAGATATAATTCTGGATATAGCTTAGTTGAAATTGCGATTGTTCTGATTATCATTGGATTAATTATTGGCGGGGTTTTAAAAGGCAAGGATCTTATCGAAAGCGCGCGAATAAAATCAGTCATCGCTCAAGTCAACGGGTATCGTTTAGCTGTCAGCAGCTTTAAAGAAATGTTTGATGCCTTACCGGGAGATTTTTCCGCGGCGAGTCAGCAGATTGATGCGGATTTAAGTAATGGTAACGGCAATGGCCAAATAGAAGGCTCAGGTATGTCCGCCGCATCGGAATCAGGGCAGTTCTGGGTGCATTTGGCGGGAGCAGAATTAATCGCAGAACCCGGACGTGGACAAGGAAACGTTCTTGTATTTGATGGAGGTGTTCCCTCATCTGCCTTGGGTGGTGGATTTACGGTTACTTACAAGGATGGAAAGCATTGGTTTGTCCTGGGGAATGCTTCGGAGGGGTCTAATCTGACAGCGTTGCTGACGCCTCAACAAGCAAAACGTCTGGACGCCAAAATGGATAACGGTAATCCGCTGCGGGGAACGATACTTGCGGTGGACGGTTTAGATGTACCCAGGGGCAGTTGTGTAAATGCCGCTGGCCAGTATAATCTGCTGAATAAGAAACCCGCATGTGTTTTATATTTTGAGTTTTAGTAGGTTTCTCGCATGAAGAATCATTTTCGAGCTGGATTCAGCTTACTAGAAATGGCGATCGTGCTGATTATTCTCGGTATTATTCTGGGGGCGGGTGTTCCTTATTTTAAGCAATCGCAAGCTCAAGGTCGTTTAAAAGAAACGAAAAATCGTCAGGAACAAATCATCCAAGCGATTGCTTCTTATGTGCTTTTGCATGATGAGTTACCATGCCCGGCAAGAATGGATGCAGAGGTAGGGCAGCATGGAGTATCGGCGCAAGACTGTGCGGATGTTGCTTCGGCTATTGGAATGGTGCCTTATTTTACGCTTGGATTGAGCGAATCCACCGCTAAAGATGGGTATAATCAATGGATGATTTATGCGGTGCCTCCACATATGCATTCTCACGGACCTGTCTTGGGACGGCAAAATAGAGAACCGATGATTTGCCGATTAAGGGTTATGGAAACGATCGTGCTGAAGGATAAAAATAATCGATTGTTGGGCACGAAGTGGCAGGATGGTCGACCAGATCCAGATGACTATATAGCTGCGTTATTGATTAGTACGGGTGGCTCTCATGGGGGCGACGCCAATCAGATGGAGCGAACGAATTTGGATGCCTCTCTAAATTTTTATGATCTTCCTTTTGGTGTCAAATCTGGGTCTTTTGGGCATATGGTGAAATGGGTAACTTTGCGAAATTTAATGGGCGTCTATGCACAGAAACCCTGCCAATCATTAAGGCTTGGGGAGGATGATATTCATGCAGAGCCTCGCTCACCTTTAGGGGATCCTTTTGGACGAGGCGATTAATTTGACTCTTTCAGGCTGACGGATTGTGAGGGCTTGAGTGTATATGTATTTTTTATCTCCCCTTGCTGATAGACCAATTTGACTTTTTCTGCCGTGACCTCCAAAACGTGAATATGATCCGGAATAGATTCGGATGAAACTTTTACATCATTTAACCAAAAGGCCCAGTTGTGGGCATCGCTGAAGAGAATCGCATGAAGGGTTAAGGATGCATCTTCGTGGGTAACATACGATGAATAGACAAGAGGTTCATCGGATTTATAAAACAAAGAAAAGGAATCCTCTGCATAGGCAGGTGTTACCAATATGAGTGTAAGAAGAGCTTTCTTCATCCTTCGATCTCCTCCGTTTTTGTTTTTAGCCATTGAAAATGAAAGTGTCCTTTCAAGCTAGAATTTGTATCTTTATCATCGCGCCATAGGGAGATTTCTGTTGGGTAAACAAGCCCTGGAAATTTTTCTATAATGTACTGAATGGCCAAAAATACGGGGGTATCATGGTTATGCAAAAATTTTATCTCTACGTCTGATTCTCTTAGGTTTTCGTGGGATGAGGTTTTGTTTACAGGTATTTCCGGTGCGATTTGAAAATCTAGGCGTTGGAGTTTGTACTGTGTTTGTACGCTCTTAAATACATCGCTAGCCGATAGCCTGCTAGACGGCAAGGCGAGGCGCTGGGAGATAGATGCATGTTCTATGGGGAGCTGTCTGTTTTGTTGCTTTTTGGCGAGCACTGTATGGCTTTTATATACCCGTTTTAAATCTTTTCGCTCCTGGTGCAGATAAATATTGGTGAGGCCAGTCAGGATAAATGCTGCCACTGAAGTCATTAAAAAAATGCGGGTTTTCATGCGGATTTCTTTCGGGTTAGTTGTAGGCGAGCTTTGGTAAGATCTCCCTCAATATTCATATTTAATCCGGAAGCGGAGCCAGCAAATGTTTCTTGTTCGCTGCTCGCGTAGGGTAGGGAGTGAATCAGAATAGTGTACTGAGGCAGGGCTTCTTGCAAATTGGTATAGAGCTCTTGTATTTCATTTAAGCTGAGTTCTGGGTCATCGTGTTCATGTATAAGTGATATTTCCAACCATAGGGATTCTTGTGTGGGTTTATTCTCCCATTTTAGAGCGGAAACGACTAAGTCTGCAGATAAATTTTCACTGATCGTTTTCAATAAAGCTATAGGGGAAGGGTGATGGATCTCGTTCAAAAAATTTTCAGGAATGCCTTGGCTCTTGGGAGTGTTTTGAGACAGTTGAGACAAGTTATGGTCTAATCGATCCAGTTTTTCCATCCATGCGGATTGATCCTGATATTGCCAAAAGGCTGTAGCCAACAACAAAGTGTTGGCGGTTGTCATGGCAAGGGCTAGTTTTTTATATGCTTGAGTCTCGTTGGTTTTTTTCAGTGTGGAAGGGAGTAAAAAGCTTATGAAGTTTGTGTGGGTTGCCGTTTCTATAGGGTGGTGGATGCACGAAATGTTTTGCGGACAGTTCTCTGCAAGAGCCCTGTAATGAGTTAAATCCAGGTAACCTTCCAGAATGAAATCTTTCAAATTGTACTGATTGCGTAAGTAATTCATCGTGGAAAACACATCTTCTGGGGAAAAATTTCCTTGAGCCCACCGGGTAAAAATTGGTTTTTGATTCACATAAGCCGTATGACGAAAACCATTGCTGTGCTGGGATAGAACAATCGTGTTTTCTGGTGAGCAAGCCTGAATTAAATGAGGTGTTAAGCTGTTAATGGGGATGCGTTGAGAGGCAAAATAATCAAACCATTTCTTTAGGTGAGCCGTTATGGGGCAGCTAATCTCGTATAATATGTGGGAGTGAATCAAAAGACCATAAAGATTCTCAGGGTTTGTATGAATTTTTTTTTGTCGACAAAATCGCATTTGATCCCAATGGTTCATGAGGGGAAGAGACGTCTGCGATAAGTGCATTTCGTTTACATGAATACGTAAATCAATACGTTTCGATTTAAGGGGCGTCGTGCATGCGGAGGGGTCTGTGTAGATTAACGTTTGTCCATTTTCTTGGTGCTGAACATGGTCGTCTTCTATGATAAAAATTGCTTGTGGTTTCATTGGATTATTCCTCCATCAACAAAAGCTGATCATATATGGGGTAGAATACACCCATAATAATCCATATAAACATAAGGGCGATAATGCCGAGCAGAATCGGTTGTAGCCATTGCGTGAATTGGGATGTTTTATTTTTAATATCCCGTTGCGCATAACTTTCCAGCAAGGCTAGTAAGGGCAGAAGTTGTCCGGTAAGTTCGCCCACTTGAATTAATCGTACGCAGGATGAACTAAAAATTTTACTTTGCCTGAAGGCGGAAGACAAAGTCTCTCCATGCCGAACTGCTTCCGTGCACATATCCAATCTTTTTAAGATCCATCGGTTTTTTATTACTTTTTTCCCCTGATCTAAAGCCTCAAGCAAATCCATATGTGCCGCTAAACATACATGAAAATAGTGTAAGTATAGGGATATGTCCCGTGTTTGTAGGAGGTATCCTAGCTGAGGAATGCGCAGAAACCAGCGATCTTGTAAGAGGTGTTGTCGCGGAGATAAAATCCTCAACCCCAGGAGCAGCAAACCCAGCACAGATAAAATAGCCAGAGCCTTGGGCGTGGCTAAACATAAAAAATTATGTGCCTCCAATAACCAAAGAGAGGAAGCCGGCAGGGTTGAGGGGTTCATCTTCATCAGCTCATGGATTTGTGGAATTACATAAACGGACATAAACCACATGGAAATACAGAGTAGAAAAAATACAATTAGCGGATATCGAAGGCTTTGCGTAATCAGTTTTTTATTCTCGCTGGTCCACTGTAAATGATCATATATTTTTTTAAAACCTTCATGTAAATTTCCTGTTTGTTCGGCTAAAGATAGGATATGGCTAAATAGGGGCGGGAAAATAGACTCTTGTTCTTTAAATGCTTGGGATAGAGTCTTCCCAAATTTAATATCATGGATGAGTTGTTTTAGGTATGGACTTAAGCGTTTTGCGTGTTCTTCTGCATCTTGAATCGCATTAATGAGAGGGACTCCTGCCTGATCCATAAATTGCATATGCAAACAAAAATCCATTAAATCTTGAGTTGGGATTTTGTTAGATCTGGATAATGCCTTTTGAAGGAACGTATCTTTTTTGTGCGTTGAGAGTAAAAAGTATTTTTGTTCCAGTAAGGCTTGATGGACTTCATGGGTGTTGGCCGCCAGCATTTTTCCTTTTATCCTTTTTCCATGGAGATCTCGAGCGCTATAGACATAAAAGACTTTACGTAAGGCTGTCATGGTCTGCCCCTAAATGAAAATCGACTTCACGTTGTGTCGTTTTATTCTGTAAGACTAGTTGTGTCGCTATTTTTTTCATGGATTGGAAATCGTATTTTTCTGAAATTTTTCTTAAGTCGTGGGTGGGTTTGTCGGCCGCAACGTTTTCTTTCAATTCGTCATGAAAGCTTAATATTTCGGCGACGGCTTGCCTTCCTTTAAATCCGGTGTGATGGCAATGATCACAGCCATTTCCTTGGCAAAGTTCACAGTTTAAGCGGAGAAGTCTTTGGGATACGGAGGCAATAAGATAATCGGCAAACATGCTGGGTTTCAGGCCCAAGTCTTTTAAACGGGATACAATGCCATGGCTGTCATGCGTATGTAGGGTTGTAAAGACCAAATGCCCCGTCATGGCCGCGCGCAGAGCCATTTGTGCAGTTTCTTCATCCCGGATTTCTCCTATAAAAATTACATCCGGGTCTTGCCGCAGAATGCTCCGAACGCCTTGAGCAAAGGTTGTTTGCGTTAATTCCTTAACGTCCGTTTGTCGGATCATCGGGATTTGATACTCCACTGGTTGCTCTAACGTCATGATGTTGCGGTTTGAGCTATTCAGATAGGTGAGGATAGAATACAAAGTGGTTGTTTTCCCACATCCGGTAGGTCCTGTAAGAACAAATAAGCCTTGTGGACGCTGGATCAATTGCTTTAAATGAAGAACTTGTTCCGTTGTAAAACCTAAATTTTCTAGCGTGGTGATGGCATGTTGCTTATCCAGAATACGCATAACAAAGCTCTCGCCGTGAATCGTTGGATGAGACGATACACGGAAATCAATTTCTCTTGTCCCGTAGAACATGCTCATTCTTCCGGATTGGGGCTTTTTGGATTCAGCTAGATTCAGTTGGGATATAACTTTTAAGCGCACAACGATGGCCGACCAATAGGATTTATGAAAAACACAATGCTGTTGTAAAACCCCATCTAAACGATAACGAACCCGGACGTATTTTTCTTCAGGCTGGAAGTGAATGTCTGAAGCTTTCATTTTAATACCGTGCCGTAGAAAAGATTCAACAATGCGGATGATGGGGCTTGTTGGGGGAGTTGAATCTTCGATGGCGATGTTTTTGCGTTCAAGTTCGTTCAGCAAGCCTTGAATGCTCAACTCATAGCCGTAATAACGATCGAGGGCTTCGTTCAACTGTGAGCTGCTGATCCAGACGGGTTTCACGTTATAATCGGGGAAATATTTTTTTGCTTGGTCGATGGCTGTGATGTCATAGGTATTGACCATGGCAAGGATCAGGTCTTCATTTTCAATACCGATAGCGATAATTTGTTTTTGTTCGGCTATCTTATGGGGGAGTCTGCCGACAAACTCTGGGTCCAGCATAAGGTTTTTAAGATTGATTGTGCTTAATTCCTGATGGGGTGTGATGATTTCATTTAAGGTTTTTTCACTAATAAAACCAAAGCTTTGAATGACCTCTGAAAGACTTTTTTGGGTGCGATCCCTTTCTTTTTCTATGATGGAGATCTGGTCTTTAGACAGCAGATCTAGCTGCGATAATGTCGTCAGAATGCATGCAGGAGCAGAGCGCGGGGATAACGATATATCTAACTTTGTCGACTTATTTTGCATTTTAACTATTTTTTACTTTTCATGCTCACGAAAAAGAGGTACCAATTTTTATACCCACATGGCAACTGAATTATAAAAATAATAGGTAATAGGGATGCATAAGATTTTACTGGTTGAAGATAATGAAATGAACCGGGACATGTTGTCTCGTCGCCTGATTCGTCGTGGATTTGATTTGGTTTATGCTATGGATGGAGAGGAAGCCGTGCGCATGGCCAAAGAAAACATGCCCGACCTTATCCTTATGGACATGAGTTTGCCTATTATAGACGGCTGGGAAGCAACGCGTCGCATAAAAAATAATCCAGAGACAGCGGCCATTCCCATCATTGCTTTAACCGCGCATGCACTGGCTGGCGATCGTGAAAAAGCTATCGAAGCCGGATGTCAGGATTATGACACCAAACCTATTGAGTTGGATCGCTTGCTGACAAAAATGAATGTCTTTCTAGTCAACGATAATTAATCAGGAAAAATTTGTACATGACGAGTCAAGATGTGGTTTGTAAAAGAGAAGATTCTTTAAACATTTCGGCGATCCAGGTGGTTTCTAATGTTTTTGCAGTGATTCGCAGGGAAGTCGTGCGGGCTGAAAACTTTGTCCTGCAGGCGAAAAATCATTCGGAATCTGCTGAGTTTAAATCGGATATAGAAAGTCTTCATAAGGCGTGCGATCAGTTTATGGATGTGATCGAAGAGTACGAGCAAGGCATCTTGCAAAAATTAAAAGAGGACATTCTAAAAGAGGCTGACTTAAAAGAAGGGCGCCACGATTTGCGTGCCAAAGTGGGGGCTCTTATGGGGTATAGTGAGTTAATCCTTGAAGAATTAGAGGATGTGGGGCAATCAGAGTCTCCATTTGCGCAGATATTCATCAACACGGTGGATCTAGCGAAGAATTTGATACCCGTTATTGATGGCTTGCGTGTGGATTCTTTAACCCAGGAAGAGGATTACGAAACGAATGAAAGCTTTGCCTATGCTTCAAGTATGGCTGAGCCTACATTGTCTTATGGTGAGCAGTTTGCCAACAGTACAGTATTGATTATTGACGACTCTCCCTATAACCGGGAGATCCTGAGTCGCCGATTATCTCGTTATGGCGTAAAGGTGGATACAGCAGAAAATGGTGCTGCTGGTTTGGAAGTGATCCATCAGAAAACGATAGATTTGGTTTTATTAGATATCATGATGCCAGTCATGGATGGCTATGAGGTATTGACGCGTTTGAAGGCGGATGAGGCGACAAAAAATATTCCTGTTCTTATGATCTCGGCCTTAAGTGAAGTGGACAGCATTGTTCGTTGTATTGAGGTTGGGGCAGAAGACTATCTACCAACGCCTTTTAATCCTGTTGTTTTGCATGCCAGAATTAGGGCTTGTCTTGAAAAGAAAATCTTGCGAGATCGGGAAAAAGAAAGTCAGCAACAATTGGAAACAGCCATAGAAAGTATTAATGATGGCTTTGCCGTTTTTGATAAGGATCATATGTTGACCATATGCAACAAAAAGTTCCAAGAGCTGTATCCAGGTGTTGCCGTACTCGGAGGGCATGGATTTACATATGAGCAGCTGTTGTTGCAAAATCATGCTATGGGCTTGTACTCCGAAGAACGTCGCGCGAATGCAGGTGCGAATTCAGAAGAAACCGAAAACTGGATTCGTCTTTATGTAAAAAAACAAATGGAAGGCCAGACGTATCTCGTTCGTCTTTTTGATAATCGTTGGATTGAGGTGGTGAATAGCTCAACGCCTGGTGGCGGTCAAGTGTCGGTTCATAAGGATGTAACGAATCAGAAAGAAGATGAAGATCGTCTGACCTATCAGGCTCTTCATGACTCACTTACTGGTCTTGCGAATCGAGCTTCTTTTGAGGCACATTTGCAGGATTCTATTGAGACGTGTAAAAAGGGGAATGTGCAATTTTCCCTCATGTTTTTAGATCTGGATGGATTTAAAAAAATTAACGATACCCTGGGGCATGAGGTTGGGGATCGTGTGCTGATCTATGTGGCGGCACGTTTAAATGAATGCGTTCGTGATCGAGATATTGTCGCTAGGCTGGGCGGTGATGAATTTGCAATTATTCTGAAGTCAACAGCTGGCGAAGACCATATTAGAATTGTTGCCGATCGTGTTTTGGAAAAAGTGGGTAATCATTATCTACATGAAGATCAGAAAGTGCCTTTTGGTGTAAGTATCGGAATAGCGAGTTTTCCAGAAGATGGCGAAACCATGGAAGTTCTTCTAAACAACAGTGATGCAGCCATGTATGCAGCCAAAAAATCTGGTAAGGGGCAATATAAGTTTTTTTCTCACATGCAGAACTCGTGACATCGGATGAAAGTCGTTTTACAATAGAATATAGAGGGATTGTCCAGAATTAAAACAGTCTTAAAATAATAGCCAAGGTATGTGTAGTTAAAATGATAAGGCAGTATGAACTTGTTGAACGAGTGAAATCTTATGACCCGAATGCGGACGAAGACATGCTCAATACGGCTTATGTCTTTGCTATGAAAGCTCACGGTTCGCAGATGCGGGCGTCGGGGGATCCTTATTTTTCTCATCCTTTGGAGGTTGCCGGAATTCTGGCTGAAATGAAGCTGGATACCGCGTCTATTGTTACGGCGCTTTTGCATGATACCGTTGAGGATACAGATGTAACGTTAGAAGACATCGAAAAACTTTTCGGTCAAGATGTGGCTAAGCTTGTCGATGGTGTAACGAAGCTATCCATGATACAGTGGGAATCTCATCAGCATGAGCAGGCCGAAAATTTCCGCAAACTTGTGTTGGCGATGTCCAATGATATTCGTGTCCTGCTGATTAAGCTTGCCGATCGATTGCATAATATGCGGACATTACATTTCCTGCCTAAACCAGAAAAGAGGGCTAGAAAAGCCCGCGAAACTATGGAAATTTATGTGCCGTTGGCGCAAAGAATTGGCGTTCATAAAATGAAGGATGAGCTAGAGGATCTGGCTTTTCGTGAGCTAAACGCCGATGCTCGGGATTCTATTTTAGCCCGTTTAAAATTCCTACGAGATGAAGACGACGATTCGGTGAATTACATTACCAAGGAATTAGAAGCCCTTTTTCAGGCGCAAGACATGCCTTGCAAAATTTCGGGTCGCGAAAAATCTCCTTATTCCATATGGCGAAAAATGAAGCAAAAAAACGTCAGTTTTGAGCAGATGTCTGATATTATTGCTTTTCGTATTGTGGTGCAGGATATCTCGGCTTGTTATCAAGCTTTGGGTTATTTACACGGCGCCTATTCGGTTATTCCTGGCCGATTTAAAGACTATATCTCGACGCCCAAGGCCAATAACTATCAATCCATACATACGACTGTAATTGGTCCGCGCGGTTACCGCATTGAAGTACAAATCCGCACAGAAGAAATGCATGAGACGAATGATTATGGAGTCGCGGCGCACTGGGTTTATAAGCAGGGTAGCAAAATAGATGAATCTTCGAAAAAATATAAATGGCTGAGAGGATTATTAGATATTTTAGAAAATGCCTCGGATCCTGAGGAGTTTCTTGAAAATACAAAATTGGAAATGTTTCAAGATCACGTATTTTGCTTTTCGCCCAAGGGGGATCTTATTTCTTTGCCCAGTGGTGCCACGCCCATAGATTTTGCCTATGCGGTTCATAGCGAAGTAGGTAATCATTGTGTTGGTGCAAAAATAAACGGACGCATGGTGCCCTTGCGGACTATTCTGCACAATGGGGATCAGGTCGAAATTTCTACCTCAAAAACGCAAATGCCTTCGCCCATGTGGGAGCGTTATGCCGTAACGGGGAAGGCCAGATCTGCTATCCGTCGTTTTATCCGCTCACAAAAACGCAACCAGTATGTGGAATTAGGGCAGAACATTTTTACAAAAGCCCTTAGAGCAGAAAAGATCTCTTTAGAGGAAGCCGTTTCTCAAGAGAACTTACAAAAAATTGGATGTAAAAGCCCCGAGGATTTATATGCAACGCTTGGGGAAGGCCTGAAAACAGTTACAGAGACTCTGCGCTCCCTCTATCCGGATCGTCAGCATCGGGAAAAGAAAGAATCCTCTATAGAGGGTTGGGTAGAGAAAAAAAGCAAAAATGACACCAGTGTATCCATTCAGGGGCTTATTCCAGGGATGGCGGTTCATTATGCAGGTTGTTGTCATCCTCTGCCCGGCGATAAAATTGTTGGGATTGTTATGACAGGTCGCGGTGTTACGGTGCATACGCATGACTGTGAAACCTTGCAAAGATATGCGGATGAGCCAGACCGCTGGTTAGACGTGACCTGGTCTGATGAGCAAAGTCATGACGATAAATATACGGCCCGATTGCGAGTGATCATATTCAACCGTTTAGGCGCACTGGCGGCTTTAACGACAGCTATCGGTAAAAATGCTGGGAATATCTTAAACTTAAAAATAGTCAACCGCACGGATGAGTTTTTTGACGTGATTATTGATGTGGAAGTGACAGATATCACCCATTTAAACACCCTCATGGCCGCTTTGCGATCGGCCTCTCATATCCATACAGTAGATCGAGCGTAAGGCGATTTGGTTCACTATGCAGAACCTGAAAGAGCATTTCGTGCAAATTGGGAATTGACTTCCCAATTTGCACGGTTATCTTGTTTTGTCGTCGTTATTCCTGCTTCAGTAGTAGGGTGTTCTATTGAGAGGCTTTTAGGAGGGCCTCAAATTTAGGGCTTCTGATATAACCTTGGGGGGTCTTGATGACGAGGGAGGCGAAAGCATTAAAAGCTTGTGAATTTGCGCTCATAATCCCCAGGATAAGTATTTGGTTCTGGCTATCTGCCACGAGAAGGGGGCCGCCGCTGTCGCCTTGTGTGGCCCTTTTTATTTGTGTGTCATTTGTATCCAAGGGGTCTTTGCCCATCAGCATTTCTAGCTCTTTATTTTCTTCTGGGGACGTTAAGAGTGGATTGTTCGTCATGTCACGGGTTAAGTTTGTCAGGACGATACCCCATTCCCCCATGGCGGTTAAGCCTTTTAAGGATTGGGCAGCTATTTTCTTTCGATGTCCGGGCTGTGAGTCTTTACCATAACCAATCAGGAGTCCTTCGGCGGGAATTTTCATTTGCGGATTGGGTATGGAAACGGGGGCGATCCCGCGGACAGGTGCGGCTAGCGTGAGGATGGCAAAATCGCTTTTGACATCATTTTGATCGGGGTTTTCTAAGTTTGTGTTGAACTCATTGATAAACTTCGCATCCACCGTAATGGAGACAGCATGGTAAAAGACACTTGGTGGTTGTTTCAAATCCAGGACATTATCGTTGGACCAAAAAACATTACGGCTCGAAATATCTATTTTTACAGGCCCCGATTCTTTATCGATGCTTTTAGGAAGGTAATTTTTAAATAAATGTCCCGCCGTTAAGATTTGGCGCTCATTAATAAGCGTTCCCGTGCCAATAGACGCTTTCCGGTTTTCTATAGCAAAAACAGCACCAACGGCCTGGGCATGGGATAGGGAAAGAGGGTCTTCCGCAGGTTTGATGATTTTTGGTTTGCTCGCAGTTGCAAATGCATCTGATGCAATCGTTAGAAAGCTGATAATTACCAATGAAAATAGTGACCGCAATCTGGTTCCCTTTCATTTAATTCATATGTATTTATTGTAAGGGGTAAATATTACGGAAAAGTGAATGTAATGAATGATGAAAAGTGGCGGGAGTGACGGGACTCGAACCCGCGGCCTCCGGCGTGACAGGCCGGCGCTCTAACCAACTGAGCTACACCCCCTTTTAAAGGGAAAACTTATACTTAATGTCCACAACTAAAAGTGGTGGGCGATGACGGGATCGAACCGCCGACCCCCTCGGTGTAAACGAGGTGCTCTCCCAGCTGAGCTAATCGCCCTTAATTATTTCTATTAAGTACGAGGGTTAACATACTCATCTCATGACCGAAGTGCAAGTGCTTTTTTTCAAAATTCATCACAAGTTGCGTTTTTTATTCAATTTTTTTATCTGGAAGCCGAGCGAGGAGGGGGAAAATAATAAAAGCCAGAGTTAGGGCTCTGGCTTTTATCCTATAAAAGAATGTGATTTGCTTTATGCAGCAACGCATTCTTTTAGAGCTTTACCTGCCTTGAACTTTGGTAAGCGTGTGGCAGGAATTCTGATTTTTTCGCCCGTGCGTGGATTGCGGCCTTCAGTGGCTTTGCGAGTGGAAACTGTGAATGTGCCAAAACCAACAAGGCGTACATCTTCTTGGCGGCTTAAGGAGCGAGAAATCGCTTCAAAGCAGCAATCAATAGCGCAGCAAGCTTGGCTCTTTTTTAATCCAGTTTCATTGGCAACGTAATTAATAAGGTCATTCTTATTCACGATGGAGGTCCTTTCTCGTCGTTAAGTTCAAAAGATTACAAAATAAGTCTACTGAACAATATTTTAAGCGTCAATGCACCATTTATTAAAAAAAATATAAATATATAAAATAAAACAACATTATTTTAATTGAGTCTTTAATAATTGAAAGAAAAGTTGCTATGATAAAATAAAAACAAAGGATCTAGTCATGAAAAAGATAATATATTTTCTTCTGTTCTCGTTTCATTCACTTGTATATGCTTCTGCGGATTTAGAGGTTTTGTGTGCGCAGCAAAAAACATTTCATCAGGAGGAGCACGGTTATATCCGTGAGGCCCTGTTAATGGATTTGGCTTCTGTGATTCAACAGAGATCTTTTCCTTGTCAAAAAACGTATATGTTCTGGGGTGGTGAACAGGTAAAAAGTCCGCAAATAGCGTCTTTTGTGGAACTACTGGAGAAAGACTTAGCACAATTAGGCGTACCAATTTTAGATCGAGTGCACAACCGTAAAGCTTTAAAATCTGTGCAAGAAGATCCATCTTTAACACAAGCGGAGAAAGTTTTAATTTTAATGTCCTATGACATGGGTTTAACGCTGACATCGCAAAGTTATTTAAATTTTTCTACAGATTTACGGCAATTGGACGGTCGCCTACCTAAAGAAGGTAGGGTCGATCCCATAGCGAATATACTCAAAGAAAAAAGCGTGATGCCTTTGGGCTATAATGGTAATAGTCTGGGGTTGCGGCAATGGATAGACGAGAGCGATGGGCGTGTTCTGGAAGAGTTTAAAATAGGCTCCAAAGACTATCTGAATACGTTGGTCCATTTGCTGCGGTTTTGTTATGAGATCCCAAAAGAAGATAAATTCGAAAAGAGCTCATTCCAAGAATTTTTCTCATGCTTTCCCCAATTTAAAAAAACAATGGGGTATACGGTATAAAAGCCAAGATGTTAAACCTGGGCTTTTGTCGTTTAATTCGCTTCTTGGGCTTGATAGATTTGTTGGCCTCTAGCCAGCTGGTTGTTATAGCCATCCGTTCCATTCAGGGGCATGGCGAGTTCCTTGTCAAAGTGTGCGCCTCTGCCGTCATCAATGTCGATGCCGTAATGGGAATAGACGAGTTTTTCTAAAAGACCTAAGGTTATATTTGTATGTTTGTGGTTTCTTCTCTCGAAAACATTATGAGCTGTATCCACTGCGGGGGTTCCTATATGATCCGCATATTCAACATCACACTGCGTTGCCAGTTGCGGGCCTATGATCGGAAGTTTTTCCAGAAAGGCGACCAACGCATCGGGTAGGTATGTTAAAGGTTTGTTGATTTGCACCAAGTCATCTTCCACGATTTGATCGTAGATGTTTTCTGCGCCAACCTTGCTTTCAATGGCATTTTTAAACGCGACATCACCTACCAGCGGTGAAGATAAGGCATGTACGAGTATGCGATTGTTTTTGGTTGTTTCATCGGTTTTGAAAATACGATCAAAGTGATTCGCAAACGAAGCGGTAAAGACTTTGGTGAGTCCTGCAGCCATGCTGTGACCTGTATTCATGACCCGTGCGTTTTTCAGTTGTTCTTTTGAAAACATGTCGCTGATTTTGTCAGCAAGATTCTTTGCTTGTTCTTCTGTTCTGTGTATTTTCGCCAAGTCATAGACAGCGTTCTTTATCTTGTTTTTTAAAGTCTTCGTATGCTGTTCGATCATCGCCGTGATCTGTGGCATGGCTGAGGCAACCTTTAAGGTAAACCCACGGTGGGCTTTGCCTTCAAAATTTATCTTATATTTGCTGTCTTCTAGTTCTTTAAGTAGGGCAATTTTTACCTGGAAAGAAGCAGAAATTTTCTCTAAAAGAGTTAAATCCTTGGCAGACTTTTTATAGTGTGCAAGCGTAGGCAGTTTTTGCTCGAGTTCTTTCATAAACTGAACGCTGTATTCTTCCAGTTGTTTGGCGTTCCATTTTGTATTGATGCTAGAATTCATCTTTTTCATGATAGCGTTAATGGTGCCGTTTTGTTTGAAATTAAGCATCGCAAAGCCTGATTTTTCTTTGCGGAAAATTGAATTAATTTCAGATTTTACCGTACGTACAATTTCCGCTGGAATTTGATGGCTATCGATTAAGTCGTTATCCACATTGGTTTCCCAACCTGCATGAGTCGAGGGACCATTTTCTTTTTTTATGGAACCGGCGGTGCCGTGCCAGACGACATTGTATATGTTTTCTTTAGGGTTGTACAAAAGCATACCCGATTGCATGTCCCCAAAGTTTAAATATTTTCCTTCGAGAGCCGAAAAGTATCCAACGCGAGTCCAGCCCAAATTTTCTAGCTCTTTCATGGTTTTATCTGCAAGCAGAACATCGCCTTTGACCGTGTCATAAATGTGCTCATTGGCAATTAAATTAACATGTGCGTGATTTAAGAATGTGGAGGAAACTTCTTTGTTACCTTTAGCATCAGTAATAACCAATGGTTCAAATGGAGCTGCACGCGTAGCCTCTTGTGTTGGGACTTCACGTTCAATCATATGCCAGTTATCATCTATGGGGTTCGCGTATGCGGCCGTACAAAGAGTCAGCACAAGTGCAGTACTAATCCATAGGTTTGAAGTCTTTACCATTTTTAACAATCCTAATCAAAAAAACAGCCACGATGACTATCCTTATGTCACATGTAAGTGTTGGCCTTGAAAAATACAAGGGAAAAATATTTTTATGCCCCAATTTTATGCAAAAAAGAGTCATGCAACAGCTAATATGGCGAATGTACCACTCCATTAGAAAAAAGAGGAGTGATGATTCCGCATAGATACTATCTGTTACAGGAATAGCGAGGCTATTACTCAGGCAATGAAACAGGTGGCATTTCGATCCTCAAGTGAGGCCCCGTCATCCTCGAACGGAGCAGAGTCCCTTGGGGCTCTGTCGTAGTGAAGGATCCAGTTAAACATGCATCGCGAAGCGATTCTTGTTCTTTTAAAAAAAGAGATACAGGGCGACTACGTCGCACATTTTTTACTGGATCCTTCTCTACGACAGAGCCTAAGAAGGCTCTGCTCCGCTCGAGGATGACGGTGTCTCAAAATCTGGCGTGCCTGTCAACAGTTTCATTGCCTGAGTAATAGCTATTGATTATGTTTTTTCGCGTCATCGCCCCAGATTTCTTGTAAGCGTTCGTCTCTTCCGCAACGGCCGCGATAAAAGCTATACCGTAAGGGATTTTTAGAGGCGTAGTCTTGGTGATAGTCTTCCGCGGGATAAAAAGTTGAGGCCGCGATAATTTGCGTGACGATGGGTTTTTGAAAGCGTTGTTCTAATTCTGATTTAGAGGCCTCCGCCAATTTTTTTTGGGTGTCATTGCTGTAAAAAATAACGGCTTTATAAGAATTTCCTTTATCACAAAATTGGCCCAAGGGGTCAAAGGGATCAATATTATGCCAAAAAATGGGTAGTAAGTCTTTATAGCTTACTTTGGATGGGTCAAAGGTAACTTGTACGGCTTCGTAATGGCCTGTTCCGCCATTGCTAACGGCTTCATAAGTGGGGTCCTTTACAGAGCCACCCGTATATCCTGACACAACGGAAAGGATTCCAGGCATTTTCTCAAAGACATCTTCCACGCACCAAAAACAGCCCCCTGCAAAAATAGCCACTTCTTGTGGGGGTGTTGCGGCCTTAGTTTGATCTATGGCACCCATTGAAAATACTCCCATAAGAAAAATTGCGATAATTTGTTTCATTTTTCATCTCGTCTATATGTTTTTAATTTGGCACATTGTAGGTGCGTGTGACCGATTTTCCTTCTGGTGTAAAGGTAAGGGCTAAAGAGTTCATGCAATACCTTTTAAATGTAGGCGCAGGCCCATCATCAAAGACGTGTCCCAAATGGGATCCGCAGCGACCACAGCGGACCTCTGTACGTGGACCAAAAAGAGGATCGAGTAAACTTTTTTCTTGTACGAGCTCAACGCTTTCCGGTGTGTATGGTTCTGTAAAACTAGGCCAGCCAGTTTTTGAATCATATTTTGCCTCGGAACGATAAACGGGATGATCCCCACCACAACAAGCACAGTAGTAGGTGCCTTTGTCATAAACTTTATCCAGCTCTCCAGACCCTGCTTTTTCCGTACCATTCTCGCGGCAGATATTATGGACCTCCGGCTTTAACACCTTCTTCCAAAAACTCGCTGGCTGATTTTTATAATCAAAAGAGGATGAGGCGGAGTGAATCGGGAGAACAAAGAAAATAAATGAAAGGCTCAATAAAATTCTATGTAGGTTCCTCATCTCTTTTTCCTTTTTATTTTGAGTATAGAGAGATTGTGAGGGTGGGTCAATTTGAGTTTTTATTTTAAATTTATTATATTTCCGTCTACTTAAGAATTATTGAGGAAGAAAATTTTTTATTATTTCACTTGCCGCAGAACCTGTCAGCAAGACTGAGGTTTCCATGCGATGTGTTTTATCGATGACGTTGTCTGCGGAGCTCAAGAGATTAAAGGAGCCGATCATATAAACATCATTGTCTACTATTAATGATTTTTGATGCAAGCCTTCGATCGGCGTCAAAATCAGATTAGGGCGTTGAATGACTTGTGATAGATGAGCTTCGAGAATCTCACGGTTTGTTTTTTCACCAGTCCTGCCCTTAGGATTGTAGAATATTTGCAGTGTTTTATTTCCTGAACCACCGAAAACGTTGCATTCGGAAGCTAAAAAGGCGCTTACCAAATCTATCGGCAGATATTGTTCTAAAAACTTTGGATAATTTATGACAATTGATGCGCAAATCGTTATGCTATGGTCGGCTTTATAAAAGGCTTGTTTGAGTATTTCTCTATGCCTTTGAGGGGTCTGTATAAGTTCGATATCGCTCGTGTATCCGAAAATGGTTTCTGGAGCAGTGTTTTCATAGATATCATTGATCTGAACCTTCGCATCAGGATTGTTCGTTACATGTTTGTACATTTTGGCTGTGCGCCAGACACTTTTAATAAATGGTTTAAAGCGATCTTCCTCAAAACTTATCGACTCATTTAAGGACTCAGCATATAAATATGTAGGGTCCTGCAACCAGTCAAAAGATCCGATGGCCAGAATAGACTTATCAACTGCCAAGACTTTTGAATGGCAATTTACTTTATGCTTTTCAATGTTTTTAGGTAGATATCCCTTTAGATTTAAGCCGCCTTTTTGATGACACAACATTACTTTAACTCCTTTCTCGGAAGCCTGTTGCAGAGCGGAAAATAAATGAGGATGGTTCTTTGTGTTCGCCGAGAAATTGTGGGAGGTGATCAAGATTTTATTCCGCGCTTTTTTTATTGCCTCTATCATAAACATCTGGTGGTCGTTATTCGATTTCAGTACCCTTCCTTTAAATCCTAAGGGGTTAGAAGGCTCAGGAGGTGTAATAAAATAGTCTTGCTCGTCATCGTACTCGCATTCTTCAAAGCTATCCGGATATGGGGAATGACCATTTCCCGGAGATTGATCAAGCGCAGCCTCTATTTCTTCGCACAGTTTTATCATTTCTCGTTCGTAATCGGTCTCTTCCATTTCACTTTTTGGTGATTTAGCAGCTATTTGCTGAGGAAGTGTTTTGCCTTTTTGGGAATCGTAATGAGCAAGGGCTGAATCGGTCGTGCGGATATACTCTGAATCGTATAGAGATTCAACATGTTCGGCGGCTGCGATATCTTCCATATCTTGTTCAGCCACAAGTACGTCATCTAAGAATTGTCTAGATAACTTGTTTTCCAAATGATCTTCAATAAAACAATCAATTGTGGCAAGGTCATCCTCATTAAAATCATGTCCCGGAATAAAGCACGATCTCTTGTATAAGGATAAAGAATCGGTGTTTGTATCCTCAATACGATCTCTTTTCACAGACGCATAAAGCGAATTGCCTATTGTTATTGTAATGATTGCAAGAATAATGAGTTTCCACATGTATAAAACTATCTAAAAATATTTTCACGAATAGATGCATGAAAATAGTGTATCTACTAAATTACATGGGTATAGATATTGATTTTTTCAATAGATTTGGTTGTTTGTTTTTTTTATCCTGAAATTAATCACTATGACTAAGAATCCAGGCGCACAAGTGCCTATTTAGTGACTCTATATAGTCTATAAAGAACCGCTTTCGCCGGCACTCTTGCGCTTGGATCATTCTCTCACGCAGCTGACGCTGAGCCTCTATTAGGACGACGGAGGATGATGTTTATTTATGGTAAGTGGTGTTATTTATGATGTATTGTATAAAACAGGCCCCGCACATGGAGGCCTGTTTATTTTTAAGGATTTACTCGACTGAAATTAATTCTACGTCAAATATTAATGTGGCGTTGCCTGGGATGACTCCGCCTGCGCCTCTGGCGCCGTATCCTAGATCCGAAGGAATAATGAGCTTGCGGCTGCCGCCAACTTTCATGGTTGCAACGCCTTCATCCCAGCCCTTGATAACTTGGCCAACGCCGATGGTAAAGGTAAAGGGAACGCCTCTGTCCTTGGAGCTGTCAAATTTTGTACCGTTTTGCAGGGTGCCAGTATAGTGAACCGTTACTTGCTTGCCCTTGGTTGGGGAGGGGCCTGTGCCGGCTACCACGTCTACATATTGTAGTCCGCTATCTGTTGTCATTGTTTTTTCAGTTGCCGCGTGGCTGTCTTGTGTGTTTGTCATGAATAAGGAACTCCCTATAGCTAATATGAATGAAAATTTACGCATTTTGCACCTTTCTGTGTTGTTCGATTAACTTATTATGGACGTATGGAGATACGAAAGGAGAAATATCGCCGCCCAATTTAGATATTTCTTTTATAAATCGTGAAGAAATAAACTGAGATTTATCGGTGGCCATCAGAAAAACCGTTTCCAGGCTCGGAGCTAAACGGCCATTCATAGCCGCCATTTTAAACTCATACTCAAAGTCTGATACAGCCCGTAATCCGCGGATCAACATGCTGGCGTTTTGTGATAAAGCGTAATTTACCAATAAACTGTCAAAGGATGTCACTTCCAGACGAGTAGAAAGCTTTTCCGTATCCATAGAATCTAAAGCTTTTTCTACCATATCCACGCGATCCTCTAAGGAAAAGAGAGGGGATTTATCCGTATGCTTGGCCACGGCCACGATTAGGTGGTCGACCATATGAGCCGCACGCAGGATAATATCCACATGTCCATTGGTTATGGGGTCAAAAGTGCCCGCATAAATGCCGATGCGCTTATTCGCTGACATCCTCGTCCCCTTCAACGCTGTCCTCGCTATCTTCCACGCGCGCAACCGAAACAACAGTTTCCTTTTCCGAGACACGGAATAAGGTAACCCCTTGGGTTTTACGTCCTGCTACACGGATGCCGTTGACGGGGCAGCGAATCATTTGTCCGCCGTCCGTTACCAGCATGATTTGATCGGATTCATTGACGGGGAATGTGCCTACAATCGTACCGTTTTTAGCCGTCAATTCCATGTTGGCAAGACCTTGTCCACCACGTCCCGTGCGTCTGTAGGCGTAGGCGGAGCTACGTTTTCCGTAACCCTTGGATGTGACGGAAAGCAAGAATTGCTCCTGGCTTTCCAACTCTTTAAAGCGTTCCTCGGAAAGGGTGAGGTTTGTATCGCTTTCCACATCTAAATCTTCGTCGTCGCCTTCACGTCTCAACTTTGCGGATTGTTTAAGGTATGCATCTCTTTCTTCAATGCTCACATTCACATAATCCAGGACAGTCATCGAAATAACTTCATCGTTTTTGGCCAAACGTATGCCGCGAACCCCTGTGGAGGTTCGGCTGGCAAATTGACGTACCTCATCAACGCTGAAGCGGATACATTTGCCCATGCGTGTGGCGAGCAAGATGTCGTTATCTTCTGTACAAGTCTGTACAGAGATTAATCGATCTCCTTCATCCAGCTTCATGGCAATCTTACCATTTGCGCGTACATTGGTGAATTCAGAGAGTGCATTTCGGCGCACACCGCCAGAGGCTGTAACAAACATTACATGCATGTCATTCCAGGATTCGGCATCCGCAGGCAAAGGCATAACCGTTGAGATCGTTTCCCCTTGTTCTAACGGTAAGACGTTAATCATAGCCTTACCACGAGACGTTGGCGAACCTAAGGGGAGCCTATAAACTTTCAGTAAATAGGCCTTACCAGCGGTCGAGAAGAACAGTATGGGAGTGTGGGTATCCGCCACAAACACATCCTGGACGAAGTCTTCATCCCGCGTTGACATGCCGGCACGGCCTTTTCCGCCTCTTTTTTGGGCACGATAAGTCGCCAGAGGTACGCGTTTAATGTAACCACCATGACTGACAGTGATAACCATATCTTCGACTTGGATGAGATCCTCAATGTCCGTTGTTAGCTCTGACTCGATGATGTCGCTTAAGCGGGGTGTGGCAAATTTTTCCTTAATTTCCAGCAGCTCTTCCCGCATGATTTCCATCAGACGTTCACGACTGCCGAGAATCTCTAGCAGTTCTTTAATTTGACCGATAATTTCGCCTAAGTCTTGGCCGATTTTGTCGCGCTCAAGCCCGGTTAATCGATGCAAACGTAGATCCAGTATGGCTCGTGCTTGTGCATCGGATAACCTGTATGTACCGCTGGAAATATCGACACCTGGTTCTGCCAGCTGCAGGAACGGACCTACATCGCCAATCGACCATTCTTTGGCGAGCATTTGTTCACGGGCATTTGCCGGATCGCTTGCATGGCGAATTAATTTAATCATTTCGTCGATGTTGGCAACGGCTACGGCTAACCCGACAAGGACATGAGCTCTTTCGCGGGCTTTACGCAAATCAAAGCGTGAGCGTCTTGTGATGACCTCGCGACGAAAATCGATAAAGGCTTCGATAATCTGTAATAGATTCATTGTCATCGGGCGATTGTGGTGCAGCGCCAGGATGTTGGCACCGAAACTAGTTTGTAAGGGCGTGTGCTTATAGAGTTGATTCAAAACAACTTCTGGATTGGCATCCCGTTTTAGTTCAATAACAACTCTTACGCCGTGACGGTTCGATTCATCGCGTAAATCAGAAATGCCCTCTATGGTTTTTTCCTGAACGCATTCTGCAATGCGCTCAACCATTCTTGATTTGTTGACCTGGTAGGGGATGCTGGTCACGATAATCGCTTGACGGTCTTTGCGAACTTCTTCAATTTCCGTATGACCGCGCATGAGAATTGAACCTCTACCCGTGCGGTACGCGCTTAAAATTCCCGCGCGGCCGACAATCTGTGCTCCGGTAGGGAAGTCGGGGCCTTTAATGTGCTCAAACAAATCCTCGAGCGCCAGATTTGGGTTGTCGATATAAGCGCAACAGGCATCAATCACTTCACCCAAGTTATGGGGAGGAATGTTTGTGGCCATACCCACCGCAATACCACCCGCACCGTTAACGAGCACAGCTGGAAAACGAGCCGGCAGGACCTTTGGCTCCATCAAGGTGTTGTCATAGTTGGGTTGGAAATCGACAGTTTCTTTGTGCATATCTTCTAAAAGATAATGGGCTGCACGTTTTAGTCTGGATTCGGTATAACGAGCCGCCGCAGGAGGATCCCCATCCATCGATCCAAAGTTACCGTGGCCATCGACCAAAGGTAAGCGCATGGAAAAAGGCTGAGCTAAGCGCACTAATGCTTCGTAAATAGGGGCATCACCATGGGGGTGAAACTTACCCATAACCTCTCCGACGATAGCCGCAGATTTACGAAAGGGCTTGTTGTAGTCAAATCCAGCCTCTTTCATCGCGTATAAAATGCGACGATGGACTGGCTTTAAGCCATCACGGACATCTGGCAGGGCTCTGCTGACGATAACGCTCATGGCATAATCGAGGTAGGAGCGTTGCATCTCCTCTTCGATCGTAATGACCTTTATGTCTTCTGTAGGTGTAGCGATGGTTGAATCAGTCACGCGTGACTCCTAAAATGCGATGTATTTGTTTTAAAAGGGGATGTCATCATCAAAATCTTGGCCTGCGGATGCGGCTCGTGCCGGTGATTTGCCAGGCAGATCAAAGCTAGAGTCCGAAAACTGATCTATGGATGAAGCGTTCGAGTTGTCAGGAACCTGAGCGAATCCATCCGCGCGGCCATCCAGCATAACCATTTCACCGCGAAATCTGGAGAGAACAACCTCAGTTGTGTATTTTTCCACGCCTGTGTTATCTGTCCACTTGCGGGTTTGTAGCTGTCCCTCAATATAGACTTTGGCGCCTTTTTTAAGATATCTCTCGCACACATCGGCGAGCTTGTCATTGAACACAACGACGCGATGCCACTCGGTTTTATCTTTTACTTCGTTGGTTTGACGGTCTTTCCAACGTTCATTAGTGGCTAAAGTAAACGTAGCAAATTTACTGCCATCTTGCCCTTGGCGGACCTCAGGGTCTTTACCTAAGTTACCAATTAATTGGACTTTGTTTAAGCTACCAGCCATCTGACTATCCTTTCGACTCCATTTACGTTCTTATTCTTATATGACAATCGGCGATAGGATGCTAGGGGAATATTTAAAATTGAATGCGTACAGGAAGTATTTTTTTTAAAGTGGGTTTTTAAAAAACAAAATCAAATTGCTTGGGTTTTGGTAAACAGTTTGTTACTATTAATTAAATCCGAAGAAAATAATTTGTAACGGATTGTAATAACAAAGTAAATTGCAGTAACGTTGCGTAACAATAACAAAAACGAGTAACGAACAATGCAGGAAAATGCAAATTTAATGTATGGAACCGATAAAGACTCTTCCTTTATCGTTCGGTATTTTGAAGATTTTTACGGGGAAGTTATTCGTCAAAAAACACTGGTTTTAGGGCAACATACGGTTCGCCATGCGCAAGAATTTGGTGTGGCACCGGAAAGAATATTTACGCCCAATACAACGCCAGGTATCCAATCCGATGGGGCACCGTTATCTCATCAACGATATGAGGCGCGCCGTGAGGCTGCTTTACCAGAGCAAATTATCCAACGTTTATTGACTCTCTTGAACAGCCAATCGGTCGATGCGGCTCGATTTGGGGGAGAGTTTGCGGCTAAATATTATATCGAGGCTCAATTTATTATGGCCGCTTTAGCGGATGAAATTTTTCTGCATATGGATTGGCACGGTAAGGATTACTGGGGCAAAAACCTGTTGGAAGACAAATTATATGGCACCCATAATGCGGGAGAAATCTTGTTTGATCGGATTGACGACTTTTTAAAAGTCAGGGATCCATCCCGTGCGGATTTAGCCATGTTATACCTAATTTGTTTAGGGTTAGGGTTTAAAGGTAAGTACAGACATATGCCGGATAACGGAAAGATCCAACATTATCGCCGAGAATTATTTATTTTTATATATCGCCGGGATCCAACACTTTACGAAATGGGCACGACGCTTATGCCGGATGCGTATCTTCATACGATGGAAAACGGCAAGTTAGTGTTTTTAAATGATACACAACCTTGGATTATCGCTTATGCGGTTTTGGGAATTGTGATGCTGTTGGCGTCCTATATGGTTTGGCATTCGGCAACCCATGAGATCGACGTGATTACGGATAGCATTATTGCGCAAACAGACAATAGGGAGGGGTGATTCTCATGGAATCATACCAAAGCTTAATACCATATTTACCATATATGATCTTTGGCTTTTTGCTGATGGCGGGGGCTGCTTTATTAAAGATCTTGATGTCCTATACCACGGTTGTCTACCGTGCCCGTGAAGCCAAACGCGCTTTGGCGGGGCCGCTTTCTATGTTTAATCGGGAGGATGGGGAATCCGATGATGAGGAGCAAGAGCCTGGTCGGATCGCACGATTTTGGCATTCTCTTCTCGTTTTTTTAAGAATCAGAAAAGAAGATCAAGAAGTTATTATTGATTTTGATCAAGCAAAACATACCTTAGAGCGTCATTTAGGTCGTTCTGATTATCAGTACAAGTTGCCATGGTATTTGCTTATAGGTGCGTTTGGATCTGGTAAGTCCCAATTAATGGAGGGGGTTGATTTAGACTTGCCTCTAGGTCATCCGGGGAATGATGAGGGCGATAGCCGTAAAGCCATTAAGTGGTGGTATTTCGATCGCGGGATTGTTTTGGATGTGCTCGGTGATTTTCTAATCGATAAATCAACCGTTTCCAACAATGAGCGTGGCTGGTCTCAGCTGATGAATTTATTGCGATCCAGTCGGCCAAAGCGCCCGATTGATGGCATTGTGTTGACGATCCCGGCTGATGAAATTTATGGACAAGGTCGCTTGAGCCACGATGAAATCATGGAAAGGGCGAAGCACATACATACCAAGTTATGGGCCATGCAAAAGAATCTAGGGATGCGTTTGCCCGTGTATGTGGTCATTACCAAAACAGATTTAGTCGCAGGATTCAAAGAATTTTCTATGCAGTTACCGCCTGAAAGTTTAGGGGATATTTTGGGTTGGTCTTCTCCTTACTCTATGACGAACTCCTTTGATCCGGCATGGGTTCATGAAAGTTTTGATCGTGTGCGAACTTCGTTGCAACAATTGCGATGCGAGATCTATCAAGCGGATATCGCGAATGAGAATCAGGACGGAACTCTTGTCTTTTCTGTAGAGCTGGATAAAGCGAGAGAATCATTATCTACTTACTTATCCTGTATTTTTAAAGAGAGTGCTTTCTTAGAAAGTCTGGTTTTGCGAGGTATTTATTTTACCGGAGATATTTCAGATCATACGGCGGTTGGTAATTTAAAGCGTTCAGACAGATTCTGGACCCCACCAGAAGCTTTAGGCGCACCTGTTGATATGCCCTTTGAGCAGCATGATGGCTATAAAGTTGGCTTCGCAACCGACTTATTTGCCCGAAAGATTTTTCCAGAAAGCGCTTTGGCAAAACCAGTGGCGAGAATTCTGCGGTCTACAAGCACATGGTTGAATTATTCTAAGGTGGCTGTGGCTTCGTTAGCTATTGTTTGGACTTTTGGGTTGTATTACAGCTCTTCTAGCCTATCTTATGGCCGTGAACAGTTATTATCGTTTGTGCTTGAAGTGGATCAGACTCTGCATAATATGTATCGTCGCGACTTTGACTTATCAAAACCACAAGATGCTCAATATTTGCAGAACCAAACCGTGAAGTTATTAAAAAGCATGGGGGACATAAACGTCACGAGCTCCTTTAATATCTTTATTCCGGCCTCGTGGTTTAGTGCGTATGATGCGGAACTTCGCCGATCCTCGACGATTGCATGGGATCGAATTATTTTAGAATCCATGCGTTCAGGCTTACAAGAAAAGGCCCGTAATTTATTTTTACCCATTTTAGAAAAAGAAGAAATGACTTACGCATTGAATCCAACGAAGACGGATTCCTTTGCTCTTTTATCTAAATACGTGGAGGATACGGATAGCTTTGAGCGTAATGTTCAGTTGTATAATACACTGGAATCGACTCAAAATATTGAAGATGTCGGCAAAATCGTCAGATACCTATACGGGGTTGATTTGCCTGCAACTTTCTATGAGAATTCTGATTATTATCAATATGCTCTCGGTACGACACGCGGGGGGGACATTGCCGTTCTCGACTACACGAATGCGGCGCAGAAAAAATTACATATACTGCATGATCGTTTTCTAGAAAATATTTTTAATCCGATGAAAAGTACAGTAGATGTCACGGCGTTGCATTTGGCTATGGAGGGGCTTATCAATCTCGCTTCCGATCGGGAAATGGATCAGAATAAGTTATACCAAAACATCAATACCATTCTTAAGAATGCAAAAAATATCACCGATGTGGAGTTAAAATGGTTGCAAGGCGACGAGTTCAATCCAAGTCCTGTTTATAATGATTTGTTGAACGGTGTTAGTAACTCTCGTATTTTAGGCGTTAAAATTGCCAATGAGGTTTCGGCAAAAACACAAGAGCGCTTTTTAAAATATAAAGAGGCTGTCAAGGCCTTACGCGTTCCTTTGATCGATAATATATTTGCCTCAAATGGGGGTAAGGTACAAGCTTTGCCGTCCAAATCGTACCAGGAAATGGTCGATAATTTAGGTCATTTGTTGCAACAGCCTTTTATGGCAAGCCTGCCGGTGGTTCAAAATATCCAACCCATTCCACCCGGACGTTCTTTATTCTGGGATGAGGCGATGTTGTCCAGGGCTGATCGTTTGACGGATTCCTATAATTTATATGTCACGGAAAGGTTGCCTATTTTATCGGAAGATTTGAGAAATGTTTTGAGGAGCATAGGCCGCTTTAATTTAGCCAAACACGTTTTTCATTTAATTGCCAGATCTCAAACGTTTAGGGGGTCTCCTAATAGTGTGACGGGCTATGACGAGCAAGAATTGTTGCAACAACAGATACAGAACTTAAAAACAGCACAGGTCTATTTAGACAAGGTTCTGGGGCCAACTCTAACGGGGACGCTTTCCCTGCAAGAGTCTCGTTTGCGGGATCTGTTGGGGGATTATGCCTTTGGCTTATTGTCGCGGATTGATCATATTCTCATTCGTGAGGATTTGTACGGCCTTGGGGATGATAAATTGTCTTGGTGGCAGGGCGTGGATATGGTGGGCTTGCGCGCCTTTGGTGTTTATGATTTAGATGGTATGCGTTCTTATCTTGCGGCACAAAAGGAGAGAATTTCGTTCTTGAGTAAGGAGCTCGCATCACCTGTCTTGACGTTTTTAAACTTTAACTTTTTGAAATCCTTAAATCGCAACTTACAGGTGAAAAATAAGTGGATCAAAATTTTGTTGCAAGTGGATGCTAGTGACAAGCAGATTCCTGGAAATTCCGTGAGTGTGCTCGAACATTTCTTACAATATGATTTAAACCAAATTGGTTATGATAGTTGCTATGAGCTGATAGATGCATCGGATATTTCCGGTCAGACGGGAGATTTTTTCTTGGATAGACGGAATCAGGTGCGGGCCGCTATGGTTGGTCGTTGTACTCATTTGCTCCAGGCCAAGGGCGTTGAATCTTACAATAAGATGGCGCAGTTCTTTAATCTATATCTGTCCGGAAAATATCCTTTTACGCATGGTGAAGGCGATGATGCAGAAACAGAAGCTATGGCTGCGGATGTGGAGGCTTTCTTAAGCCTTTATGATGCGATTGGCGAGGTCGAAAGACAAACTATAGATAGTTATTTTGAATCTACCGGATCAAAGCAATCGCCGGCTGAATTCTTGCGGCAGATTGAAATTATTCGTCCACTGCTACAAGCTGCGCTGGATGGAAATATGAGTATGCATTTACCCAAGCTAGATGTGGAAATCTCTTTCCGTACAGATCGTAATCGTGAAATGGGTGGAGAAAAAATCATTGATTGGAGTCTGGCTATCGGGGGTAAGGTTCTCGATTTTTGGGATGATAAGCGTGCCGGTGAATGGCGCCCTGGCGAGGCTGTTTCTGTGGATCTGCAGTGGGCAGCGAATGGGGATGTTTATCCGTTGAAGGACCCAACAAATCCATCCTTACAAGTGACGGGTAACTTGGCCAGATTTAAGTATACAGGGCGCTGGAGTTTGATTCGCCTTGTTAAAGGGCATGCGACAGATGTGGTTAAATTTAGTCAAAAGACGCCTATCAGTCTTGAATTTAAAATCCCCACAGGCTTCATTGATAACCGTAAGGATGTCATTCGTGACGAATCGGTAGATGGCCTGGCCAAGGTATACTTACAGCTCAGCTTAAGCGTTCCCAGCAAACCTGTGCTGAAAGACGACAAGTCTGCGCCCAAGGAAGAGGTCGTACCCGCCAAGCCCCTAACGGTACCCTTATTCCCCGCAACAGCGCCAGTGATGACGAAAGGCCAGGTGGTGCGATGAGCGCTAAGTCTATCGATTATGAGGCTTATCTGTTGCCTATATCTAAAGAGAGTCCTTGCGGCAAATCTTTACGTTATGATCCTATTTTTGACGCCATTGTAAATGCCAGAAAGCAGGAAGACGTGAGCCTGCCGCAGGGGGTTTGGAAGCGTGAATTTAAATTTGCCGATTGGTCTGCTGTTCATAAGTTGTGTGAGGATGTTCTGAAAAATCAGTCCAAAGACCTCCAGGTGGCCGCATGGTTAGCCGAGGCATGGCTTCATGAAAGAGGTATACGTGGATTTGGTGACGGCATATTTTTAATGCATAAACTGTGTGTGACGTATTGGGATTTTATCCATCCGATCATGGATGCGGATGGCAGTGATTATCGATTGTCGCCGGTTCTCTGGCTTAATGAAAAAATGTCCGAACAGATGGGATTATATGCGATTTCAAATCCGGATAATGATTCATCGTCTTATTATAGTTTAGGCGAGTATGAATACCTGCAGAATCATGGAAATAAGGTTAAAAGTAAGCCAGCTTCCGGATATGAAAAGGAAATGAGTCTGGAGGCCTTGCAGACGAGTATGAAGGCCACGGCCAATTATTTTTATGAAATCTTATATAAAGACACGCTGCGCACGATCGAATTGATCGAAAATTTCGAGGCTTTCTTGGTGGAAAAGTTACCAGCGGAAGGGGTTTCTTTGTACCAGTTAAGGGCATCTTTGGGTAAGTTCAGGGACTGCATGCTCTCTATTTTAAAAGAAAGAGACTTATTGTCGGGCCAGCCCAAAACCATTAACCTACAACCGACACAAGAGACGGAGGTTTTGACGATGAAAGATGAGGCAACGCAAAATAATAAAATCGCAGGGCAGGGCTCTTTAGAATCCCGGGAACAAGCCTATCAAATGCTAGCGGACATCGCCAAATACCTAGAATCTATAGAACCCCACAGCCCAACGCCTTATTTACTAAAAAAAGCGATTACCTGGGGGAATATGCCCCTCAGCAGCCTTTTGCAAGAGTACATTGAAAATAATATGGATTTTGCCCAACTACAAAGATGGCTGGGCATTCCTATCCCCCAAGCTCCTGATAAGGAACGTATGGCGTTGTGATGAGTCAATGGTAAAACCCGGTAGAGCCGGGGTGTCATTTATTCATTTTCTTCATATACGAAAGCACTCGACATTCTATCGCATTCTTGTTTGGATAGGCCAAATGTTGAAGCTATTTGCCGCCATTGTTTTACGCTCGAGGTCACTTCCCTAATAATCTGTAAAGCATCTTCTTTTTTTAAGCGAAATTCTTTAGCCACCCTCATGGCTGTCTCTAAAGAGGCAGTATTGTCGTTAAAATCGATAGATGTTGTAAGAACATGCGGTGCTATTTCGATGGGGGTTGGGTTTATGTCATAAGCGGGAGATAAGCGCCATCCCTTGTATCGTTCGTAAACAAAGCCGTGATTGCGCAAATGATCATCTGTATTCGAAACCATAATAGTAAATACGATGCGTCGCCATAGTTCTTTCATGTCTTCTTCTGGAGCGGCTCCATTTTGAGCTAAAGCATAAACCATTTCAAGGTAGCTGTGTTGTTCGTTATCGTGTGCACCAAGCATGCTCATTGCTGAAAGAAAAGGAATTCGATTGCCACCTTCACGATCAAATCTACGGATAATGAGGACGGGTTTTTCGAGAATAATTTCCAAGCGATGCTTCGGTACTTTTATTCCGGCTTTTTCTGCTAAACTTAATATGACTGCCTCCCAGACCACGATGTTAAATTCATCATCCTTTCTGGGGAATTTAGCAATTGCGAGACTTCCGTCAAGATCCCGAATAGATGCTTTTGGGCGTGCGCCCCCAAGGGATGAGCCTGGTGCAAGTAAGAGCTTTAAATCTTCAGCGCTTTCATGGTCAGCTATAAACCGTTCCGTAGCGGATAGTAATTTGGGCAAATCAACAAGCGGAGGGGTGCTTGTCTTTTTCTTCGGAGAAAGAAATATATTTTCATCTGGCGCAATAGAAAAACGTAGAGCTCCCTGGCGTGTTTCATCATTGACTCCAAGCAAGTAATCAATCTCGAAAAGAGTTGAGGGTGGCCGATTTTGTTCTTTTGCTTTCGCAGCCTCAAAGCGTCTCATCAATACACGTCCCCAGCGATCTGGAGCGGAGTCACCAAATCCACCAAATAAACTTAAGTTTTGACCTGTATGAAAAGCACCTTCTGTCAGTTTTAAAGCTGGTTCAAGTGCAAATCTTTCAGGATGATCGAGCCATTTTTTATCATACTCAAAGGAAGCCCTTTCTTTGTGACCTTTTACATGAAACCATAGTTTTCCAACGCGTATATTTTCTGATCCTAAAGAAACCCAGACTATAATTTCTTTGTTATTCATCGATTTTCTCATTTATTTTATGAGGGATGCGAACTCTTTTGGGTAAATGTTCATCCTCAATTCCCCGCCCAATAATGTCATGCGTGCTATCAACTAAATCATTTAGGCGTTTTTCCATCCCCAGAACAAAGAGTACCGCACTATAACTGCCCATGGAGGCTGTTGGATCCCCTTTTTCAATTTTTCCGATAGTAGATCTGGATAGACCAGCTCTCTGGGCCATAAGCTGTGCAGTTATGCGGCGACGGCGTCTTGCATCATGGATATCCTGCCCTAACTTTTGTAAGGCTTTTATTGCAGGAATGGGTAAGTTTGTCATAGCATTCCCTTAAAGTGTTTTATAACGATCATTAAACCTGTTAATGACTAATATAACAAACATTAAATACAAAATCAAGTTTTTTACGTTAAAGCTTGTTATAAAAATCTTTATAAGCGATAAGGACTGACATAGAAGACATTAATTGGTGCAGCAGGACTTTTCAAAACCTGATAGGAAGTCACAAAAGGGGAGGTGTTTTGAATTTCTTTCTAATCCCATGCGAAGTCTTTGAGGGAGGCTCTCTGCTTTTTCTCTACCCATCTTTATTGAACTTATGTTACATTTCTTGCATATTTATCTAGGTAAAGATTTTGACTATATTGCGATTTTACTATGAATCTATTGATTCAACCATGGATCAGGCGAAAAGGCTTGTGGATCAGGAGGTTGATTTTCGTCAAGAGTTTCTGATTATAGCCTCGTCTCAATCCGCTGGGCGAGGGAGACATGGGCGTGTTTGGCATTCGGATGTGGGGAATGTTTACTTGTCTTTTGTGGTGAAGGGTGTCCAGCCGCAACAGCTTTCGC
Organism: Alphaproteobacteria bacterium; assembly: GCA_017993335.1. Classification (GTDB taxonomy): domain Bacteria; phylum Pseudomonadota; class Alphaproteobacteria; order JAGOMX01; family JAGOMX01; genus JAGOMX01. The sequence continues at coordinate 7,492 of JAGOMX010000012.1, read as the reverse complement.
AGTTTGCTTTGTTGTGGGGGGTGATTCTTCAGAGGACTATATCCTCGTTTACGTCTTCTCTTGTTCAATGCAAATGGCCGAATGATGTTTTGTTAAATGGTGAAAAAGTTGCGGGTATCCTCATCGAAACGTATAAAGATATTTTAATCGTAGGGGTTGGTGTAAATGTGGCGCATGCGCCTTCTGGGGTTCAGTTTCCAGCAACGTTTCTCAATCGACAACAGGAAAACGCCATCGTGCCAGCTGATCTTATAGATAAACTCGTGGATATGTATATAAAACAGCGGAAAAATTGGGATGACAATGGATTTGAGGATATTCAATCTGCATGGCTACAAGCGGCTTGGCGATTGGGGGATGAGATAACCATTCGCCAAGAAGATCGAGATGTGGTAGGAATAATGGAAACGATTGACGAAGCAGGTGCTTTGCATGTCTGGACTCATGAAGGGCATTCAGTCCAACTGTACGTTGGTGACTTAATTTTAGGAGACCCGCATGCTGCTCACCATTGATGCAGGAAATACCAATACAGAATTTGCTTTGTTTGATGGCGATGTGATGGTGAATCAATGGCGGGCTACGTCTATGCAAAGAAAAACGTCCGATGAGTGGGCGTCTTGGCTTTTTGGATTAATGAGTGTCGCGCAGATAAGTGTGCCCGCCATTCAGCGAAGTATTATTTCTTGTGTGCGCCCTGACCTGTTGATGGATTTGGAATTATTCTGCCAGGACTATTTGCTTCATAACCCCATGGTGATTGGAAAATGTGCTTTGGATTTTCCTATGGGCTTTACGGTGGGAAATCCGCAAGAGGTAGGCGCGGATTTAATTGCCACTTGTGTGGCGGCAAAACAATTGTATGGGGCTCCTGCGTTGGTTTTGGACATGGGGACGGCGACGACGCTTTCTCTTTTGGATGAGCAACAAAATTTTGCAGGGGTGGCGATTGCTCCGGGTCTTAAGCTTTCAACGGAGGCTTTGTTTCAGGGGGCCGCTAAATTGCCGTCAGTTCCCTGGGGAAAAACGGATCGGGTTATTGGTACGACGACACTTTCGGCCATACAAGGGGGTGTCTTTTGGGGGTACTTAGGTCTAATTGAGAATTTAATGATGAAGGCACAAGAGCAGTTTCTACGCGATTGTCCTGGCGCACATTTGAAAATTATAGCAACGGGTGGTTTAGCCCGTTATTTTGTGAACGAAACAGATGCAATCGATATTTATGATCCCGATTTATGTATAAAAGGGCTCCGAATCATTGCAGATTACAATAAATAGAAAATAGGTAGTATAGATGAAAAATTTTGGTAAAGAACTTTACTTTCTTCCGCTGGGTGGTTCTGGCGAAATTGGTATGAATTTAAATTTGTATGGTTATGACAACCAGTGGTTAATTGTCGATTTTGGCATCACGTTTGGGGACGACTTAGGCATAGATGTGATTATGCCAGACATTAGCTTTTTAGAAGAAAACAGAGATAAGATTGTCGGTATGGTCTTGACCCACGCGCATGAGGATCATATCGGTGCGATTCCCTACATTTGGAATCGTTTGCGCTGTCCTATGTATGCAACGCCTTTTACGGCGGAAATTATTCGCGGAAAGCTGCGTGAGGTAAAATTACAAAAGGAAGCTGAACTGCACGTGATCCCCGTAGGTGGTCATGCGCAATTAGGTGATTTTGATATTGAGTTTGTAACCTTAACGCACTCGATTCCAGAACCCAGTGCCATCCATATTCGTACACCTCTTGGCTCGATTGTACATACGGGAGATTGGAAAATTGATGCGGATCCTTTGGTTGGTGGAACCACAAATATGGATCGTCTCTATCAAATCGGGGATGCAGGTGTTTTAGCGTTAACCTGTGACTCTACAAATGTTTTTGTTGAAGAACATACTCAATCGGAACGAGCCGTCAGAGAGTCTTTAATTGAACTGGTTGGTCAGCATGAAAATCGTGTGGCGATAGCCTTGTTTGCCAGCAATGTGGCGCGTTTGGAGACTTGTGCTTTGGCGGCAGCAGCCAACAACCGTATACCTGTTTTGGTTGGGCGATCCTTAATCCGCATGCATGAGGCAGCCATTGAAACGGGATATTTAAAGGATGTACCAGCATTTATTACACCGGAAAAAGCGGCTGGTTTACCACGAGATCAAGTTTTATATTTGTGTACTGGTTCCCAAGGAGAGCCGAGGGCTGCGTTATCACGTCTGGCGGATCGATCTCATCCGATTTTGAAATTTGATTCAGGGGATACAGTTATTTTTTCAGCCCGCAAAATTCCAGGCAATGAAGAAGCCGTTAGCCAGATGCAGAATAAGCTGAATGCGCAAGGGGTGCAGATTATATCTGATGGGGACGCGTTTACCCATGTTTCTGGGCATCCTTCCCGCGCAGAATTATGTCAGATGTATGATATGGTGCGCCCACGGATTCTGTTGCCTGTACATGGGGAGCAGGTTCATATGTATGAGCAGGCGAAACTCGCTAGATCTCATGGTGTGCCTGAGGCTGTCGTGCCTCATAATGGTTCTGTGATTCGTCTGGCGCCTGGGACGCCGCAAATTGTTTCTGAAGTAACGAGTGGGCGCTGGGCTTTTGACGGTGCTCGCGTGGTTTCACTGCAGAGCGAGCATATTAAAGAACGCTCAAGAGTGATGCGAGACGGTGCTGTTTTCGTAACCTTTATGCCCGATAATTTTAATCAAGAGCCTGTTATTACCTATTTAGGACTTGCGGCGGATGAGGGTGAAGAAGATTTGCTGCGTAAGCTCACATTACGGGAGTTTGCCGGTATGATTGATCGGGCGGATGATTCCGTATGGGGGAATGACAATGAGTTGCATGACCTTATCCGTATTTCTGTGCGCCGGGCAACGAAAGCAGTATGTGGAAGAAAACCACATGTAATTACTCATATTGTAAGGTCTTAAGAAAATGAGTTATGTCTCTGGAATTTTAGTCTATATCGTCTTGTGGTGGCTGGTGTTTTTTGCTGTCCTTCCCTGGGGGATTCAACCGGCGTCCCAGAGACAAGTTGGCTGGCAGAATGGTGTGCCAGAAAAACATATGTTATGGCTAAAGGCAGCCGTCACAACAGCGATTTCGTTGTTGATAATGCTCATTTTTTATCTTTTTATTCCAGCCGATATGATGGCCTGGGCAATTTTTAAAATTCAATCTTGAGGAGGCTTCCATGAAAAAAATAGCTTTTGTAGCTCTGTTGTTAACCACGCAGGCTTTTGCGAATGAAGAAAAATCATCGCAGCCGGCGGTTTTTATGGGATCGATGTCTTTGGAAAACCAGAAATATACAGATCTAACCGTTAAGGGAGAGGCTACTCTTAAAACGATTGAAGCCAAAACAATTACACTTTATGGGCAGTCTCAAATGGATGGCATAAAAGCCCAGAAACTTATGTCCTATGGCCCGTTAAGTATATCCAACTCTCAATTGACAGATATACATGTCAATGGCCCAGCAGAAATTGCCGGCACGACTATTTTAGGCAGTGTTCAGATTGCGGGCCCAGCCTTAACATATTCGAGTAAATTCAAAGGGGCTGTTCAAATAGAGGGAGATTTGGAATGTTTTGGATCGGCCTTTGAAAAACTGTTAACTTTGCGGGGCCAAAATAGCCAATTTAAAGAAGTAGCCATTAAAAAAATTAAAGTCTTAAAACCCACCCAGCAAAATTCTTCTCCGCAAACTATTGTTTTGATCGGCGTCGATGTCGCTTACATTGAGTTCGAATCGGGCAAGGGTATCGTAAAGGCAGATAAAAAATCAACCATCGGTAAAATAGTCGGCGGAAAAATTATTCGGGAGTAGGACTAGGGCTGGCTTGATCATTGCGAGTGGCTCCTGGCTTCTGCTAAATTTTTTTGGAATTTGATATTGGAGCGTGACAACTCAACCTTTCCAAGGATTTTAAAGATCCATTTTTGTGTTTTGTCACACGGAAGGTTTTGTTGGGGTTGCTCTGAAGCTTACAGTTGGTGTCTTGACAAGACATCTTTGGTACACCGAAATGACAATTGCTATTTTTACGTATCGAAAAAAGTATAAATTATGCACAATAATAACATTTGTCATTTTTATGTACCTATGCCACAGTGTACATATTGTAGAAATAATTTGAGGGATAGATGCAGGAATCCACTTTTATAGGCAGAAAAGCTGAACTTCAGGAATTGGGAAAATTCCTTAAAAAACGATCAGCTAGTCTTATTGTCGTTCAAGGTAGGCGACGCATAGGAAAAAGCCGACTTATTCGTGAGTTTGGAAAAAAGTTTCGGATGCTCACATTTTCTGGTGTTCCCCCTAGCGCAAAAACGACACACCGAGATCAACTGAATGAATTTGGATGGCAACTGGGGAAAGCCTTAGGTGGAGACTCTGTTAAGGCAGACGACTGGAACGATTTATTCTTCCATCTGTCCGAGAATACTCAGCAAGGCAGAGTCATCATAGTCTTTGATGAAATATCTTGGATGGGATCTAGGGATAATAATTTTTTGGGGAAACTAAAAAATGCTTGGGACCTACATCTCAAGAACAACCCCGAGCTTATATTTATAATATGCGGCTCAGCATCGGCTTGGATAGAGAAGAATATACTATCAAGCACAGGCTTTCTAGGCAGAGTATCTTTCGCTTTAACTGTAGAAGAGTTGCCTTTAAATGAATGTCGTGAATTTTGGTCGACCAGGGAAAATCATTTATCTGCTTACGAGAAATTCAAAATATTGTCTGTTACCGGAGGCGTGCCGCTCTATCTTGAGGAAATAGATTTCCAAAAACCTGCCGAAGAGAACATAAACGACCTATGTTTTAAAAGAGGTGGTCTTCTTGTCAGAGAATTTGAACAAATATTTTCAGACTTATTTACAAGCAGGAGCAGTCAATATAAAGCTATAGTCAATTGCCTTGCTGATGGACCATTAGAATTTGGGGCCATTTGCGAAAAACTGGGGGTTGCTAAAACTGGTCTTATAAGCGCATATCTATTTGATCTTATTAAATCAGGTTTTTTGAGCCGTGACTACACCTGGCATATAATATCTGGCAAGCCTTCTCCCATCAGCCACTACCGCCTAAAGGATAATTATTTGCGATTTTATCTCAAATACATTGACCCGAACTTATCTGATATTGAGAAAAACAGCTATATGCCAAAATCCATTTCATCTCTTACTGGATGGTCCTCCATGATGGGATTTCAATTCGAGAATCTCATTTTGAACAATAGGCAGTTTGTACAGCATAAGTTAAAGATTCGCCCCGAGGACGTTGTGTCAGAAAATCCTTTTTTTCAACACAAAACAAAACGTCAGCCTGGGTGCCAAATCGATTACTTGATTCAAACACGCTTTAATAACCTGTTCGCCTGTGAAATTAAGTTCTCCCGGCAGGAAATTAAACCCGATATTATCCAGGAAATGAAGAGGAAGATTGAAAACCTAGCCAAGCCAAGGGGCTTCTCCTGTTTTCCCGTGCTTATCCACGTGAATGGCGTGTCTGACTCTGTCGTTGATAGCAACTACTTTGCAGAGATCATAGATTTTAGCGAAATCATTGAAGGTTCCCATAATTGAGGCCAACAGTAGAAAATAAAACTAAATTTTCCGAATGTCCATAGTCACCCACCTCATCAAGAGATGTTATTGGTTTATAGGAGTGTTTGCTCTAGTTGATTATTTGCCAGGGTGATTATTTTGATGAGGATACGATACCACATTTAAAGATGCGGAGGGTACTGTAAGTTATCTAGCACTCATCCCGCAATCTGGAGTTACTGACATATGTGACGAGAGGAAAACCAAGTTACCTCTATATTACAAAGAACCATCTACAAGGTCACGTTCCGAAACCTGTTCCCATAGCTTTTATCCCTAAATGGATTTGAGTTAAGGTCTGTGGAGTGGTTTGATTTCATGGTATAGACCATCCCCGAATGCAAGCAAAAGAGCGAAATATTCCTTACGTTCTGATCCTTTATTTTTTCTTTGGTTTTTGTGGTTGAATTATTTGTCGCGCTAAATGGCAGAAGTCAGGAAAAAATTATTCGGGAGTAGGGTTAGGGCTGGCCTGATCATTGCGAGTGGCTATTTTTAGGCTGATAAACATAACTATAATCGTTGCGCTCATAAACAGCGCCGCAGGCATAAGTGTTTGATCGGGCATGGCTGCTGCGGCGAGGCTTCCCAGTAAGGAAAATAGCTGACGAGAGGCTGCAATACAGGAAGAAGCCGTTCCTTTTATCGATCCGGCGCAGGACATCGCTCTAGACATAGATGTAGGAAAGATAAAGGGCGATCCTATCATATAAGGAATGATACACATGGTGGCAATCCATGGCGATTGTGGGGCGAAATAAGCGGCGGCGATAAGCCCAAAGGAGCCTAAACCTAAGAGCTTCAATCCCACGTGCATCAGATGCGTGGGGTCTTTTGTGGAAACAATTCTTTGTACGTACATATATGTCAGCGAAACAGCGGAAACTTGCGCGCACACAAAATAACCAAAGATTTCCGGAGATACATTCATGTACTTAATAAACGCAAAAGGCATGACCGTAATATAGCACCACAAACTACAAGAGGTGAGGCTATGGAAAAGGGCATAATAGAAAAAGGTTTTATTCGACAAGACTTGTTTATAATTCTTAAAAAGCGAATTGACTCGTGGTGCTATCACGGAAGATTCTAAGGCTCTTTGGGGAAAAAATTTTAACAGGACGAAAAAAGTAAACGCGACGATGAAAAATATAAACACAAAACAAGATCGCCAGCCAAAATAAGTGGTTAAATACCCCCCTAAAATAGGAGCAATAGCCGGTGTTAGCAGGATAACAATAGACATTTGGGCTGTGATTTTTGTGCTTTGTTTTTCTGCATAGTGATCACGAATGATCGCTGGGCTTATGGCAGAAGATACCCCTCCGCCACACCCCTGTAACAATCTGAGCCATAAAAGCTGATCCGTAGATTGGGCCAATAATAATAGGGCAGAACTGAAGAAAAATAAGGCAAAGCCAAACAAAAAAACATTCCGTCTGCCGTACGAATCGGATAACGGGCCATACACAATCGCCGATAAAAACAATCCCAGTTGATAAGCAGATATGCTTTTTTGGATATAATTATCCGTGGAAGAGAAAAAATCCACCATCAGCGGCATAGCCGGCAGATACAAATCCGTGGCCATCATGCTGACGGAAATTGCGAGCACGAGTAAAACAGGGATAAACTTTTGGTGGATCGGCGCCATAAAACGGTCTTTAATTTGTTCCTTACGTTTAAGGTCAGCGATCTGTCGTTTTTTCTTAAACTAGGGGATAAGGCAGAAATTACGTAAGATACGAATGAATAACGAAGGATGTGTTTTTCATCATCAATAAACTCGTTATGGAGCGGGCGAAGGGATTTGAACCCTCGACCCCAACCTTGGCAAGGTTGTGCTCTACCCCTGAGCTACGCCC
>JAGOMX010000095.1 GCA_017993335.1 Alphaproteobacteria bacterium | reverse complement strand
GAGTGAATCACAGGTCTACTGCGCTTCCGCACGTCTCCTGTTAAGGCAGATCACTGATAACCAAATCCAATACAAATTGAGTAATTGTGAATTTTCAGCCTAAAAGTTGTTTTTGGACAGCCTCTTATAATCTCAGAATCTTTTTGATATTTTGAGAGAATTAGAAATGCAAAATAGACAATGGGGAATAATGAGTAAAAATTATCCCAATCTTGCAATGTAGTATTCTCGATAGGATCCATTACACCCGTCTCTTCCAATCGCTTGTTTGGATCAGATATTTCCTTTTCCATTCCTTTGACCCACCACTTATGATACGACTCCAATATTTTTTTAGACTCAGCAATTAAAGGTTCTGAATTGCCAACAAATTCCTCCCAGTAGGCATAATCAGTATATAATCGCTTGTTACCAATTGGGAGAAAATTAGCTATTTCATGGCTCTGTATTTTTATAAGGAATTCATCAATTAATTCAGCATCAAAATACTGCTCGATGGATTTGTAAAAATCGCCGCGTTCGTTATTAACTAGAGATTCCCAGACTCGGCAGAAGGCAACATCGATTGCTCCTTGAAAACCAGGAAATTCCCCTAATTTTTCAACTGCATACTGAAGATCACAACATTCTTGTAGATAAATAGACACCCAGTTGTTTTCTAAATTAGCATATGCGCCGTCTTTCTCGTTCTGTATGAAATCAAGTACCACAGCACTTTCTATACAATAGCCGCACATTACTCAACAACCCTTCTAAACTGATACACTACGCTATTATATTTTGTAGACATATTTTCCTCTCTGTAGCCTTCGTAGGGACACCGGTTACCCGGCGCCCCGGCACAATCCCGGACGTGCCGTTTTCCCGCATCCGATTCCTCAGTTGGTTGTACTCGCTATCGCGCGGATCTTCATGGTTGCCCATTACAAGGCCCAGTTGCTATTGGTTGGCTCGTTCCTGCCTGTCCGGCACGCGTTTCCGGTGTGAGCTGCGTACTCCCGTCGGGTCCTTCGCCCTGTGGCTGGCTTTCCCAACCTCAGACTACTATGCCCGATAAGACACCTCGAAGGCATATGGCCGTTGCCGACCTGCCTCGTTGTTCCATGGACTATGACTACTCCACCCAAGCGCACCCCGTGTCAGGGTTCACCACCCGTCCGTGTCCCAGCCCAAACAATTTCATCACCTTGCTTAATCCAAGAGCCTTCGGGGCTTCCCAAGTTCTCCGACGTCTCTCTTTCTGCATACCACGGCCTGAGGACTCCGATGGACCTCCACACCCCAGCCAATGCGGATGTTTCGTATTCCCTTCCCAGGCGTTAAAACGGTCGACATCCGCAACAAGCCTATTGCGAAGCTGCACCAGCACAACAGGGAACGCGATTTCCCCTGCGGTCTACAGAATTTTCTGTGTACGCTTGCCCCAGCTATTGCTCGCAAGTTACCCCGCTCCGCACTGGGACCAACACTCGATACAGGCGGGCGGCTAACCCTCACCCGACAGGGAATTGCTCCCCGCAAGAGACATCGAGCTTTGCTCGGCGCGATAACGCTAAGCCTAAAGCTTCGCGCTCCACGATGACTTCACGAGTTAGCACAACGCCTGTGGCGCGCGCTAGCTTTTCAGGCCTCTTGTTAGCCCGCTTTAGCCATGATGGCGTTTTCTATGGCAGTTGGGGCACAATGCAATAACATTTGCGATTGTATCGGGACCTCCATGTTTTAACTGCATTACATGATGAACTTCAAGAAATGGTAAGTTATTGCGCTTAGAAAGGAACGGACCTTTCTGCCCGCAATCATAACAAACCCCTTTAGCTTCCAGAAGAACAAATGCCGCTATTTTTGCGTCTCGCTCATATTGATATGACCTGACTTCTTTCTGTTCTGGATATTCGTTTCCTGCAACCCTCTCCGCCCATCCGGTCTTAATAATCTCTTCAACTTCATCGCCGTACGTCGAGTCTCCTTCAAATTCGCTATTTATCTGAAAAGACCCGTCAGATAAGATACCTAATATTCTTTTCAACTTTGCGTCATTTTGCTGAATGCAGCCTTTATTGATTGCAGTTTTTATGATTTTTATAGCTGTCGCCTTTAGTCTTATTTCATAAGCAGGACCTTGCCCCCAATTTCTTCCCGTTTCCATCACATAGTCTCGGGCACCCGGTAGAGGGCTATCAAACAGTAGAGATAAAGACGAAGGACAGGAGTAGTGATATGTTAGATCGAGTTTCTTGATTACGGACCTGCCGCCGGTTCGCTGCGTCTTTCCAATGTAACGACAAGCGGCTTGTATTCCAATTACCTGATCTCCATTATTTTTTGCTGTCTTAGCAGTAATTGTGATCAAGAAAAAAGGCTCGGGACTTTTCATAGCCAACAAAAACTTAGGCGGCAAATACCCTTTTACAGATCCAGATTCTGGCAAGAAGTTGAGTGCTTCGTGAAACCCGTCCATCGGCGCGCTTTTTTGTATCTTTTTGTATTCCTGAACAGTTGGGTATTCTGAATACGGTCTACCATCGCGTGGATCTGGATTAAGGCGTACTACAAATATTGGTAGTGCCCTCATCAATAGGATAAATGGGCAAAATTTGCTATCATAATATTTTTTCAAGCGAGTTCTTTTCATGCGCTGTCCAGATTGTGACTCTGACCAAATCATTAAGAACGGATTTAATGCAC
>JAGOMX010000094.1 GCA_017993335.1 Alphaproteobacteria bacterium | reverse complement strand
TCGAATAAAACGCCGCCTAGAAAAAGACCTAAAATAATTCCGGTATACACGGACATCTCAACGATACCGTTGGCACGGCTGAGCTCTTGCTCCGTAAATATTTCCGGTAGAAATCCATACTTGGCCGGGCTAAAAAAGGTGGATTGCGTTGCAAAAAGAAACAAAACAATAAGGTTTAGCCAAAATATCTCATAAGGCATAATAAAAATAGCCAACAGCGTTGTAAAAATCTCCGCCGACTTAGTAAAAATAAGCACCGTACGCTTATTGTACCGATCGGCAATGTTTCCGGCTATCCCAGAAAACAGCAAAAACGGGATAATAAATATGGCCCCGACAATCGCAACACCCATGGCAGAAACAGCATTTTCAGCCCCTGTAACAAAACCAATACTCAAAGCCATGTAAGACAAAGTCATACGCAAGATATTATCGTTCATCACCCCTAAAAACTCGGCAATCAGATACGATGCAAAACCTGGCTTTCTTAATAAACTAACATAACTCGAAGCTATCACGGCAGTTTCTCTCCATTTTCATAGCCCATTTGAGCACAAATGGCCCTTTACGTCTAGCAAGAATCCACCCACACACCACCGCTACCAGCCGGTTACACCTAAATTGTAAGGGAAAATTGGCATTTTTATGTATTTAGCTTTTTTGTAACGTGTTATACTTTGGGGGAATTGATTCTTTTGAGGTTACAGCCGATATAAAGCATCAAGGGATATATATTTTGACAAAATTTATGCCACGGAATCTATCGTGTTTATTAAGGCAACTTTATGAATAAATGGTCAGACTATGGAAAAGTCAGTGGGATTTTACTGTTGGGTTTTTCCAGCGGACTTCCGTTCCTTTTAACTTTAGGCACGCTGCATGCATGGCTAAAGCTATCGGGTGTCTCCAATACGGTTATTGGCTATTTTGCTATTGCCACCATACCTTATATGTTCAAATTTCTGTGGGCGCCTTTTACAGACCATGTAAGAATACCCCTTCTGACAAGTTTAATGGGACAGCGTCGCGCTTGGATCTTATCCAGCCAAATCGCCTTAAGTTTTTCCTTATGCTTACTGGGCTTAACAAATCCACAGGACAATATACTTCTGACGGGGCTAGCGACATTTGGCGTGTCTTTTTTTGCTTCATGCCAAGACAACGGTATAGAAGCCTATCGGATTGAAGCCCTCCCCAGAGATTTTCTAGGGCCTGGCGCCAGTGCCAGCGTTCTAGGTTTTCGTATCGGCATGTGGGTGTCCGGCGGTGGCGCTTTATACTTATCCTATTTAACCAATGACTGGTCGATTGTATATGGGCTTATGGCTTTGTGTGTAGGAATCGGCATGATGGCTACGTTACTATTGCCCAACCCCTCAACGCATCATAGTCAATCCGTTGATAAGGTTCACTTGGAATACCCTGTTACCATTCATAAAAACATTCTTCATGTGCTCCGTGAGTTTAGTCAAAGAAAAGATTTTTATGCGGTTGTCGTCTTTATTTTTCTCTTTAAAATTGGAGACACTGTCTTAAATATGATCAGCATTCCGTTTCTGATCGAAATAGGTTTCACCGATTTAGAGATTGCAAATATTGCAAAAACATTTGGTATTTTTGCGATGATTTTGGGCGGCATTTTTGGGGGTATGCTGCAAATGCGCCAAACGGCTATTTTTAATTTAACGTTGAGCACGTCTTTGATGGTTTTGTCTTGCATAATGTTTATGATTCAAGCCCATCTAGGCCACAACACACACTTCCTTATTATGACGATGGGATTAGAGAATTTCGCCTGTGGAATTAGCGCTACCGCCCTGATTTCCTATCTATCCACTCTCTGCCAGCAGCCCAATACAGCCACACATTTTGCTATATTGTCCTCGTTTTGTTCTTTTTCACGCATAGGCTTATCGATAGGTGCTGGCTGGCTAGCGGATCACACGGATTGGGTTTCGTATTTTGCGATTATTGCCAGTTTAAGCATGATGACTTTAATATGGATTAGTATTTTCGGCCAACAAATCATCTCTGTTTATAATTCAGAAAATTCTTTGGCTGTACAACGCCGATAAAATATTCAGTTTTTAAGCCTCAAGGCATAATAAACCGCTGGACGCAGGGCCAAAGGTATCGTAAAAAGGAGCTAATGAGTTTCACGAGCCACATTATGAGGGGTTATTATTATGTTCGCTAAGCTACTGGGGTATTTTTCTTCCGATATGGGTATTGATTTAGGCACAGCCAACACTCTGGTATGTCTGCGCGGGGGCGAGATTGTATTAAACGAGCCATCTGTCGTGGCAACAACCACTCACAAAGGCAATAAAAAGGTTTTAGCGGTTGGTGAAGAAGCAAAACTGATGGTGGGCAGAACACCCGGAAATATTCACGCTATACGCCCTTTACGTGAAGGTGTTATTGCGGACTTTGAAGTGGCGGAAGAAATGATTAAACACTTCATTCAAAAGGTTCATAACCGGCGCAGCTTTGTTAGTCCTCAGGTTGTCATTTGCGTACCCTCTGGCTCAACAGCCGTCGAACGCCGGGCCATTCAAGAATCCGCGGAAAGCGCTGGCGCCAGGCGCGTATTCCTTGTCGAAGAACCTATGGCGGCCGCAATTGGTGCAGGCCTGCCCGTCACCGAGCCAACAGGATCCATGGTAGTCGACATCGGAGGCGGCACAACAGAAG